>JBKOYY010000124.1:0-40382 GCA_046725615.1 Pseudomonadota bacterium
CCCTGTCGGGCCCTTCGGCGGACACTACCGGCCGCAGGGGATTCGGGCGAGTACGCAGGTCCAGGCGCCCGAAAGACTTTCGTAAGCGGCCGGCGCCACCTTGCAGGCCCCGACCGAGCAGGCGCACCGCCGATCCATGGCTCACGAAGCCAACTCCTCGTCCGGCGCGCAGCCGCGCGCCCACGCCCGCATCGAGGCGGCCCTGGAAGAGCAGAAGCGCTCGTTCCTGCGGATGGTGAGCCATGAGCTGCGCACGCCGCTGAACTCCATCCTCGGCTTCTCCGAGATTCTCACAGCGGAACTGTACGGTCCGCTCGGCTCTCCCCAATACAAGGAGTATGCCGAGATCATCCACGCGAGCGGCCAGAAGCTGCTGAAGCTGGTGAACCAGGTCCTGGAGATCGCCCGGCTGGAAGGCCGCACGATCGACTTCGACACCGCCCACGAGGCGCTGGAGCCGGCGCTCGACGACGTCCTGACCGGTCTCAAGCCCGAACTGACCGCGCGCGGGGTGACGGTGGAGGTCGAGGGCAAGGGCGCCCTGCCCTCGGTGACCGCCGACAGCCGCGGCCTGCGCTCGGTGCTGACCCAGATCGTCCACAACGCCGTGGCCTTCTCGCCCGAGGGCGGCCGGGTGCGGATCTGGGTCGAGCGGCACGGCGACGCCGTGGACATCCACATCCGCGACGAGGGCGACGGCGTCGATCCGGCCGAGTTGCAGCGTTTGATGGCGCCGTTCGAGCAGGGCGAGAACGCGCTCACCCGCAAGGCCGAGGGCGCGGGCCTGGGCCTGCCGATCGCCGACCTGACCTGCAAGGCCATGGGCGGACGGCTGAAGCTGACCTCGGCCCGGGGCGAGGGCCTAACCGCGACCGTTCGCCTCCCAGCCGGCTGATGGCGGTTGCGCCGGGACCCGGCGGTCCCTAAGTCGCGCGCCACATGTCCGGCATCGACGACACCCTCACCGAGCTCGCGGACGAGTTCGACCTCCTGGGCGACTGGGAGGAGCGCTACCGCTATGTGATCGAGCTGGGCAAGGAACTCGCCCCGCTCTCGGACGCCGAGCGATCGGACGCCAACAAGGTCCGCGGCTGCGCGAGCCAGGTGTGGCTGGTGACCGAGCCCCAGCCCGACGGCACGCTGAAGTTCCGCGGTGATTCCGACGCCCATATCGTCAGCGGCCTGGTCGCCCTGCTGCTGCGGCTCTACTCGGGCCGTGCGCCGGCCGACATCCTGGCCTTCGACGCCAAGGCCGCGTTCGAGACGCTGGGGCTGGCCGGGGCGCTGTCGTCGCAGCGGTCCAACGGCCTGGCCTCGATGGTGCAGCGGATCCGGCGCGACGCCGAGGCCGCGCGGGCGGCCTAGGCCGCGGCGGCCGCGCTCGGGGCGGGGCGGATGCCGCTGGAGACGGAGCCCAGGCCGACGACGGCGTCGTAGCCGAGGATCATGTTCACGTCGCCGGCCTCGGTGACCAGCGGCAGGCGGATCCAGACGATCGACAGGTGCGAGGCCCCGCGCCAGGCCAGGTTGTGGACGCCGACGCCCGGCTTGCGCTCATGGACCACCTTGCCCAGTTCGTGGCGCCAGTACTCGGCGGCCGCCGAGTTATAGACCTCGGCGAGGGTCCGGCCGGTGATCTCGCGGCCGTAGACGTTGTAGAGGCCGGTGCCGGCGAGCCGCACCCGGTAGTCCAGCCCGTCGCCGCGCAGCACGTCGGTCAGGCTGACGGTGGGCAGCAGGCGCTTCATGTGGCCGGGGTCGATCTCGCGCCGGGTCGGCGCCGGGGCCCCCGCCTTCAGCGAGTTCCAGTAGGCGAACATCTCTTCGTGCGCGCGGATCGCCGCGGCCGGGGGACCTAACTGCGCCGCCATGTGATGAGTCTGCAATAACGGCTTGGATTCATGATGAATCACATAAGGCCTGACCCGCGAATCGGCGGCAAGCCGAAATTGGTTAACGGCAAAGAAAAACGCCCGCCGACAGAGCCGGCGGGCGCTTCTGATTCAACGTTGGGCGCAGAGCGCCCCGCGGGTCAGCGCTTCTTCTTCGGCGCCTGACGGCCGCCCTGGCCGAGGCCCATCTGCTTGGCGAGGTCGGACCGCGCCTTGGCGTAGTTCGGAGCCACCATCGGATAGTCCTTCGGCAGGTTCCACTTCGCCCGGTATTCCTCGGGGCTCATGTTGTACTTGGTCCGCAGGTGCCGCTTCAGCGACTTGAACTTGCGGCCGTCCTCGAGGCAGACGAGGTAGTCAGGGGTGATCGAACGGCGGACCGGCACGGCCGGCTCCTTCGGCGCCGCCTCGACAGTCTCGGTCCCGGACGAGACGCCGGCCAGGGCGCGATGCACGCTCTGGATCAGGCCCGGCAGGTCGGCGGCCGCCACAGTGTTGTTGCCGACGTAGGCGGAAACGATGTCCGCCGTCATCTCGATGACTTCCGTCTTCTCGTCCATTTCTCTTGGTTCCGAAGTTTGACGTCGAATTTCGACGTCTTGTGATTCTCTAACTCGGTTCGCCGTCATTATCGGCATCCGGCGCCGTCTACAACCGGGAAATACAGCAAAACGAACACGCCTGTTCCGAGAACAGAAGTCGCGTGTAACGTAAACAACGGTTCAACCCTGGAGGCGAGTTGGATGCCGGTTCTACCTGTACATTCGACTTGAGCCACATCGCCAACCGACCAGCCCAAAACGAAACGGCGCCCGCGAGGGGCGCCGCCGGATCCATTTCTGGGATCGCAGACCTATTCGAACTTGGGCGACGTCCAGTGCGGCCAGATGTCGGGCATGTCCTTGGAGACCTTGTCCGGATAGTTGGGCTGACGCTTTTCGAGGAACGAGGTCACGCCCTCCTTGGCGTCGCCCGAACGGCCGCGAGCCTGGATCGCGCGGCTGTCGGCCTTGTGCGCCTCCATCGGGTGCGAGGCGCCGGCCATGCGCCAGATGAGCTGGCGGGTGACGGCGACCGAGACCGGCGCGGTGTTGTCGACGATCTCGCGCGCCAGGGCCCGGGCCGCCGGGAGCAGGTCTTCCGGCGCGTGGACCGAGCGGACCAGGCCCTTGTCCAGGCCTTCCTGCGCCGGGAAAATCCGGCCGGTGTAGCACCACTCCAGCGCGGTCTGGATGCCGACCAGCCGTGGCAGGAACCAGGACGAGGCGGCTTCGGGGTTGATGCCGCGCCGGGCGAAGACGAAGCCGTAGCGGGCGTCGCTCGAGGCGAGGCGGAAGTCCATGGCCAGCTGCATGGTCACGCCGATGCCGACGGCCGCGCCGTTGCAGGCCGAGATCACCGGCTTCAGGCTGTCGTAGATGCGCAGGGTGACGAGGCCGCCACCGTCGCGGTGCACGCCCTGCTCCTGGCGGGCCGCCTGGTCGGCGCCGCCGCGGGCGTCGTAGTCGAAGGTCTGGGCGCCGGCCGACAGGTCGGCCCCGGCGCAGAACGCGCGGCCGGCCCCGGTGATGATCACGGCCTTCACGTTGTCGTCGGCGTCGGTCTCGTCGAACGCGGCGATCAACTCCTGCATCATGGTGGTGTTGAAGGCGTTCAGCTTGTCCGGGCGGTTGAGGGTGATCGTCGCGATCCCGTCTTCCACGGAATAGAGCAGCGTCTCGAAGCTGGGCATGGGCTCTCCTGGTCTCGTTTGCGCGGGCCATACCGGGCGGTTGACGGACGGTAGGTCAAGGCCCGCAATTCGCGTCTGACAGAGGGCCGGCGAAAGACCGGCGCCCGGGAGACTTGTGCATGCATCCGGCGACCCACGCGAAGACCCACCCCGACCGTCCCGCCTACATCATGGCCGGCTCGGGCGAGACGGTGACCTACAAGCAGCTCGACGAGCGGTCGAACCAGGGGGCGCACCTGTTCCGCTCGCTGGGCCTGAAGGCGGGCGACGTGATCGCCATCTTCATGGAGAACCACCCGCGCTATTTCGAGATCGCCTGGGCGGCCCAGCGCAGCGGTCTCTACTACACCTGCATCTCGTCCAAGCTGACGGCGGGCGAGGTCGAATACATCGTCGGCGACTGCGGCGCGCAGGTGCTGATCACCTCGGCCGGCGTCGGTTCGGTCGTTGACGACCTGCCGGCGCACCTCAAGGGCGTGAAGCTCTACGTGGTCGGCGAGGCCCGCCCGCCCTACGAGAGCTTCGAGGCCGCCCGCGACAAGTTCCCGACCACCCCGATCGCCGACGAGACCGCCGGCTCGGACATGCTCTATTCGTCGGGCACCACCGGCCGGCCCAAGGGCATCAAGCCGGCCCTGACCGGCGCGGCGATCGACGAGCCGAACGCGCTCGTGATGATGACCCAGACCTTGTTCGGCTTCCCGCCGGGCTGCACCTACATCTCGCCCGCGCCGCTCTACCACGCCGCGCCGCTGCGCTGGTGCATGAGCGTCCACAAGCTGGGCGGCACGGTCATCGTGATGGAGAAGTTCGACCCCGAGGTCGCCCTCCAGCTGATCGAGAAATACAAGGTCAACGTCGGCCAGTTCGTGCCGACCCATTTCGTGCGGATGCTGAAGCTGCCGGAGGAAGTCCGGAAGAAGTACGACGTCAGCTCGATGGTCTCGGCGGTCCACGCCGCCGCCCCCTGCCCCGTCCCCGTGAAGGAGCAGATGATCGCCTGGTGGGGTCCGGTGATCTACGAGTACTACGCCGGCACCGAGGGGAACGGCTTCTGCTTCATCAAGGCCGACGAGTGGCTGACCCACAAGGGCTCGGTCGGCCGCGCCGTGCTGGGCGAGCTGCGGATCTGCGACGAGGACGGCGAGCCCCTGCCCCCGCGCACCGAGGGCGTGGTCCACTTCGCCGGCGGCCCGCCGCTCAGCTACCACAACGCCCCCGAGAAGGTGGCCGAGGGCACCAACAAGCACGGCTGGACCACCCTGGGCGACGTGGGCTGGGTCGACGAGGAGGGCTACCTCTACCTCACCGACCGCAAGAGCTTCATGATCATCTCGGGCGGGGTGAACATCTATCCGCAGGAGATCGAGAACCTGCTGATCGGCCACCCGAAGGTCGCCGACGCCGCCGTGGTGGGCGCGCCGCACGAGGAGATGGGCGAGCAGGTGGTCGCCGTGATCCAGCCCGCCGACTGGGCCGAGGCGGGCGACGCCCTGCGCGACGAGCTGATGGCCTTCGCCCGCGCGAACCTCAGCCACGTGAAGGCGCCCCGGAAGCTGGACTTCATGGAGGAGCTGCCGCGCCATCCGACCGGCAAGCTCTACAAGCGCCTGATCCGCGACGCCTACTGGGGCAAGGAAGGCTCGAAGATCGTCTGAGCCGGCGCGCGCCTCCCCGCTTCGCAGGAGCGGCGCGCCCTGCTACAGCCGAACACCTGTTTTACCGCACGAGGGAGCGAACGAATGAACCCGGTCGAGATCAAGGACCTGCCCGGCATGGTGGGCCAGGAAGTGGGCGTGTCGGACTGGGTCCTCATCGACCAGGACCGCGTCAACAAGTTCGCCGAAGCCACGGGCGACCACCAGTGGATCCACGTGGACGTCGAGCGCGCCACCAAGGAAATGGGCGGCCCGATCGCCCACGGCTACCTGACCCTGTCGCTGATCCCGATGCTGGGCGCCGGCCTGCTGCCGGTGAAGGGCGTGACCCGCGGCATCAACTACGGCTCGGACAAGGTGCGCTTCACCAACATGGTCCGCGTCGGCAAGCGCGTGCGCATGCGCCAGAAGCTGATCGGCGCCGAGCCCAAGGCCGGCGGCATGCAGATCAAGAACGAGTGCACGATCGAGATCGAGGGCGAAGACCGCCCGGCGTGCGTCGCCGAGACCATTTCGGTCGTCTACGGCGCCTGAGGATAGCGGCTCCCTCGGCGCGGCCGGGGGAGCTTCTTCCTAGTTCCGCGCGGCCTCTTCGGCGGAGGCCGTCCGGCCGCCCGCCACGCTGGTCTCCGCCGCGGCCACCGTCGCCGGCGCCAGCGGGTTCTGCATCAGGTCGATCGTCTCGCGGATGTATTTCGCGTGGGTGACGATGCCGATCTCCAGCCGCTCGCTGTTCAGCTCCACCTGCTGGGTCAGGAGACCCGCGATGAAGCCGGGGTCCTGCGGCTTGTCCGACACCTGGGTCATGCCCGGCTGGACCTTGGTCGACCGGCTGACGAACACCGGGCCGCCCGAGTTGCCCGGGAAGACCGAGAAATCCAGCAGGAAGGTGGGGAACACCTTGGCCGGCGCGATCGGATAAGACGCGATCCGGCCCGAGCGCAGGATCGGGAATCCGGCGGAGTTGGCCGACAGGCCTCGCGGGAAGCCCAGCGCCATCATCTCGTCCCCGGCGCCCACCTGCTCCTTGGAGAAGGTGTCGTCCGCGGCCAGGTAGTTCACCGGCAGGGCCGCCTTGGCGAACTCCGGCGGGGCCGTGATGCTGATGGCCGCCACGTCGCGGCTGGGGTGGTGGGTCCAGAGCGCCCCGCCCTCGGCGTCGCGGATCTTGAACGGCTGGGGCGCGTAGCTCCACGACCCGTCGGGGTTGGAGATCCGATAGCCGATCCGCACGGTGGCGCCCGGCATCTTCTCCAGCACGTGGTTGGCGGTGACCAGCACCGTCCGCGGCGCGCCGTCCGGGCCGGGGGCCGAGATGAGGAAGCCGGTCCCGACCGTGCGCGTCCCGTCGCCGAGCGGTTGCTCGAGCTGGACAGTCGCGTTGATCAGCTCGACCGCAAGGTCCATGACCATGGTGGTCCCCGTTACTCTACTTAAGCCCCTCGCGTCTTTGATGCGCGATCTCGATGCACAAGTAGTGAATCACGGAATCCGCGGCGCCAACAAGTCGCCACTTTTGACTGCGGCCCGACGCCGCGCGCGGGATCGCGCAGGGGGTGAGGCGCAGATCGCAGCGCTGCAGAATGCGCCAGGATCAACGCTCCGCGTGGGGCCTCAGCGCGCAGTCCTTGGCGGGATCCCGCGCGATGACATTGCGTTGTTTCGCATACCAATTTCAGAATAAATCGCCCGCATTACGATTGTTGTGCTATGATGCACATGATCGATGGCGGACAACCGCCTAAGACGGAATAGATGAGCTTCGCCCATCTTCCGCTTGATCCTTGAAAGACTACCATGCAACCTCTGAAAGAGCGCAGCTGGGATGCGCTCCGCCCCGGATACTGGGCGGTGCAGATACGCCTCGACCCCACGGCGGGGCGTGGCGACCGCTTCCTCTGCCACGCGCCGAACACGCCGAGCGCCTCCGCGATGGCCGCGCGTCTGATGGGAAGCGCGCTCCCCGTGCGCGGCTACGAGATCAGCTGGATCGACGAGTCTCTGCTGGAAAGCCAGGGCGGCGCGTTGCCCCCCATCGGCGAGTCCGTGAGCGTGCGCGATCCCGACGAATGGGCTCGCCTTCTCGCCGCCCATCGGCTGTCTGACCCGCCGCGCCCGCCAAGGGCGGCGTCGCAGTGAAGGCGGGCGGACGGCCCGCCCAGCCGTCGACCTACACCGTTTCCGACCGGACGGGGGTGTGGAAGGTCTACCGCGGGGCAGCCGCGCTTCGCCAGTTCCACACCCGCGGCGACGCCGTCCGCGCGGCGTGCTTCACCGCGCGGGACGAGGACAAGCGCGGAGGCCGGGCCCGGGTCGTCGTGGCTCCGGGCGACCAGATCGTTCCCCACTATGAACCGTACTTCGGCCTTTGAAGCCGGCCGGTCGCAGCAGGGCGCCAACCGCCCCGCCCTTCAACGATCGGCGACAGCATCCCCGAACGCATCGGCCCGGAGTTCAGGCCGACGCTTCGAGGGACGCCCCGTGACTCAGATTCGCCGCCCTTAAGCGGCCATGGCGGCGTGACGGCGCCGACGGGCCAGGATTCCGAGAGCCCCGAACCCCAGGATCATCATCGACCAGGTCGCAGGTTCGGGGACGATGCCGCCGCCCGTATCAGGCCGCGCGGCGTAGTCGACCGAGAGATCCTCGATGAGGAAGCCGCCTGCGCCCGTCAGGTTGATGGTGTTGAGCAGTCCACCGGTACTGAAATCGTACACGCCGATGGAGGGATCGTAGAGGTTGGAGACCAGGAAATTGGTCCCGTCATAGGCGATGCCCGTGCCGACACCATTGGCGGTGGTGATGAAGCTTTCGACGAGCCGGTTCCCGTCCAAATCCCAGATGTCGTATGTGCCGCAAGCGTCGCACCGGTTCCCGATCAGCTTGCCGTTGAACCACTCCAGGCCATCCATGAAGTTCTGGGCGCCCTCAAGATTGATGGTCTTCACGTTGAGGCCGGTCGTCGGATCGATGCGGAATGCGCGGTTCGTCCCGGCGTAGTCCGCCGTCCAGAAGTGGCTGCCGTCCCAGGCCAGCGTCGACATGCTGGCGTTCGAGGTCAGGATCGAACCCAGGGCCGTCCCGGTGGTGCGGTCCATCTTGTAGATGTTTGGGTCGCCCACGACGGTGTAGTAGAGTGTGTTCCCGATCGTCACGACGCCCCGGCCGTTTCCTGAAGGCTGGCCGATGAACCGTTGGGTCTCGACACCGGTCGCCCCGTCGATGATGTGGATCGGATTGTTCCCGGCGGACGCAGAGTTTCCGTAGACCGTTACGGCCCCAGCGGAGGTGGCGTAGGCGGCGGCGAGGGCCACCGCGGCGGCGGCGGCCATCAGGTGCTTGCGAGTCATGTTGCTACCCTCCTTGTCGACGTCTGCCGACGTCACAATCGAGCCTGCCCCAAGAATTCCCCGCACAACCGTGTTCTTTGATCGCTGATATACGAAGGCGCTCGGTGCGCCGGGATGTCAATCGCGGCGGCGGCGAATATCCCTTCCGTCCGGGGCGATGCCCCCCGCGCCGCGGGCGCTCTCCGACGGCGCGCGACTCAAGTCCACCTGCCCATTCCCGGGGACGGCAAGGCTTGAGCGCAACCGCGCGCCGTCGCATCTAGCGGACATGAGCCTCCCCACACCGCCCGTCGCCCCCAAGGTCCCCACGCGGATCGAACAGCTCGGCCGCGTCCGCACCGACGACTATGCCTGGATGAAGGACGAGGGCTGGCAGCAGGTGCTGCGCGACCCCAAGGCGCTGCGGGCCGACGTGCGCAAGCACCTGGAGGCCGAGAACGCCTACACCAAGGCGGTGCTGGCGGAGACCGAAGCGCTGCAGGCGCAGCTGTTCGCCGAGATGAAGGGGCGCATCAAGGAGGACGACAGCTCGGTCCCCAGCCCCGACGGCCCGTTCGACTACTACGTCCGCTACGACCTGGGCGCCGAGCATCCGATCCACGCCCGCCGGCCGCGCGGCGCCGAGGGGCCCGAGACCGTGCTGCTGGACGAGGAGGCGCTGTCGAAGGGCAAGGCCTATTTCCACGTCGGCGCGGCCAGCCACAGCCCGGACCACGCCCTGTTCGCCTGGGCGGCCGACGACCAGGGCTCGGAATACTACGAGATCCGGGTGAAGGATCTCGCCACCGGCGCCGAGTTGGGGACGCCGATCGCCAGCGCCTATGGCGACTTCGTCTTCTCGCCCGACAGTCAGTGGATCTTCTGGATCTGGCGCGACGAGAACGCCCGGCCGGCCAAGGTCTTCCGCCGCCCGGCCCGTGGGGGTGAGGACGCCCTGGTCTACGAGGAGGCCGACGACGGCATGTTCCTGGGCGTCGGCGTCGCGGCCGACGACAGCCATATCCTGATCCATGTGGGCAACCAGGAGACCACCGAGCTGTGGCTGATCCCGGCCGCCGATCCGACCGCCGCGCCGGTGGTGGCCGAGCCGCGGCAGGTGGGGGTGAAGTACGCCCTGGACCACTGGACCGACCGCTGGGTGATCCGCACCAACGCCGACGGCGCCGTGGACTTCAAGCTGTGCGTCTCGGACGCGGCCATCCCGGCCAAGGCCACCTGGCGCGACTGGATCGCCCACGAGCCGGGCCGCTACATCACCGGCTTCGCCGCCTATGCCGGCCACCTGGTCCGCGCCGAGCGGGTGAACGCCCTCGATCGGCTGGTGGTGATGGCGCGGGGCGGCGAGGAGCACATCGTGGCCTTCGACGAGGAGGCCTACGCCCTGAACCTGGAGGGCGGGTACGAATACGAGACCGCCCTCACCCGCTTCGTCTACCAGTCGCCGACCACGCCCCGGCAGTGGTTCGACTACGACATGGCCAGCCGCGCCCGCACCCTGCGCAAGACCCAGGAGGTGCCGTCGGGCCACGACCCGTCGCAGTACGTGGCGCGCCGGCTGCACGCCAGGGCGGCCGACGGGGCGGACGTGCCGATCACCCTCCTGATGCGGAAGGATACGCCGCGGGACGGCTCGGCGCCGGTGCTGCTGTACGGCTACGGCAGCTATGGCCACGCCATGGAGCCCAGCTTCTCGATCCGCAACCTCAGCCTGGTGGACCGCGGCTGGATCTGGGCGACGGCGCATATCCGCGGCGGGTCGGACAAGGGCTGGGGCTGGTTCCTCGACGGCCGCAAGGAGAAGAAGCCCAACACCTTCACCGACTTCATCGCCTGCGCCGAACACCTGGTCGCCGAGGGCTATGCCTCCAAGGGCCGGATCGCGGCCTATGGCGGCTCGGCCGGCGGGATGCTGATGGGGGCGGTGGCCAACCTGCGGCCCGACCTCTGGGGCGCGATCATCGCGGCGGTGCCGTTCGTGGACGTGCTGAACACCATGAGCGACACCACCCTGCCCCTGACGCCGCC
Source organism: Pseudomonadota bacterium (assembly GCA_046725615.1). Taxonomy (GTDB): domain Bacteria; phylum Pseudomonadota; class Alphaproteobacteria; order Caulobacterales; family Caulobacteraceae; genus Phenylobacterium. The sequence continues at coordinate 10,658 of JBKOYY010000124.1, forward strand.
GGAGTGGCCCGAGTGGGGCAACCCGATCGAGGACGCGGCCGCCTACGACCTGATCGCCAGCTACAGCCCCTATGACCAGGTGGGAGCCAAGGCCTATCCGCCGATCCTGGCCACCGGCGGCCTGTCGGACCCCCGCGTCACCTACTGGGAGCCGGCCAAGTGGGTGGCGAAGCTGCGCGAACATGCGACGGGCGAGGCCCCGATCCTGCTCAAGATCAACATGGAGGCAGGCCACGGCGGCGCATCCGGCCGTTTCGACTTCCTCAAGGAGATCGCATTGGACTACGCCTTCGCCATCTGGGCGCTGGAGCGGGGCTGGACCAAGGCATGATCATCCGGGCGGCGACGACGGACGACGCGGAGGCTCTGGCGGCGATCTACGGCCACCATGTGCTGCATGGGTTCGGCACCTTCGAGGAGGAGCCGCCCTCGGCCGCCGAGATGGACAATCGCCGGGCCGCCATCGCCGCGCGCGGCCTGCCGTACCTGGTCTCCGAGGACGCGGGACGGGTGCTGGGCTTCGCCTACGCCGGGCCGTTCCGCCCGCGGCAGGCCTATCGCTACACCCTGGAGGACAGCGTCTACATCGCCCCCGACGCGGTCGGCCGCGGGGTGGGCAAGGCCGTGCTGTCGGCGGTGATCGCGGCCTGCGAGGCGCTGGGGATCCGCCAGCTGGTCGCGGTGATCGGCGATTCCGGCAACGCGGCCTCGATCGGCCTGCACCGGTCGCTGGGCTTCGTCGACGCCGGCGTCGGCAGGAGCTTCGGCTGGAAGCACGGCCGGTGGGTCGACATCGTCTGGATGCAGAAGGCGCTGAACGGCGGAGATCAGACGGCGCCGGACGGCCCGGGCGCCCGTCTGTCGGGTAGCTGACCAAAGTATAGACGCCAGGACGCGAAGTTGCGCCTGGAACTCGCGAAATAGGCGAGCGAAGCCAACCCGCCACACCCTTATGTATATGTACGTAATTGCTTAGGGTCGGAATTTTCCGCACAACACGTTCTGTCGGCGGGGACCGACGCGGAATGTAGAATACATGTTTCGGTTGTGGACGGGAGACAACACAACCGACGTGGCAGATTCAGGATCACCCCCCGGCGCAGCCAGGGGCCAACTCGTCGCGATCGCGGCGAGCGTGATCGTACTGGTGGCTCAGCTCTGGCTGCGCCCCGTATTCGGCCACTCGGTTTACCTGCTGAGCGCGCCAGCGCTGCTGGCGAGCCTGTGGCTGGGCGGCTGGCTGTCCGGCGTGACCGTCGCCGTCCTCACGGTCGCCATCGCCTTCATGCTGGACCTGGGCGACCAGCACGACGTCATCCAACAGGTGGTGCGTCCCGCCAGCTTCATGGCCATCGGCCTGATCGCCTGCGAGGGCTTTCGCCGGCTCGAGACCGCCCAGCGGGCGACCCGCGACCTGGTGCGCCGCCAGCGCCGACGCGAGGCGCTGCTGCAGGCCGGCCTCGACATCGTCGCCGACGCCCTGGTGGTCACCGAGTCCGACGGCCAGATCCACATGTTCAGCAACGCCGCCGAACGCCTGTTCGGCTGGAAGGCCGACGAGATGATCGGCCAGAGCTTCAGCCGCCTGATGCCGCCGGGCGAGGACGCGGCGCTGTCGGGCGGCGCGGGCGAGGACGTCAGCGGCAGCATCCGCCAGGTCACTGGACTGCGCCGCGACGGCTCGACCTTCCCGATGGAGCTGCAGATCGCCGAGGTCCGCGCCGACAACTCCCGCTTCCGGGCCATGGTGGTGCGCGACCTGACCTCGACGCAGGAGGCCGAACGCCGGTCCGAGGAGCTGCGCGCCCAGCTCACCCAGCTGTGGAGCGCCAACTCCATGGGCGAGATGGCTTCGGTCCTGGCGCATGAGCTCAACCAGCCGTTGTCGGCGGTGGCGAACTACCTCCGCGCCGCGCGCAACATCATCGCGCGCATGGAACTGGAGGACGACGACCTGATCGACGCGGTGGCCCGCGCCGGCGACCAGGCCGTGCGAGCCGGCGAGATCGTCCGCACCATGCGCGACCTAGCGACGCGGGGCGGCACGCTTCAGAAGCCGGAGAGCCTGTCGGCGATCATCCGCGAGGTGGACTTCATCATCACGCTGATGGCCCGAGACGCCAATGTCCGCGTCGTCTACGACCTCTACAAGGGCGACGATACGGTCATGGCCGACCGCATCCAGATACAACAGCTCGTGGTCAACTTGGCGCGCAACGCAATTGAAGCTGTCACCAAGTACCCGAACCGCCAGCTCAACATCTCCACCAAACTGGATTCAGCGAACCAGCTCATCACATCTATCGAAGACAGTGGCCCGGGCATCGACCCCAGCGTCACTGACCGACTGTTTCAGCCGCTCGCCAGCACAAAGCCCGAGGGAATGGGGCTGGGCCTGTCCATTTCGAGTGCTATAGTCGAAAACCATAGGGGGCGGATCTGGGTCGAACCCAGCCGTCTGGGCGGCGCCGCGTTCTGTTTCGCACTGGCGCGGGTAGGTGAAGATGGCGGGGATGACGAGCGAGCGGACGGTGTTCGTCGTCGATGACGACGACGCGGCGCGGGACTCCCTCGTCATGCTCCTGAAGTCCGACGGCCTGGGCTCGCGCGGGTTCGCGTCGGCCCATGACTTCCTGGCCACCTTCGATCCCGAGGCCCGCGGCTGCATCGTCAGCGACCTGCGGATGCCCGGCATGGACGGGATCGAACTGATCCGCGAACTCAAGGCCATCGGCTGCATACTACCGGTGATTGTCATTACCGGACATGCCGACGTCAGCCGGGCGGTCGACGCGATGAAGGCCGGCGCCAGCGACTTCATCGAGAAGCCCTTCGAGAGCGAGCAGCTGCTGCGGGTGATCCGCGCCTGCCTGGAGGACAACGACGCGGCGGTCGACGCCAACGCGGCCAAGACCCGGGTGCTGCGCCGGCTGGAGAGCCTGACCGCGCGCGAGCGGCAGGTTCTGGACCTGATCCTGGAAGGCGCCAGCAACAAGATCATCGCCGCGCGGCTGGCCATCAGCCCGCGCACGGTGGAGATCTACCGCGCCAACGTGATGTCCAAGATGCGCGCCGACAGCCTGTCGGACCTGATCCGGTCGACGATCACCGCCGGCGCCGCCTGAGGCGTCAGGCTCGGGGCAGGTAGAGCGTGGCGGTCGTGCCGCGCCCCTCGGTCGAGTCCAGGCGCAGGGCCCCGCCGGCCCGCCGCACGAACTCCTGCACGCCGCAGAGGCCGAGGCCCGAGCCGCCACGACCCGCGCGGGTGGTGAAGTAGGGATCGGTCGCCCGCGCCAGGACCTGCGGCGACATCCCGTGGCCGGTGTCGGCGACGGAGACGGCGACGTAGCGACCCGGGCGGATGTCGAGCCCGGCGGCCATCAGGGGATCGAGGTCGACGGCCTCGGCCGCCAGGACCATCGTCCCGCCGCGCGGCATCGCATGGCCGGCGTTCATGCAGAGATTCAGCAGCGCGGAGTCGAGGCCGGCGCGCTCGGCGAGGCAGAGCAGCGACGACTCGTCGGCGCGGACGCTCACCGCGACGCCGCGCGGCGCGGCCATCTGCGCCATCCGGGCGACGGAGGCCACCGCCTGCGCGCAATCGGCGAGCACCTGCGGGCCACCCTCGGGCCGGGTCAGGTCCACCAGGCGCTGCAGCAGTTCGGCGCCGCGCTCGGCGGCGTCCTGGCTCATCCTGGCCAGCTCGCGGCCGTCGGAGCCTTCGGGCAGGCGCTGGGCCAGCGCTTCATTGGCGGCCAGGATCACGCCCAGCAGATTGTTGAAATCGTGCGCCAGCACGCCCGCCTGACGCTGCAGGGCCGCCAGCTCACCGGCCGGCCGAACCGGGCTCCGTTCCGCGAAACCGTCGAACGCCACTGTCGTCACGCCTCGATCATGGCCGGAATGTGGCCAAGGAAATCATCACCACGCGCGGGGCCGGGGCGCACCCTGAGACGTCTACCTAGGTAGACTCCCTGAGCCGCGCCGCCGGCGTCGCCAGGCGCCGTTCAGGCGGCGAGGCGGTCGTGCGCGCCGGGCTTGTCGCGGAGCATGTAGCCGCCGCCCCAGACGGTCTCGATCAGGTTCTCGCCGCCGGCCGCCGCGATCTTCTTGCGCAGCTTGCAGATGAAGACGTCGATGATCTTGATCTCGGGCTCCTGCAGGCCGTTGTAGAGGTGGTTGAGGCAGGCTTCCTTGGTCAGGACCGAATTCTTCCGCAGGGAGAGCAGCTCCAGCATCTTGTACTCGCTGGGGGTCAGGTGAATCGGCTGGCCGTTCACCTCGGCGCTGCGGGTGTTGAGGTTCAGCGCGATCGGGCCGGTGCGGATGATCGAGTCCACATGCCCGCGCGAGCGCCGCACCACCGCGTTGATGCGCGCCGACAGCTCGGCCTTGTGGAACGGCTTGGTCACATAGTCGTCGGCGCCCGAAGCCAGGGCCGAGACCTTGGTGTCCACATCGAGCGAGCCGGTCAGCATGATGACCGGGGTGGAGATCTTTTTCATGCGCAGCTCGCGCAGGGCTTCCGAGCCGGTGATGTCCTCCAGGTCGAGGTCCATCAGGATCGCGTCGTAGTCGTAGGTCTCGGCCAGCTCGACGGCCTCTTCGCCCGAGGAGGTGAGCGACACGTTGTGCCCGTCGGCCGCGAGGATCAGCTGGACGCTGCGCGCGGTGGCCGGATTGTCTTCCACGAGAAGGATATGCATCGGTCAGTTCCCCAGTTCGGTTGCGCCTTGAGGCCCGCCGGCGATGACGGACTTCGAAATCTTCATCAGCTCGGCCATGCGGAACGGCTTGGCGAGGACTTCGTCCGCGCCGAGGTGCTTGGCCCAGCTCAGGTAGTCGGCGCCGCGCGAGCGGCCGGCGCCGGAGATGGCGATGACTTTCGGCGGGCGGGCGCCCTGCTTGATCGCGCGGATCGCGCCGATTCCCTCGATGTCGGGCATGACGATGTCGGTGACGACGAGGTCCGGCCGGTGGGCCCCGGCCATCCGCACGCCCTTGCGACCGTTGTCGGCAGAGACGACGCCGAATCCCGCGGCCTGGAAGGCCATGGCCATCAGGCGCAGCAGCGCCGGATCGTCGTCGATGATGAGGACCTTGCCCTGCATCTGCTCCCCCGAGCCCGCTCTAGACGCGCACCGCAAGGTTGCAGGACGAAGCCGCCGGAGCGTTCCCGCGAAACGGGTGGCAGGCGGTCATCCAGGCGTCCCTCACTTGGTGTTCACTATGGTTAACGACTAAGAACCACAGTGATTCGGGCGCTGGAAATCCGGGATGATTGCTTAAGTAGAATCCCGTGTGACGGGCTGTCGCAGCACGTGGGGGTTGCGATCTACACCTGAGCTTGAATCGCCTCGGAAGCTCGTTGAGGCGCTCAGGGCGAAGTGGCTGGGGAACTAGGACTCGAACCTAGAATAACGGTACCAAAAACCGCTGTGTTACCATTACACCATTCCCCAGCAGGAACGGCTCCGAAGGGCGCGGAGCCCGTGGAGGCGGGGGAGATAGCGCAGCAGGACGGCCGATGCAACGCCCTGTCGCAATCCCTTTTCAAACCTGTTCGAGGCCGCTTGCAGGGCTGCGGACCCTCCTCTATAAGCGCGCCTCCAAGTCGGAGTGTGGCTCAGTCTGGTAGAGCACTGCGTTCGGGACGCAGGGGTCGCAGGTTCAAATCCTGCCACTCCGACCATCTTCTCCCCGCGAATTCGGGGAGCCCCCTTCCCGCCAGAACCCCTGATATGCCCGAAGCCGGACAAGTCGCCGCAGCCGGCCGCGCGCGCGAAAATTGACGCCGCCCCGGGCCTCTGGTCCAACGCCGGCGAGCCGCGGCAGGGGCTCGGAATCAGGACGACCTCTCCATGACGGCAGGCAACCGCATCGTCCTCGCGAGCGACCACGCGGCGATCCCGCTCCGACAGGTCATCGCGGCTCATGTGACGGCCCAGGGGTGGACGGTAGTCGACATCGGACCGACCACGCCGGAGAGCATCCCCTATCCCCAGCAGGGCGAGGCGGCGGCGCGGCGCGTGGCCTCCGGCGACTGCCGGTTCGGCATCATCCTATGCGGGACGGGCCAGGGAATCATGATGGCGGCGAACAAGGTCCAGGGAATCCGCTGCGGCGTCTGCGCCGACACCTTCTCGGCCCGGATGATCCGCCAGCACAACGACGCCAACATGCTGTCGATCGGCGCGCGCGTCGTCGGCGAGGGGTTGGCGCTGGACATCGTCGACGCCTTCCTGAAGGCCGAGTTCGAAGGCGGACGCCACGCCCCGCGGGTGGAGATGATCAAGGCGCTGGCGCGATAGGTCTCCGCCCGACCGAGGGCGTCAGGAGCGCGGACCCGCGTCCTTGACGCGGACCAGTCGGCCGCCCCGCCACGAAAAGCTCTGGCGGCACGGGTCGGAACCGGTCCCGCCGCAGTGAACGCCGTGCAACTCGAGCTCCAGCCGCGGCGGCGCGGCGACCACCGCATGGCCCAGCGCCTGGCGGTCGAACACCAGCCGGTAGCGACCGCCGTAACCGCGCGTCCAGACCTGCACCGGACAGCCGCCCGTGCCGCAGAGCCGGCCGGTGGGGACGGCCGCGAAGTCCACGATCCAGTCGGCCTCGGCGCCGCCGGTCAACCTGGCAGGTCGGAACAGACCCACGGCGCCGGCGAAGGCCTCCTCGGTCGCGCCGGCGTGGCGCAGGCGGGCCAGCACCGCGCGCTCGACCTCCACGGGCGGACGGGCTGGACCGTCCCCGACAGCCGGGGTCGCGCACGTCGCGAGCAGGGCAGCCGCCACGAGGACGTTTCGGGTAGGTCTCAAGGCCTTCGATCCACTTCGAGGTTGCCGGCCGGCCGGGCGCCGTCGTAGCGCATCCACCAGACACCATGGTCTAGCTTGCGCGCCGTGGTCCAGAAGCCATCCAGAGGCCCCCCGCGGGAGCGTGCGTCCTGACCGATCCGCTCGTCATCGTCGTCCGCCTCGCCGGCGGCTTCTATTTCCTGACGGCCTTCCTGGTCGTGCGCGCGGTGGCGCAGACCGCGCTGCTGGACGCCATGCTGGGGGCGCTGTCCGCCACCGCCCCCCGCGAGGCCGCCGCCGCCCGAATCCGCCGACTGTGGCTGACCGGCGGGGCCGTGGTGACCGGGCTGGGCGGGCTGGCCGCCGCGGCGGCGTGGTCAGCCGCGGCGCACTTGTTCGTGCTCGCCTGCCTGGGCCAGTGGACCTGGTTGCTGGTCGTCGCGCCGCTCTGGGTGGACCCTTTCGACCCTCCCGAGGCGCCAGGCCGCCGGGCGACGCGCAACGCCGCGCTGGGTCACACCGCCCTGACCATCGCCGTCCTGGGCGCAGAGGCGAAGCTGGCGACCTGGCCGGAGCTTTCCTGGCCGATCCAGACCGCGACGGCCGCCGCCGGCGCCGCCCTCGTCGCCTTCGCGCTCTACATGCTTCGGCAGGGCGTGCTGGCCGCGCCGTCGAAGGCGGGAACACAGGGAAACCAGGCCGATGCGGCCGACGATGCTCACGACTCCCCTTCACCGCCAGACGAGGAATGACTCCATGGCCCGCGCCCGCCGCCTGAAGCTTCTCGCCGCCCTGTTCGCACTGGCGCCGGTATCGGCGCTGGCGCAGGCGCAGGAGCGGTGCACGTCGGTCACGCCGCTCTCGGACCGCGATGCCGCGGCCGCTTCGCAGGCCGTGCGGGGCGGGCAGGCGGTCACGAGCTGGTCGCCGCCGGTGGCCGGGGGGACCCTGGGCTGCGCCGATGCGGTGACCCCCGACGGAAAGCAGATCCTGTCATTCCGGAGCGAACGGTTCACGATCAACGGCGTGCCGATGATCGCGCTCTACGCCCGACCCTACGCCTATGTCGGCTACGCCCAGAACGGGACCCCGCGCCTGTCGACGCCGGCGCCGGCCGACGGCTTCGCCTGCGAGCGGGGGACGACCGCGGGCCAGCCTCTGACCGTGTGCGGATCGCGCCACGATGCGGACGGCAGGGTCGAATTGAAGGCCGGGATCGCGGGCCCCTATTCGCTGGTCCTGCTGTCCGCGGAAGGGACGCTGTTCGGCGAGTTCAAGGCTCTCGACACGGCCAAGCCGCCGCAACTCGTCTGGAACGGCACGGTCGTCGACGGCGTCTGGCAGCAGAAGATGCTCTACGCCATTCCCTACGGCGCCGTCGCCGTGTTCGAAGGCCCGGCTTTCGGCCAGTTCGTCTCGAGCCTGAAGTCCGGCGAGCCGCTTGTGATGCGGGTCTGGAAGAAGGACGCCCCGGCGCCGACCAACGCCCGCCTCGACACCGACCAGTTCGTCGGCCAGCTCCAGTCGATCCTGGCCGTGGCGAAGGCGATGTCGGGCTCCTGACCCGACCGCCGCGACCGCAAGCCGCGCGGGTCGGCGGGCGATTTTGATCTCCGACAATCCGTTGCTGCCCGGCCGGAGCTAGCGTGCCCGTCAGGTGCGGAAACGATGACGAACTCTCACACCAGCCAGGCGCAATGGCCTTCAGCGAACGGAGAGCGGCCGGTGCGGCTGCTGTTCTTCGGCGCGGCCGTCGACAAGCTGGGCCGGTCAGCGGACCTGGCCCTGCCGCCGGGCGGGTGCACGGTGGCGGCGCTCCGGGACCTGATCGCACGCCGATTCGAGGCCGGGGCGAGCGCCCTCGCCGCGCCCAACGTACGGATCGCCGTGAACCAGCAGGCGGCCGACGAGCACGCCTGGGTCTGTTCGGGCGACGAGGTGTCGATCGCGATCCCGCCGCCCGGCGCCTGAACCGGCGCTTGACCCCGAGCCCTGGCGACGGCCTCCTGCCGGCCATGCAGAATGGACTGGCAGTCGTCGTGCTCGCCGGCGGCGAGGGACGCCGGATGGGCGGCGGCAAGCCGATGCGGCCGTTCGGAGACTCGACCCTGCTGTCGCGCGCGCTCTCCCACGCCCGGCGCTGGTCCGGCGTCGTCGCCGTGGCCGTCCGCGACGCCGGACAGGCGGCGGGGATCGACGCGCCCCTGCTCCTGGACGATCCTGCGATCGGCGGACCGGCCGCCGGACTGGCGTCGGCGTTCGGCTTTGCGACCGCGCAGGGCGCCACGCGGCTCCTGACCCTGCCCTGCGACACGCCGACCCTGCCCGCCGACCTTGCCGAGCGACTGGACGCGGCGCTGACGGGGGACGCCGGCTGCGCCGTCGCGGCGAGCCTGGGACGGCTGCATCCCACGTGCGCGCTCTGGCGCGTCGAGGCGGCGGCCCGCCTGCCGGCCTACCTGCGGGAGCGGGCGTCGCTGCGAGGCTTTGCCGAGACCTGCGGCATGGTGACGGTCGAATGGGACGCTGCGCCGGGCGAAGACCCCTTCGCCAACGCCAACACGCCGCAGGAGCTGGAGGCGCTCGCCGCCCGTCACCGCGACAACAGCTGATCCCGCGCCCAGCGGATCGCCGCCAGGAAATGGCCGCCCGCCAGCTTCGGCACGTTGTGACCCGCGCCGGCGCAGTCCACCACGTCGATCAGGCGATGGGCGCGCAGCAGCGCGCGGCTGGGCTCGTCGACGAAGCTCGGCAGGACCTCGGCCGTCCGCTCGGGCAACAGCGGGACCTCGCCCAACAGGGCGCGTGTCGGGCAGGCGACGCCCTGCAGGAGGCCCGTGTAGTCGCGTGGCTCGTGCGCGCCCACGGCCACACCCAGCACGTTCCAGAGGAAGGCCTCGCTGCCCGACGGCGCCTTGGCCGGATAGGCGCGCAGCGGCCAAGCGTCGGCCGTCCGCAGCGGCGGCTCCACCAGGATCATGCACCGCGTCTCTCGGGCGCGCATGGCGAGGGCGACCAGCGCGCCGACCGAGACGCCGAGTACGGCCGCCGGACGTCCCGCCAGACGCGCCGACAGGGCCTCGGCATAGGCCGCGCCGAAGACGCCGACCGAGCTCGCCGCCAGTTCGGGACAGTGGTTCCCCGGCAGGTGCGCGCGCCAGACGTCCAGTTCAGGGAACATCGGCGGCAGCCGGTGGAGATAGGTCGGATGGGCAAAGGCCCCGGCGATGGTGAACAGCACCGGCCGTCCGGTGTCGGCGCCGTGCATCTGCACCGGCCCCAGGCGAGTCTCGATGGTCACCGGCGGTTCCACGCGCGACGTGGTAGGCGGAATCGACGCCGGGCGGAACCGGGGGCCGCGCTCTCGTCGCACCCTGCTTCCGCAGGGGCGCAATGTGTGCGAGAGCCGCTCTGGAGATCAGCGACTTGCAGATCAGCGACTGGCGCGCACGGACCGAATGAAGCAGTTCCTCATCACCATGGCCGGGGTCTTCGCCGGCCTGATGATCTTCCTGGTCGGCGTGCCGATCATGCTGGTCGCGATGGCCATGGGCGCCAGCTCGCCGGCCACAGTTCCACACAAGAGCGTGCTGGAGCTGGACCTCCGCGGGCCGCTGACGGACCAGGCGCCGCACAATCCGCTCTGGGGCATCGGCCGCAACTCGACGGCGGTGATGTCGATCATCGAGACCCTGCACCACGCGGAGTCCGACGACCGCGTCCGTGGCCTCCTCCTGCGCCTCCCTGAGGGCGGGCTCGAGCCGGGCATGGCCGACGAGATCCGCCAGGCGCTGCTTCGCTTCCGGGCCGCCGGCAAGCCGGTCTACGCCCACAGCCAGGGCGTCTATCCGGGCGGCGTGGTGACGGCGACCTACATGCTGGGCCGCGCGTCCGATCAGCTCTGGATGCAGCCCGGCGCGTCGTTGCAGGTCACCGGCGTCGCCACCGAGGACCTCTTTCTGAAACGCTTCTTCGACAAGTACGGCATCGTTCCGCAGTACGAGCAGCGTGAAGAGTACAAGAACGCCGTCAACGGCTACCTGAACAGCGACTACACGCCGGCGCACAAGCAGGCGACGCTGTCGTGGCTGGGCTCGGTCTACCAGTCGAACCTCGCGGCCGCCGCCGGCGACCGGAAGGCGGACCCGGCGGTCCTGCGGACGACCCTGGAAGCGGGTCCCTACCTCGCCGAGGACGCCCTGCGGCTGAAGCTGATCGACCGGGTCGGCCAGGTGCGCGAGGCCGAGCAGGCGCTGCTCGACAAGGCGGGCGACGGCGCCGAGGCGGTGGACTTCGACGACTATGCCGACGCGGTGGATCAGCGCGAGCGCCGCCCCGGCGACGCCATCGCCGTCATCGAGGCGGAAGGCCCGATCGTGACCGGCCGCGACCAGGGCACGAACCCCTTCACCGGCGGCTCGACCATCTATTCCGACGACCTGGCCGAGGCGATCCTGCGGGCGGCCAAGTCGAACTCGATCAAGGCCATCGTGCTGCGGGTCAATTCGCCCGGCGGGTCGGACACCGCCTCCGAACAGATCCTCGATGCGATCCGCGTGGCCAAGGCCCGGGGCAAGCCCGTGGTCGTCTCGATGAGCACCTATGCGGCGTCGGGCGGCTACTGGATCGCGTCGGAGGCCTCGGCGATCGTCGCCCAGCCCACCACCCTGACCGGCTCGATCGGCGTCTTCGGCGGCAAGTTCGCCCTCGGCGAGGCCGCCTCGCGCTTCGGCGTCGACCTGCGCCAGACGGGCGTGGGCGGCGGCTACGCCTCGGCCTTCAGCATGGGCCAGCCGTTCACCAACGCCCAGCGGGCCGCTTTCGCCGGCTGGATGGACCGGATCTACGCCAACTTCATCGGCCGTGTGGCCGTGGGCCGCAAGCTGCCGGTCGAGCGGGTGCGCGAGATCGCCAAGGGGCGGGTGTGGACCGGCGCCCAGGCGCGGACGCTGGGCCTCGTCGACGAGTTGGGCGGCTTCTACCAGGCGGTGGACAAGGCCAAGGCGCTGGCCAAGCTGGAAGGCGACGTGCCGCTTCGCCGGATGACGCCCACCGAGGGCGCGTTCGAGGCGCTGCAGAAGGCGCTGGGTGTCTCCGCCAGCTCGGCGCGGACCCTGGCGGCGGCCGCGTGGATCTTCGGCGACCCGCGCGCCGAGGCGGTGCTCGATCAGGTCGCCGAGGCGAAGCTGCGCAGCGGCGCCGCCGGAACGGTGCTGGCCCCCACGCCCCTGCCCTGATCCTCGCCCTCAGGCCGCCTGGCCGCGGCGGCCACGGATGAAGGTGACCTCCTTGCGCCCGAAGTCGAGGCTGACCTCCTCGAAGTGACGCAGCACGTCGACGCCGACCAGGATCGCCGGCTTGTCGTCCAGGCCCCACAGGCTGAAGATGTGCAGTGGTGCGAAGGCGGCGCGGATATTGTTCAGCGCCATGCCGCCGAGGCGTAACCGAGGCAGGGCCGCCAGGGTCGCCGGCGAGGTCTGGCCCGTCGCGCTGAGTAGCTGGGTCTCGGTCATCCGATCCTTCAGGCCCGGCCGCTGCTGAAGCAGGAGCCGGTGCAGGACATCGTTGCCGCAGGTGATCTGGGCGCCGGAATCCAGGAAGGCGCGGACCGGCACGCCGTCCACGTCGGCGTCGAAGATGACGAGCTGGCCCGAGCGGTACTGCGCCGGCACGGTGATCGCCGCGTCGCGGTCCGGAATCCGCGTGCCCCCGCCGCCGCCCAGCATGTTCACCGACGCGCCCCGGCCCGATGGCCCGACCTCAAAGGTGTTGCGGGCGAAGTTGAGCCGGATGCGCCGGCCCTTCAGCACGTCGATCCCCAGGAGGCCGTCGGCGCCCAGGCTGGCGCGCGGCAGCACCGGCAGGCTGAGGTTCTGCGACTGCGCCTGTCCGACCCGCAGGCGCGGCACCCGCACCAGCGGCGCCGGCTGGGCGCCGACGATGCCATGCACGGGAGTCGTCCCATCGCCGACCAGGCTGCAGCGGGCGGCGGTTTCGGTCCCGATGACGGTCCGGTTGGCCCCGGTGTCGACCACGAACTGGAACGGACCGCGCCGGTCCAGGAACACCGGCACGGTCATCCGCCGCGCCTCGTCGAAGGCGGTCTCCAGGCGGGTGGGCTGGCCGGGCGGCGGAGGCGGCGGTTGGGCGTCGGCCAGGTTGATCGAGACCAGTGGCTCGGCCGGCCGCGGGGTCGCGCAGGCCGCCGCCAATCCTCCGAGCAGGAGCGTCTGCGCGGCCCTGCGGCGGGAGAGCGTCATTCGGCGTCGTATCCGAAGCGCGCCACCCAGGGCGCCAGGATCGACTGGGCCGGAGCCATCTGGTCGCGGTAGCGGCGCCAGGCGCCGACGCCCTCGGCGGACAGCCCGCGCGAGAGCTGCACCCCGCTGGGCGTGGCCACCGCACGGTCGCGCGCCTTGTCGGCGAAGTTGCGCATGGCGTCCGAGAACGGCAGCCCCAGGAAGGCGCAGACCTCGCCCACCACGCCGTCGAAATCCGCCACCAGGGACTCGTGGCGCACCACCAGGGTGCGCGCCGCCATGGCGGGCTCGAGGGCGTCGGCGATCCGCATGGCCGCGTCGTAGTAGCCGGCCGCGGCCGGCAGGGTGAGCAGCTGATAGGCCGAGCTGCTCATGGTGAAGCGCCGGCGGTAGCACGACAGCACCACATCGCGCGGGTCGCGGCGGGCGAAGAGGATCTTCGCGTCCGGGAACAGCTTCAGGATCAGCGGCAGGCGGAAGGTGTTCAACGGATGCTTGTCGACGAACACCTTGCCCTCGGGCCGGCCGCCCTCGGCGCGCACGCGGTCCCAATAGGCGGCGCGAAGGGGCGCGAGTTCGGCCTCGCCGGCGCGGGCGAGGCGCGCCAGGTCGGCGGGCTGCATGAAGAAGGCGCGCTGAGCGTCGGCCAGGGTCTCCCGCTCCTCCAGCGCCTCCACGTCGGGATGGCTGGCCAGCACCTGTTCCAGCAGCGTCGTGCCCGAGCGGGGAAAGCCCAGCAGGAAGACGTGCGCCGTCGGTCCGTCCGCCGGCGCCGCGGCGGGCCGGGACGTCCAGGCGTCGGGGGTGATCTCGGTCAGGGCGTCGGCGACGCCGCGGGCGAAATCCAGGGCGCTGACGCCCTGGCCATAGGCCGGCGCATAGGCCCGCCACAGCGCCATGTTGCAGGCGGCGTAGGCCTGGAAGGCCTCGGCGGGGCGATCCTGGGCGTCGATCACGTCGCCGAGCAGGCCCTGCGCCAGGGCGCGCTGCTGCACGGTCAGTCGCTCGTCTCCGATCAGCAGTTCCAGGCGGCGCTGGGCGCGTTCGCCCGCGCCTTCGGCGGCGTCGGCGGCGGCGAGCACCATCACCGCGTCGGGGAAGTTCGGTTCGGCCTCCAGCACCGCCTCGGCCAGCGGCTTGGCGTCGGCGTGAGCGCCGCGGCGGCTGAGGAGGTTGGCCAGCCCCTGCATGGCGCCCAGGTTGTCGGGCTGCAGATCGAGGGCATGGCGATAGGCGGCCTCGGCCTCCTTCAGGCGTCCCATCGACTCCAGCGCCGCGCCACGCGCGCAGTGCGCGCCGGCGAACTCGGGCGCCAGGGCCACGACGCCATCGAACACGGCCAGGGCCTCGCGATAGCGCTCGGTGCGCGCCAGGATGAGCCCGAGAGCGTTGCGCGCGCCGATGTCCTGTGGCGCGATCTGGACCGCCCGCTCGAGCGCCTTCATCGCATCGTCGAAGCGGCCCTCCTGCTCGGCCTTGAGCGCCGCCAGGTTCAGCACCATCGGATGCTCGAGCCCTCCCTTCAGCGCCTCGTCGGCGAGGGTGGCGGCGCGGGGGAAGTCGCGGGCCTGGGCGGCGGCCTGGATGGCCTGCAGCGTCGCGCGGTCAGCCGTCGCGTCGCGGGCGCCGGCGGTGGGCGCGGACTGGGTCGGCGGGGATGACGGGGCAGCGGACGCACCCGACTTGGCCGGCGTGAACCCGCCGACCTTCACCTTTATCTGTCCGACCTTCCAATCGCTCAACGCACGTCCCCTTGCTCATTCGCAGGCGGCGCTAGACTAGCAGCCGCCCAGGCGCAACGCGCGCCTAGAACGATGGAACCGCCGGATAAGCCGACAGGACCGGTCCCAGGGCATCCTTCAGCGGGCCCAGCCAGGGCTCGTAGTGGCGCCAGTGGTCGGCGGCGTCGGTGAAGATCGGCCGGCGAACCTGCTCGGCGCTGGCGGTCCGCACGGCGCGGTCGTTCTCGTAGAACCGCAGGCAGGCGTCCTCGAACGGCAGGCCGCAGTGCGCCAGCAAGGCGCGGGTCTGGGCCTCGGGATCGGCCACCATCGCCTCGTAGATGACCCGGTGGACCCAGCCGGGCAGCGCGGCGTCGACGTGGGCCATCAGTTCCACATAGTCGCGGTAGTAGCGGCCGATGTCGGCGAGGTCGTAGCTGAAGGGCTGGCCGACCGCGAAGTGCTGTTTGAAGGCCGAGAATCCGCAGCCCAGGGGATGCCGGCGCGCATCGATGACCTTGGCGTTCGGCAGGATCAGGCGCACCAGCCCGACGTGCATCCAGTTGTTGGGCAGCTTGTCGATGAAGTACGGCCGCCCGAGCTTGCGATGGACCGCGGCCCGCTCGAGGTATTCCGCGCCCAGCGCGGCCAGCTCCGCCGATGTGAGGGCGGCCAGGACATCGGGATAGGCGCCCTCGCGCTCGCGCCGCGCCGGCCCCGCAAGGCGCGCCGCCAGCTCGGGAATGTATGGCAGCTCCTGCGTCCCCTCGACCTGGCTGTGGCTGGCGAGGATCTGCTCCACCAGCGTCGAGCCCGACCGCGGGAGGCCGACCACGAAGATCGGGTCCGGTCGCGGATCGCCCTGCCCCGCATGGGCAGCGAAGAAGGCCTTGCCGAACAGCGCCTTGGCGCGGCGCATCTGGATGGTCGTTTCGTCGGGATCGTAAGCCAGCCGTCGGCGCTGGATCGCGGCGCCTTCGGCATAGCGTCGGAACGCTTCGGCGTGGCGACCGGCGTCCTCCAGCGCCTTGCCCAGCGCGAACTGCAGCTGCAGCCGATCGGTCTCGGCCAGCTCTGCGTCGAGCGCGTCGGCCATCGCCTGGACGTCGGCCTCGGAAAATCGAACGGTCTTGAGGTTGGCCAGGCTCCACCAGGCCTCGCCCAGTCGGGGGTCGAGATCGAGGGCGCGGCGATAGGCGGCCACCGCCTCGCCGGTGCGCCCGACCGTCTTCAAGACATGGCCGTAGCTCATCCAGGTCAACGGCTGGTCGGGATGGTCCGCCAGCACGGCGGCGTAGGCTTCGGCGGCGGCGGCGTCCTCGCCCAGGCGCAGCAGGGACGAGGCCCGCAGGTGCAGATAGAGCGGGTTGCGCGGCTCAGCGCCCAGCAGGCGGTCGGCTTCAGCCAGGGTCTCGGGAACCCGGTCCAGCCAGTTGAGCACGAGGGCGTGGGCAAGGCGGGCGGAGGTGAAGTCCGGCGCCAGCCCGAGACATCGCGCGAGCAGCGCTTCCGCCTCGGCGTTGCGGCCGGTGCGCGACACGGTCTCGGCCAGGATCCACAGCGCCAGCGGGTCGGTGGGGCGGGCCGCCAGCACCCGGCGCAGCACGGGCTCGGCCAGATCCATGCGCTCGACGATCAAGGCGTCGGCCGCTTGGGCGAGGTCCGGGTCGGCGACGGAGGCCCGCATCTCGCGAGCGAGGGCCTGATCGGCGGCGCGGCCGTCGCCGATCAGCCGCAGGCGGTGGCTCTCGGCGCGCCAATGGGCGGCGTCGATGGGCGAGGCGATGGTCGGCGCGCGGGCGGCGGGCGGCACAGCCGGGGCGGGCGCGACACCCCCGATCCGGACGGTCATCCGACCTGTGTTCCAGTTGCTCAAGCGTGTCTCTCCCGGGGGAAGAGCTTAGCAGGTGGGGCCCCAAACGACATGGGGCGGCGGATTGCTCCGCCGCCCCACGCTTAGTCCGAGGTCTGTTCGTCGACTTAGAAGTCGGCGGTCAGGCCGATGAAGATGTAGCGGCCGAAGGCGTCGTACACTTGCGGCCAGGTGTTCCCGTTGCAGGGCCCGGTCGGGCAGTTGGACGAGCCGTTCAGCGGCGGGTCGACGTCGAACAGGTTGTTCACGCCGGCGCGGAAGTTGAGGTTGTCCCGCATGGTCCAGGACGCCGTCAGGTCGAAGTAGTCGCGCGACTTGAGCACGCGGTCCGTTTCGTACTGCAGGCCCGGGTTGTTGAGCTGCGGGTTGGAGGAGTAGGCGTCCAGCGTGACCTTGTTCACGTGACGCCATTGCAGCGACATCGAGAAGTCCTTGAACCACTCGCCGTAGGTGAACGGCGTGGTCCAGGTCAGGCGGGCCTTGTGGCGCCACTCGGGGTTCGGAGCCGTGAGGCCGCCCGAGACCGAGCAGATGGTGCCGTAGTAGCCGGCGCAGTCGAAGTCGTCGCCGCCCGGCAGCGGCTGGACCTTCAGCGTGTCGAGGTAGGTCCCGACGAAGTTGAAGTTCAGGCCGCCCATGTTCTCGAGGCCGATCGCCTCGAGGTCGGTGCGGTAGTTGACGGTGAAGTCGAAGCCGGTCGTCGACAGCGAACCCGTGTTGAGGGTGGTGTCGACGATGTAGCCCTGCGGCGACAGCCAGATCGAACCGGCCGAGTCACGCTTCACCAGACCGCAGAAGGTCGGGTCCAGGGTGCTGAGGCACTGGTTGATGATGGTGTCGGCGCCGATGCCCGAGATGAAGTCCTTCACCTTGATGTTGAAGTAGTCCACCGAGGCGTTGAAGCCGGGCAGGAACGACGGCTGCCACACCATGCCGACGGTGTAGGTGTCGGCCGTTTCCGGGTCGAGGTTCGGGTTACCGCCGGTCAGACCGTTGTATTGGTTGGCCGGGTTCTTCTCGATCGCCACGACCTGGGCGGCGGTCAGACCGAACGCCTGGGCGCAGCGGGCCACCAGCGGGTTGCTGGCGGCGAGGCCGGCGCAGGGGTCCTGCGTGCCGTCGAGGACGACGTTCTGCGGCGAGAAGAGCTCGAGGACGTGCGGCGCACGGACGGCGCGGTTGTAACCGCCGCGAACGCGCAGGCCGTCGACGATCTCCCAGTCACCGGCGATCTTGTAGGTCTCGGTGGTGCCGATCGACGAGTAGTCCGAGTAACGGAAGGCCAGTTCGAGCGTGACCGACTTGGCGAAGGCCATGTCCTGCACGATCGGGAGGCGGGCTTCCGAGAACACTTCGTACACGTCGAACGAGCCGTTCACCGGCGGCGAGGCGCCGCCCGAGCCGTTCAGGGCGCCCGACGACGACACGTAGTCGGCGGCGTAGTCGAGGGTCTCGCGACGGTACTCGGCGCCGATCGACACGCCCACGCCATCGTTGGCCCACGGCGACTTCACGCCGTAGTCGGTCAGGTCACCGCCCAGCGAGAAGTTGACGATGCGCTCGAACAGGTTGCCCTGCTGCGTGGAGGGGGTCTCGAGGTAGTCGAGCTGTTCCCGGGTCACGCCGCCCAGCGAGAAGATGTTGTAGGGCACGCAGGCGGTGTCGGAACCGTTGACCACCGATTGGCAGGTCGGACGGCCGTTCACGGACACGACGTTCAGGGCGTTCTGGATCGCGGTGGTGCGGAAGAAGCCCGTCTGGACCTGGTTGAACGACACGCGACCGTATTGCATCGCGAAGTCGTAGTTCCAGTTGTCGTTCAGGTCGCCGCGCAGGCCGATCACGTAGCGGTACTGCTGGTGCTGGGTCTTGCCCTGACGGCCGCCGCCTTCGACGTTCCGGCGGGACACGATGCCGGTGAAGGTGCCGGCCGGGTTGCTGGCGCAGGTGCCGCCGCCCGACGCCGCCGTGGCGCTGAGCAGGCCGCGTTGCTGAGCCGACAGCAGCGGGTTGGCGCAGTTGATCGAGAAGGTGCCGGCGAAGATGCCGCCCGGCGCGATCTGGTAGGTCGACGTGTCGTCCATGAACATCACGTCGGCGTAGGCCTTGGCCCAGTCGTTGATCTCGTACTCGGCGAAGGCGCCCAGCACGTAGCGATCATCCGGACGCTGGTAGTAGTTGGTCGGACCGAAGTTGTAGACGTCGGTCGCCGCAACGCGCGGGCGGAAGGTGTTGCCCGGGCCGGCCGGGTCGACGACGAAGCTGCCGACGCGGGCCGGGAAGGCCGTGCCCGAGCCGCCGCAGCCGGCGCTGGCGAAGTCGACGTCCGAGTTCAGCGTACAGGACGAGAAGTCGCGGTTGCCCTGCAGGATCGGCTCGACGTGACGGTAGCCGGCGTAGGCGGTCACGTTGCCCTTGCCGTCCGGCGAGTTCACGCCGAGGACCAGGGTGACCTGGCTCATCTCACCGTCGCGGACGTTGTCCTTCGGCAGCTGGAAGAACTGCGGGTTGGCCGACCGGCGCTGGGCCGCGAGGACGACGTCGGCGACCGAGTTCGAGTTGTTGTGCTGATAGAGGCCGTACTGCGCGTCGACGCGCACGCCCTCGAAGTTGCGCATCATGATGAAGTTCACGACGCCGCCCACGGCGTCGGCGCCGTACACGGCCGAGGCGCCGCCCGTCAGCACGTCAACGCGCTGGATCAGGGCCGAGGGGATGAAGTTGATGTCGGCGGCGAGCGCGCCACCGGCGGTGTTCGGGGTGCCGGGCATCAGGCGACGGCCGTCGATCAGCACCTGGGTGCGGGTCGCGCCGAGGCCGCGGAGGCTGATGGTCGCCGTACCGGTCGAGCCGTTCGAGAGGGCCGAACCCTGGGCCGCGAAGGCCTGGGGCAGGCTGTTGATCATGTCTTCGACCCGGGTCACGCCCGTGGCCTTGATTTCGGCCGCGCTCACCGCGGTGACCGGGCTGACGCTCTCGAGGTTCGGCGACGGGATGCGCGTGCCGGTGACGACGACTTCGGAGACTTCCTCCTGGGCCATCGCCGGACCCGCGACGGCCAGCAGAGCCGCGCCGCAGATCATGGAAGACGCCAGAAGGCGTTCCCGCATGGACTTGAATTTCACGGTCTAGATCCTCCAGCGGTCCTGCCTCTAGGGCGGCCGCTCCCCACAAAAAGGCGATCGGTCCCGGAAGCGGGGCCGCCTCCGGTTACGCTGGAGTTACGAGGGTCGCGCTCAACCGGTCAACGAACATTAGCTGTAGGCAATGTTTCGGGCGCCCACCTGTCGCATTCTGGTCACAGATTGCCGCACCCCAGGGGAAATCGGGCAAGGTTTCGTCAACAATGGTTACCGCGCCGAGGCGGAATCACGAGGGCGGCGCCCTTCCCCGTTAAGGATTGGAATCGCCCGTGGGCCGTTGCGCGGCGCGCCCGGCGCCCCTTAATGGCCACGAAAACCAGCCGGGAATCGAAGCCTATGGAAACTCTGCGCGCGCGGACCGCCTGCCTCGTCCTGGCCACGTTGGGCGTCGCGCTGGCCCCGGCGGCCGGCGCCCAGCCGAAGGGCGAGTCGCGGGCCGCGATCGTCCAGAAGCTGATGGACTGCCGAAAGGTGAGCGACGACGCCGGCCGCCTCGCCTGCTTCGACCAGGCGACCGCGGCGCTCGACCAGGCCGAGGCCAAGGGCGACGTGGTGATCGTCGACCGCGAGCAGGCGCGCCAGGTGCGCCGTCAGGCCTTCGGCTTCGCCCTGCCCTCGATCTCGATGTTCGAGAAGGGCGAGGCGAAGGAGGATCTGGAGAACGTCGCGGGCGCCGTCGACAGCGCGCGCCAGAACAATGCCGGCAAGTGGGTCATCAAGCTGCAGGACGGCGCCGTCTGGACCCAGGTCGACTCCAATGAGCTTCACAAGACACCCAAGTCCGGCATGCCGGTGAAGATCCGGCAGGCCTCGATGGGCAGCTTCCTGATGAGCATCGACGGCGGCGGGGCGTTCCGCGTCCGCCGGGTGGAGTAGGCCCTCAGCCCGCGTAGAACGCGTTCCGCGCCGCCATCATGGCGTTGATCCGTTCCTTCTCGCCGGGCTCCAGGAACGGATTCCAGACGTCGAAGATCAGGATGACCCGCAGGGCGTCGGCGTCGTTCCAGGCCTCGTGCTCGATGGTGTCGTCGAAGACCCAGGCCTCGCCCATCTTCCATTCGCGGGTCTCGTTCCCCACGCGGAACGCCGCCGGTCCCGGGAGCACCAGCGGCAGGTGGCACAGCAGCCGCACATTGGTCGAGCCGGTGTGGGGCGGGATGCGGGTGTGGGCCTCCAGCGCCGAGAACATGGCCGTGGGCGCGAAACCTGGCTGCCGAGCCATCGGCAGCCGCTCCAGCAGCGCCGCGGTCTGGGGGCAGGCGTCGCAGACCGCGTCCTGCCGCACGCCGTCCTTCCAGAGGAACAGCGAACTCCAGCGCCGGGAATGGTTGAGCTCGCCCCACTGGTTCACCGGCGCATCGGCCGGGATCTGCATGTACGGCGCGAACTCGTCCATGCGGGTCGCCAGCAGCGCCTGGAGCTCGGCCTGCACGACCGGCGTGGCAGCTTCCAGTTCGGGAAGCCAGGGGAACAGCTCGCGCGGGAAGAACGGGATCGCCGGCAGGCGCGGATAGTGCAGCAGCAGCGGCTCGTGATTGTAGACCTTGCGGACCCCGGCGTAGACGCCGATGGCCTCCTCGAGCCGCCGCCGCGCCAGCTCGCTGCCGTCGTCCAGCGCGCCGACCTGCTCCGACAGATAGGTGGCCAGGGCGGCGCGGGTCTTCTCGACCACCTGCCGGGCGCGGGCGAGCGGGCTCTTCAGGTTGGGCGGCAGGTTCGCCTCGGCCGGCGCCAGCTTGATGGCGTTCTCATAGACGCGGGCGGCGACCCGCTCGCCGGACAGGCGCTCCACCAGGGCGCCCTTCGAGAGCAGGGCCAGGAAATTGTAGGGATCGAGGGCCAGGGCCTCGTCGATCGCGGCCAGGGCCGCCGGCAGAGCGCCGCTGGCCCGGTGGATCATGGCCTTCTGCATCCGCACGTGCGGATCGTAGGGCGCGACGGCCTCGGCCTCGTGGACGAAGCCGAGCGCGGACTGGGCGTCGCCCCGCTGCATGGCCGCGACGGCGTCGGCCAGGAGCTGCTGTGGCGATGTGGGTTGCCCCCCGGCGACCATGACCGACCCTTCGCGTACTGACGTTCGCCAGCTATCCGAGGTCGGGGCCCGATTTCAAGGCGAGGCTTGTCGCACCCCGTTGTTGCGGAGCGCGGCCCAGGCGCCGATGATGCGCGTCCCCCAAGTTTCGGAGCCGGCCATGAGTGATTTCCGACGCGTCACAGACGACTTCACCACCTCGCCCCAGATCAGCGTGGCCGAGGTGGCGGAAGCCGCGAGGCTCGGCTTCAAGACGATCATCAACAATCGTCCCGACGGGGAGTCGCCCGACCAGCCGGCCAGCGGCGAGATCGAGGCGGCGGCGCGCGCGGCCGGCCTCGCCTACTTCCACGTGCCGGTCGTCGGCGGCCCGGGCCCCGATCAGATCGAGGCGGTGCGCCGGATCCTCGATGAGGCCGAGGGGCCGGTGCTGGCCTTCTGCCGGTCGGGCACCCGCTCGATCGTGACCTGGTCGCTCGTCCAGGCCCAGTCGGGCGCCCGCGCGCCCGGCGAACTGGTGAGCCTGGGCCGCCAGGCCGGCTACGACCTCTCGGGCGTGCTGCTCTGATGATCCCCTACGTCCGCGACATCGACATCGAATACGGCCGCTGCGACCAGGTCTCGCCGCTGATCCGCCGCGTGACGGCCAACAACCCGGGGCCGTTCACCTTCAAAGGCACAGGGACCTATATCGTCGGCCGCGGCGAGGTGGCGGTGATCGATCCCGGCCCGGACGACCCCGCGCACCTGGAGGCGATCCTGGCCGCCGTCGCGGGCGAGCGGGTGACGCACATCGTCATCACCCACCACCATTCCGACCACTCCCCGCTGGCGGGACCGCTGAAGGCGCGCACGGGGGCGACCATCTACGGCTGCGCCGTGGCGACCCACGACGCCGACGACGGCGGCGTGAAGATGGAAGCGGACCACGACCTGTCGTTCCGGCCGGACGTGTCGCTGTGCGAGGGCGGGACGATCTCCGGCCCCGGCTGGACGCTGGAGGCGATCCCGACGCCGGGCCATACGTCGAACCACCTGTGCTTCGCCCTGCCGGAGGAGAACGCCTGTTTCTCCGGCGACCACATCATGGGCTGGTCCACCACGGTCATCACCCCGCCGGACGGCGACATGACGGACTACCTGGCGAGCCTGGAGGCGATCCGCAGCCGGGGATTCGAAGCGCTCTGGCCGACGCACGGGCCGCCGATCCGCGACGTCGACACCTTCATCCGCGCCTATGCCGAGCACCGGCAGGAACGGCTGGACCAGATCACCGACGCGTTGAAGGCGGGACCCGCGCGCATCCGCGAACTGGTCCCCCGCCTCTATGCCGACGTGGACGCCCGGCTGCACCCGGCCGCGGCGCGGTCGATGCTGGGCGGCATGATCCACCTGGTGCGCCAGGGCGTGCTCACCGCCGACGGCGCGCCGGGACCCGACAGCGTCTACGCGCTGGCCTGAGGCTGAAGCGCCTTCTCCAGCACGACGAAGTAGAGCCCCTCGCGCGTCGGCGTTCCGAAACGGGCGTCGCCATAGGGAAACGGCTTGGTCGCCCCGGTGGGCCGATAGCCGCGCCGGCCGTACCACGCGATCAGGGCGTCGCGGGCATGCAGCACCGACATCTGCATCGTCCGCCCCCCGTTCGCGCGAGCGTAGGCCTCGGCCGCCTCCAGCACCGCCCGCCCCAGGCCGCCGTCCTGGCGGTCGGGGCGCACGGTGAGCATCGAGAGGTACCAGCCACCGTCGGGGCCGGCGTCGAGGCGCACGTGGCCGACGTGCTCGCCCGCCCCGTCCCGCGCGATCAGCAGCACCGCGCCGGGCGCAGCGAGGTCCTCGGCCAGGAGCGAGGCGTCGATCCGCTGCCCGCCGACCAGGTCTTCGACCTTCCAGTCCGTCTGGCCCTCGGCCTGTCGATAGGCGCGATTGGTCAGGGCGATGACGGCGGGGTGGTCGGCCTCGGTCGCGGGCTGCAGTCGGATGGCGTGGCGGGTCTCCATGGCGCCGCCAAAGCCAGGACGGGCCGGCGACGTCAAGCGCGCGCGCCGCCGGCGGCGCCGATGTCCGCCAGGATCATCGACATCGCCTCGAACAGCGTTGAATAGTGTCCGAGACCGGGAAAGAGGGTGACCTGTGTCCCGGTCAGCCGCGCGGCGAGCGCCGCGGCCAGGGCCGGCGGCGCCCACGCGTCCGCCTCGCCTTGCCAGATGCGCGCCGGGAGGTGCGCCCCCTGCAGGTCGCCCGACCAGGGTCGGACGTAGGCCAGGATATCCCGTACGTAACCGGGTCGGGCCGGACCGTAGGACCGGGCGAGGAGTTCGACGAGGGTTTCGCGGAAATCGCGGCTCGCGGCGAGACGCGCCTCTGCCCCCTGCGCCCGCGCGAACAGTCCCCCGACAACGGCCTGCGGCGCCAGCCGCACCGCGAGCCCCTGCGCCCAGGTGGTCAGGCGAAAGAGGGCGGGCGAGCGCATGGCCAGCCGGAAGAGCGGCCCGCCCGCCATGCTGTCGAGCACGTCGTCACCGTCCAGGGGCCCAGCCGGCGAGATCAGATCCAGCCCCGCGAGGGGGCGCCTCAACCGCAGCGCCGTCTCGACCGCGACGAACGCCCCGAGCGAGAAGCCCACCAGCCGGACGGGCGCCCCGCGCGCCAGGGCGTCGATCTCGGCCGCCAGCGCGTCGAAATAGGCCCCGCCGGTCGACGCCGGCGCCAGGACGGCGCGGTCCAAGGCGACCAGCCGCACGCCTGCGCCGCGCGCGGCCGTCTCGAACCAGCCGGCCTCGGCAGGCCCACCGGGACAGCCGTGGAAGTAGACGCAAAGCGGACCCGCCGCGGCGCCCCGGGATTCCGCCATCGATGGGACGGCGCTAGGCGCCGACCGGCGTCTTGGCGGTCGGCAGGACGTAGTCCTTCATCCGCTCGCGGATCAGCTTCTTGTCGATCTTGCCGGTGGCGCCCAGCGGGATGTCGTCGACGAAGACGACGTCGTCCGGCGTCCACCACTTGGCGATCTTGCCTTCCAGGAAGGCCAGGAACTCTTCCTTCGTCCCGGTCTCGCCCTCGCGCAGCTTGACCAGCAGCACCGGGCGCTCGTCCCACTTCGGGTGCGCCGCGCCGATGACCGCGGCGTTGGCCGCCTTGGGATGGCCCATGGCGATGTTCTCGATCTCGATCGAGCTGATCCACTCGCCGCCGGACTTGATGACGTCCTTGGCGCGGTCGGTGATCTGCATGAAGCCGTGCTCGTCGACCGTCGCCACGTCGCCGGTGTCGAAGAATCCGGTGTCGTCGAGAATCCGGCCGCCCTCGCCCTTGAAGTACTCGCCGACCACGTACGGACCCTTGACCTTGAGCCGGCCGAAGGTGGTCCCGTCGTTCGGGAGCACCCGCCCCTCGTCGTCGGTGAGCTTCATTTCCAGGCCCAGGGCGGGGCGCCCCTGCTTCAGCTTGAAGGCGAGCTGGGTCTCGGCGTCCATGGCGTCGATCTTCGCGGTGCTGCTGGAGATGGTGCCCAGCGGCGAGGTCTCGGTCATGCCCCAGGCGTGGGTCACGTCGACGCCATACTCGTCGCGGAAGGCCCGCACGATGGCCTCGGGCACGGCCGAGCCGCCGATCACGACGCGCTTCAGGGTGGTGAGCTTGCCGTTGGTGTCGCGCAGGTGCGTGAGGAGCATCTGCCAGACGGTGGGCACGGCGGCCGAGAAGGTGACGCCCTCGCTCTCGATCAGTTCGTGCACCGAGGCGCCGTCCAGCTTCTGGCCGGGCATCACCACCTTGGCCCCGACGGCGGGGCAGCTCAGCGCCAGGCCCCAGGCGTTGGCGTGGAACATCGGCACCACGGGCAGCACCGTTTCGCGCTGCGAGAGCGCCAGGACGTCGACGCCCATGGTGACGAGCGTGTGCAGGAAGTTCGAGCGGTGGGAGTAGAGCACCCCCTTCGGATTGCCGGTCGTGCCCGAGGTGTAGCAGAGCGCCGCGGCGGTGTTCTCGTCGAAGTCGCCCCAGTGGCAGTCGGCCGAATTCTGCTCGATCAGGTCCTCGTAGCAAAGCGCGCCCGGCAGGTTCACGCCCTTCATCCCCTCGCGGTCGGTCATGACCACGATGTGCATGACGGTGGGCAGCTTGGAGCGGTGTTCGGCCAGGATCGGCACGAAGGTGAGGTCCGTGAAGATGACCCGGTCTTCGGCGTGGTTGATGATGTAGCAGAGCTGCTCGGCGAACAGCCGCGGGTTCAGGGTGTGGCAGACGGCGCCGATGCCCATGATCCCGTACCAGGCCTCGATGTGGCGGCCGGTGTTCCAGGCCAGCGTCGCCACCCGGTCGCCCTGACGGATGCCCATGCCCTTGAGCGCGTTCGACAGGCGCTTGGCGCGGCCGTGGATCTCGGTCCAGGTGCTGCGGACGATGGGGCCCTCGACCGAGCGCGTGACGACTTCGCGGTCCCCGTGCCAGGCCTTGGCGTGGTCGAGGATCTTGTCCACCGTCAGCGGCCAGTTCTGCATCAGCCCCAGCATCGAGCGTCTCCCAGGTTATCGGTTGTTACTTGGGGATTACGCTTAGTCAGGCCGGGCCGCTTTCGCAACGCAGCACGGGCGTCAGGCGTCGAGCCAGGCCCTCGCCGTCCGCTCCGACGGCGCCGTGGCGTCCACGTGCAGCCAGCCCGTCGGCTCGGTCAGGCGGGCCGCCTGGTCGTGCAGGACCTGGACGGTCGCGTCCGACGCGTCGCCGGTGCGCGCCGCCACCCGGGCCTCGAGCACGGCGAGCGGCGCCTCCATCCACGCGCCGCGGAACGGGACGCCGCACTCCGCCGCCAGGGCGTGGACGCGCGCGCGCAGTCCCGGGTCCAGGAAAGTGGCGTCCAGAACCACCGCCCGGCCAGCCTGGAGGGCGGCGCGGGCGTTGTCGAACATGACGTCATAGACGGCCGCCTGGGCCTGCGGCGTGTAGGCCTCCGTCGGGAGGGGTTCGGTCGGCTCGACGCCGGCGAGCCGCTTCCTCACCTCGTCGGTGCGCAGGATCACCGCGCCGGGCGACGCGCCCATCAGCGGGGCGGCGGCGCGGGCGAAGTGCGACTTGCCCGAACCCGACAACCCACCCACTGCCGCCAGCGTCGGCGGTGGCGGCGAGAGGTGCGCGATGGCCGCCTCTACATAGGCGCGGGCGGTGGCCGGATCGTTGGAGTGAGCGGTCACGTGCGCCCGCACCGCAGCGCGGGTGGACAGCATGAGCGGCAGGGCGGCCAGGCCCTCCCACAGCTCGGCCGGAAAATGCCGCGCCGCTTCGTCCAGGTAGCCCGACAGAGCGCGAACGCCGGCGTCGCGACGATCGCGGAAGTCGAGGTCCATCAGCAGGAAGGCGATGTCGTAGAGGACGTCCAGGTCCGACAGCAGGTCGTTGAACTCGATGCAGTCGAACAGCACCGGTCGACCGTTCTCCAGCAGGATGTTTCCCAGGTGCAGGTCGCCGTGGCAGCGTCGGGAAAAGCCGCTCGCCGAGCGGTGGGCGAGCAGCGCCGCCTGGCGTTCCAGCTCGGCCTCGGTCAGGGCGATCATGGTCTCGACCCGGGCCTGATCCAGGCCCGCACAGGTCTCCCGCAGGAGCTGGGCGTTGGACCCCACGGTGAACGACAGGGCCGTCAGGCCGCCGGCAGGGCGCAGGGGCGCGGCGGCGTGGAAGCCGGCGATCATCCGACCCAGCGCCTCGGCGAGGTCGCCGTCGACCGCTTCGGGCTGGGCCGCCAGCACGCCGCGATCGTCGAAGCGGCGCATTTCCAGGACGTAGTCGACCGGCTCGCCGCCGCCATCGAGCGCGAGCCGGCCGTCCGGCTCGCGGGTGATGCGCCGCACGGCCCGGTAGATGTCGGGCGCGCCGGGCTTGTTGAACTCCAGCTCACGGTCGAGCGCCCACTTGCGCTGGCCCAGGGTCGAGAAGTCGGCGTAGCCCAGGTCAGCGTGCCGCTTCATCTTCCAGGCGGTCTCGGGGCCGAGGAAGACGTGGGCGCAGGCGGTGTCCACCCGTCGTTCCCCGCGCGGCCCGAGCCAGGCCATGATCTCCGCCTCGAGGACGGTCAGCGACTGGCTGCTCAAGGATAGAGCCGGCGGGTCGTCCAGCCTCCTTCCGCCCGGTCGAACACCAGCCGCTCGTGCAGGCGGAAGGGACGGTCGCGCCAGAACTCGATGACCTGCGGCGCCACGCGGAAGCCCGACCAGTGGGGCGGGCGCGGGACCTTCCCGAGGCCGAACTTCAGGCCGTATTCGGCGATCCGCTTTTCGAGGGCCAGGCGGTCGGGGAGCGTCCGCGACTGCTCCGAGGCCCAGGCTCCGAGTTGGGCCGGCCGGGCGCGGGTGGCGAAGTAGGCATCGGCCTCGGCGTCGGTCACCGGGCTCACCGTCCCACGCACCCGAACCTGGCGGCGCAGCGACTTCCAGTGGAACAGCAGCGCGGCCTGCGGATTGGCGGCCAGCTCCCGACCCTTGGCGCTGCCGAGGTTGGTGTAGAAGACGAAACCCTGCGGATCGACGTCCTTCAGGAGGACCATGCGCACGTCAGGCAGGCCGTCCGCGTCGGCGGTGGCCAGGGCCATGGCGTTGGCGTCGTTCAGCTCCTTCTCCAGGGCGTCCTTGAGCCATTCGTGGAACAAGGCGAACGGATCGGTCTCGCTGAGCAGCGGCGGCGGCTCGGCGGCGGTCACCTGGCGGACGTAGTCGTCCTCTGAGGGCGACGGCGGGATGGGGGGCTTTTCGGTCACGGCTCCGCCTATAGCGCGGGCGGCGGCCTGCTCTCCAGCTCTTAACCGCCCGTTGACGCCGTTTACCCTAGCGTGGACAGCCATGACTCGGCCCGTACCCGAGATGTCGCTGCGTGACGCCCGCGAAGTGCTGGGCGTGGGAGCGGACTCGACCCCCGCCGAGATCCGTCGCGCCTATCGCGAGGCCGTCCGCCGGGCGCACCCGGACGCGGGCGGCGACGTCGGCGTCTTCCGCCAGGTGGTCGACGCCTACCAGCGCCTGCAGGATCCGCTCAGCCCGCCCTTCGTCCAGGCGCCTGTCCGCGCCCGGCCCACGCCGGATCCCGACCTGGAGATCAGTCCGCGCCAGGCGCTGGAGGGCGGCGAGGTCGATCACCGCTTCCCCGACGGCCGGGCGATCCGCATCTCCCTGCCCCCCGGCCTCCGGTCCGGCGACCGGGTCCAGGCCGGCGGCGAGGAATTGTGCGTCTACATCCGTGCGCACGACGGCGTGCTGGTGCGCGGAGACGACGTCTGGATGACCGCTCGGGTCGCCCCCGGCCTGCTCAAGAAGGGCGGCCGCATCACCGTGGACACGCCCCTGGGCCGCCGCAGCATCTGGATCGACCGAAAGGCCGCCGAGCGCGGCCTGGTGCGGGTGGAGGGCGAGGGCCTGCCGGCTCGCGGCCGTCGACCGCACGGCCACCTCTTCGTCCGCCTGTCCGCCGCCCCGGGCCTGGCCGACAGCGCCGCCATGGCCCTCCTCCGCCGCTTCGCCGCCGCCTGGGCGGCCTGATCCCCCAAGGCCGTCGAGCGTCCTCCCGCCCCGCGGTCTCGGCCGCGCGCCTGGTACAGTTCTTGCTTAACTGTACTTCACGCAAGGAGGAGCGCGCATGTCAGTCAGTGGAATCGGCGCGATGCTGGGCCTCGCCGCGCCGCAGGCGGCGAAGCCGGGAGAGGCGGGGAAGAAGGCTCAGGATCCCGCCGAGATCGCCAAGGCCAAGGCGGAAGCCTCCGCCGCGCGCCAGAAGGCCGACCTTGCGGCCATCCGCGAGAAGGGCGTCTACGCCTGGGCCCAGGAGCAGAAGTACGAGAAGATCAAGGAGAAGCTTCGCGAGGAGATGGAAGCGCGCGCCGCCTCCAAGCCCAAGGGCGAGGTCGAGGGCGATCCCGAGACC
>JBKOYY010000109.1:0-4679 GCA_046725615.1 Pseudomonadota bacterium
CTTGTAGCCCAGGACGGTGCGGGTGATCGTGATAGAGGCATAGACGATGTCGTAGCGGCCGACGACGCTGCACAGGATGGCGGCAAGGCGCGGGTCAGCTTTCGGCGGCTCCGTCATTCGGTGTACCAGCGAACGAAATCCTCGAGCAGCGCGCGTTCGGTGATCAGGTTGTTGGGCACCGCATCGGGGTCGGCGTAACCGCACATCACCACCTGATCGTCGGGAATCCCGAATTCGCGGCGCACGACATGCTGGTAGCGGCTGAAGGCGGCTTGCGGACAGGTGTGCAGACCTCTCTCGTGGGCAGGTGACCTGAGCCCCAAGTTTCATCCAGTCGGGAGTAGAATCCGTTCGTCATTTGGACCTGTAAGGTCCGGTGTTGCAACAGGCCGGGGCGCGAAGCCCTCAGGTAAGCGCAGCGCCCCGGCCTGTTGCGGAACAGAGGCGTTGCGAGCCGCGTAGGCGAGCGGCGTCAGATTGCCGAGCGCACTGTGGGGCCGTTCGGTGTTGTAGTCGCGCCGCCATTCCTCGAGCTCGACCCGCGCCTGGGCGAGTGTGGTGAACAGCGTCTCGTTCAGGAACTCGTCGCGCAGGCGGCCATTGAAGCTTTCGATGAAGGCGTTCTGCTGCGGCTTGCCCGGCTCGATGTAGTGCCAGTCGAGGCCATGGCCCTGAGCCCAGCCGAGCATCGCCAGGCCGTTGAACTCGGGGCCATTGTCCGAGACGCACTGCCGGGGCAGCCCTCGCCGGGCGATCACGGCCTCCAGCTCGCGGATCACCCGACCGCCCGGCAGCGAGGTGTCGGCCACCAGACACAGGTTCTCCCGCGTGTAGTCGTCGACCACCGCCAGGATCCGGAACCGGCGGCCATCACCCAGCGCGTCGTGGACGAAGTCCATCGACCAGCGTTGGTTCGGTCCTCGTGCCGGGACCAACGGAACCCGCGTCACCGCAGCCCGCTTGCGTCCGACGCGCCGGCGGACCTGCAGCCGTTCCTCGACGTACAGCCGGCGCAGCTTCTTGTGGTTCATGTGAACGCCCTCGCGCGACAGCAGAACCTGCAGCCGGCGCCAGCCAAAGCGACGGCGCACCGCCGCCAACTCGCGCAAGCGCTGCCGTACGGCCTTGTCGTCCGGTCGACGGCTTTGGTAGCGGATCAGGGCCCGGTCCACCCCGATCGCGCGGCACGCCCGCCGCTGGCTCACCCCATGCACGCTGCACAGGTGCGCCGCAGCCTCTCGCTTCGCCGCGGGCGTCACCATTTTTTTGAAGCGATGTCCTTCAGCATCGCCACGTCCAGCATCGTCTCCGCCAGCAGCTTCTTCAGTCGACGGTTCTCGTCCTCCAGCGTAAGCGTCGCTCTCAGGCCACGGCCTTGAGATCGGGTGTAGCGGGATAGGTCCACGGCAGGAGCTCGTCAAGGCGACTGTTGGGGTGACCGTCGACGATGCGGGTGATGACGTCGGCCAGGTAGGCGTACGGCTCGACGCCGATCAGTTTGCAGGTCTCGATCAGCGAGGCGATCACGGCCCAGTGCTCGGCGCCGCCGTCGGAGCCGGCGAACAGGGCATTCTTGCGGGTCAGGGCAAGAGGCCTGATGCTTCGCTCGACGACGTTGTTGTCGATCTCGATGCGGCCGTCGTCGAGGAACAGGTATAGCCCCTGCCAGCGTGACAGTGCGTAGCGGATCGCCTCGGCGAGCTTGGTCTTCTGGCTGATGAGTTGAAACTTGGCGCGGAGCCACGGCTCGAGCGCTTCGACCAGCGGCCGGGTGCGCTCCTGGCGGACCCGGTGACGCTCCTCGGCGGAACGGCCGCGGATCTCGGCCTCGATGCGGTAGAGTTCGGCGATGCGCGTCAGCGCCTCGGTGGCGATCGGCGCGGGGCCGGGTGTAGCGAGTTCGTAGAAGTGCCGGCGCACGTGGCTCCAGCAGAAGGCGAGCCGCACGTTGCCCTGCCTGGCCAGCACCTTGTAGCCGCTGTAGCCATCCACCTGCAGGATACCTTTGAAGCCGCTCAGATGTGCGATCGGCCGTTCGGCCTTGCGGTCGGGCGCATAGACATAGACCACGCCGGGCGGATCGCTGCCGCCCCAAGGCCGGTCGTCCCGGGCATAGGCGAAGAGCTGGCCGGTCTTGGTCCGGCCTCGTCCTGGATCGAGCACCGGCGCCGTCGTCTCGTCGGCGAACAGCTTCGGCGAGGCCTTGAGCTTGTCCAACAGCCGCTCGTGCACTGGCCGCAGCAGGAAGGCCGCGCGCCCGACCCAATCGGCCAGGGTCGATCGATCCAGGGTAATGCCTTGCCGGGCATAGATCTGGGCCTGTCGATAGAGTGGAAGATGGTCGGCGAACTTCGAGACCAGCACGTGGGCCACCGTCGCCTCGGTGGGTAACCCGCCTTCGATCAGTCGGGCCGGCGCCGGCGCCTGCACGACAACGTCCGTGCAAGCGCGGCAGGCGTATTTAGGGCGACGCACGACCAGCACGCGGAACTGCACCGGCACGATGTCGAGGCGCTCCGAGACGTCCTCGCCGATGCGATGCAGTGCGCCCGCACAGCACGGGCACACCGTGCTCGTTACATCGATCACCCTCTCGATGCGCAGCAGGTGCGCCGGCAGCGCGCCGCGGTTTGTCCGACGTCGTGCTGCACGCGCCTTGCGCTCGGGTGGGTTCTTCTCCTCCGACGCCGCCAGGCCCGACGCCGCTTCCTGCTCGGCATCCTCCAGCGCAAGCTGCAGCTGATCTTCGGACAGGCTCTCGGCCCGCCGCCCGAAGCGATGACGCTGGAACTCCCGGATGATCTGGCGCAGCCGCTCGCTCTCGATCCGCTCGGCGATCAGCATCGCCTTGAGCAGGCCGGCATCGTCGGGAAGAGCATCAGCAGGCGTGATCACGCGGCAAGTGAATCACAACCGCTCGCAACTTGCGACCGCTTTAGCGCGCCGCGATCAACTCGCTGCCGTCGGCACGGCAGTGTGTCGGGGCTCGTGAACGCGCCGCCAGTCGAGCCCCTCGAGCAACGCCTGCAGTTCGGCCGCGCTCAGCCGCAGGATCGCGTCCTGCACGCCGGGCCAGCGGAACTTGCCGTCCTCCAGACGCTTGGCCACCAGCACCATGCCCGTGCCGTCCCAGAAGATCAGCTTCACCCGATCGGCACGCTTGGCCCGGAACACGTAGACCGTCCCGCAGAACGGGTCGTTCCCCATCGCCTCGCGCACCAGGGCGGCCAGCCCCTCCATGCCCTTGCGGAAGTCGACAGGCTTCGTCGCCACCATGACGCGGACCGTCCCTGTCGGGCCGATCACGAGGTCGCCTTCAACGCCCGAATCACTGCCGATACGATCGACGCCTTGGCGCCGTCGCCGATCCGCATCCTCACGCCGCCGATATCGAGCTCGATCGACGCCATGGGCGCGGTTTGTTGCCGTCGACGTCGATGCGTCGATGGCTCCTCCACCACCGCCGGCACAAACTGCGGCCTCGCTTCCTCGGTCCGCTGGCGCGCCTCGCGGCGCCAGGCGAACACCTGCTGCGGTGTCAGCCCATGTCGGCGCGCAACCACCGACACCGATGCTCCTGGCTCCAGCGTCTCCTCGACGATCCGCGCCTTGTCGTCCATCGTCCAACGACGACGCCCGCCGGCACCGGTGATCACCTCGATGCGACGGACCTGGTGCTCAAGCTCAAGCGTAGGTTCAAGTCTAGACACAAGCCGATCCCAATCTCACTGCAGGATCAGCACAATCACAGATCGGCAACCCGACAAAAAGGCGCCCTCAGAACACCGCTTACGATGGTGATCCGGATTGGCCTGGACGTAGTCTTGCACGGCCGCCATCAGTCTGCTGACGGCACTCCGTTGGCTCGCTCGCTTGTCCTTGCGGAGCGCTTCAAAGTAGATTCGTACCTTGGCCGGATGATCACGTGCCGCTCGTTCCTTCCGATAGCTGGCACGCGCACGTCCAACAAATCGCTCCAGGGCGACCGGCGGATCATGCCTCGGCCGACGCAGCTCAAGGTTGGGGAATGCCTCGTACGCCTGGGTCGCCGCCTGCTTGCGCACGTCGGCGTTCGTGTTCATTGCGCCTCGTCGTTGACCTATCTTGTCTATCAGCTCCCTTTCCTTGGCATTCTCGTCACGCTGTTCCTGCTGGTAGGCCTTCAGGAGAGCCTCGCTCTCCCGCTTTTCTTCCATAACCCCTTGCGGCAATTTGGCTTCGAGCTCCGCGATCAACACAGCCTGCCGCTTGCTCTCGGCCTCTGCGGCTTCCATTTTCCCCAGGATGCCGAGCGCATTAGCCCGGTTAATGACAAGCATTGTGTCAGCACGCCGAAGCGCCTCAAGCACCGCCAGCAGTCGAGTCTCGTTGTCCTTTGCCGCACGCAGTCTGGGTTCCAATTCCTTTTGCTCGAGAGTCAACTGGGCCAATTGCTGATCGCGAACCGATTTGCCCAGCCGCGGAAGCGCCTGTAGACGCCGGTACTCGATACCCCGACCGTGGGCGTACTTGCCGTCCATCGACGCGGCAAGATCGCCCTTGCGAATGTCGCTTGCCGACCGGGCACGAACGATTCGGCCTAATCTTACTGTGTCATGAAGTTCGCTTCGCGGCCGGCCGTGCGCAGGCTGGGCAGCGGTCGAGCCGCTGCGTGATGGTGCGAGCGAGCAGGAAGCGAA
>JBKOYY010000140.1:0-7617 GCA_046725615.1 Pseudomonadota bacterium
TAAGGGCCCTCGCTGGTTTGCGCCGGCGTGGCGCTGGATCGATCGGGCCCTGGCCGCCGGCGACACGCGGCGGCGGCCCCTGACATTATGAGGAGTTGAGGCATGGCCGACATTACGGCTGCGCTGGTCAAGGACCTGCGCGAAAAATCCGGCGCCGGCATGATGGACTGCAAGAAGGCGCTGCAGGAGAACAACGGCGACGTCGAAGCGTCGATGGACTGGCTGCGGACCAAGGGCCTGGCGAAGGCGGCCAAGAAGGCCGACCGCGCCGCGGCTGAAGGCCTGGTGGCCGGCAAGATCAGCGCCGACGGCAAGACCGGCGTGCTGGTCGAGCTGAACGCCGAGACCGACTTCGTGGCCAAGAACGACACGTTCCAGTCGGCCGCCCGTGAGTTTGCGAACGTGGCGCTGACGGTCGACGGCGACGTCGAAGCGATCCGCGCCGCCAAGACGTCCAAGGGCGAAACCGTCCAGGACGCGGTCACCAACCTGATCGCGACCATCGGCGAGAACATGCAGTTGCGTCGCGCGGCGAAGCTGTCGGTCGGTCAGGGCGCCGTGTCGCTGTACCTGCATAACAAGCAGGGCGACGACGTGGCCAAGCTGGCGGTGCTGGTGGCTCTGGAAGGCGCTGGCGACCAGGCTGCCCTGGCCGAAGTCGCCCGCCGCATCGCCTTGCACGTGGCCGGCACGCCGACCCCGCCTCTGGCCCTCACCGCCAGCGATCTGGATCCGGCCGTCGTCGCCAAGGAGCGCGAGATCCAGGTCCAGATGGCGATGGAGTCGGGCAAGCCGAAGGAAATCGCCGAGAAGATGGTCGAGGGCCGGATCCGCAAGTGGCAGGAAGAGGTCGTGCTCCTGGCGCAGCCGTTCGTCATGAACCCGGACCAGACCATCGAACAGCTGGTCGCCGAGACCGCCAAGGAAACCGGCTCGCCGGTCGTGCTGAAGGGCTTCGTGCGCTTCGCCCTGGGCGAGGGCGTCGAGAAGGCCCCCGAGGGTGACTTCGCCGCCGAAGTCGCCTCGATGACTGGCCAGGGCTGAGCCCTCAGGCCTGACTAGAAGAGGGCGCGACGCGTTAGACGCGTCGCGCCCTTGCTGTATGTTCCGTCGATTTCGCAGGATTCCCTCATGGCCGACGCTGCCCCTTCCGACGTTTCAGGACCGCGCTTCAAACGCATCCTCCTGAAGCTCTCGGGAGAAGCCGGCGTCGGCGGTGACAGCTTCGGAATCGATCCCAAGACCCTCGGCGCGGTGTGCGAGGAGATCGCTCAGGTCGCCAAGGCAGGGGTCGAGATCTGCGTGGTGGTCGGTGGCGGCAACATCTTCCGCGGCGCCGCATTGGCCGAGGCGGGGATGGAACGGGCCAGCGCCGACTACATGGGCATGCTGGCGACCGTGATGAACGCGCTGGCGCTGCAGGCCTCGCTGGAGAAGCTGGGGGTCTACACCCGGGTGCAGTCGGCAATCCCCATGGAGGCGGTCTGCGAGCCCTACATCCGGCGGCGCGCCCTGCGCCATCTGGAGAAGGGCCGGGTGGTGATCTTTGCGGCGGGCGTCGGCGCGCCCTTCTTCACCACCGACTCGGGCGCGGCCCTGCGCGCGGCCGAGATGGGCTGCGAAGCGCTTCTGAAGGGCACCAGCGTCGACGGCGTCTACACCGCCGATCCGAAGAAGGACCCGAAGGCCGAGCGCTACGAGACGCTCAGCTATCACGAGGTCCTGTCCAAGAATCTGAAGGTGATGGACGCCTCGGCGGTCAGCCTGATGCGCGAGAACCACATCCCCATCGTGGTGTTCAACATCCGCGAGCGGGGCAACCTGTTGAAGGTGCTGAACGGCGAAGGGGTCTTCACGACCATCGCCTGAGCCCTACAATCCAGACGAAGACGACGAAGGACGGAGACGCCGCCATGGCCACGACCGAAAAGCCCGTGCTCTCGAAGTACAAGGACCGCATGGACAAGGCCGTCGCGGCGCTGAAGGAAGAGTTTGGCTCGCTGCGCACCGGACGGGCGTCGGCCAGCCTGCTGGACCAGATTCACGTCGAGGCCTACGGCGCCTCCACGCCGATCAATCAGGTGGGCGCGATCAGCGTGCCCGAGCCGCGGATGATCACCATCAACGTGTGGGACCGCGGCCTGGTGGTCTCGGTGGAAAAGGCGATCCGGGCATCGGACCTGGGCCTGAACCCCGTGGTCGACGGCCAGACGCTGCGCCTGCCGATTCCGCCGCTGACCGAGGAGCGCCGCAAGGACCTCGCCAAGCTCGCGGGAAAGTACGCCGAGCAGCAGCGGGTCGCCGTCCGCAACATCCGCCGCGACGCCAACGACGACTGCCGTAAGGCGGAGAAGGACGGCGTCATCAGCCAGGACGAGGAAAAGCGCTTCGAGAGCGAGGTGCAGAAGATCACCGACGAAGCCATCAAGCGGATCGACGAAGCCTTGAAAACCAAGGAACAAGAGATCATGCAGGTCTGAGACCCGCACAGGATCGTCTTCCGTCTATGGCCGCCGCCGACACGCCTCCCATTGCGGGCGCCCCTGAGGGGACCGTCCGGCCGCTGCATGTGGCGATCGTCATGGACGGCAATGGCCGCTGGGCGAAGCAGCGGGGCCTGCCTCGCCCGCTGGGCCACCGCGCCGGGGTCGAGGCGCTGCGCCGGACCGTCTCGGCCGCGCCCGGTTTGGGCATCGGCTGGCTCACCGTCTTCGGGTTCTCCACCGAGAACTGGAGCCGCCCGGCCGCGGAGGTGGCCGAGCTGATGGCCTTGCCGAAGCGGTACTTCGAGAGCGACCTGGGCCGGCTCGAGCGCGAGGGCGTTCGGGTGCGGGTGATCGGTCGCCGCGAGGGCCTGTCGAAGGAGCTGGTCAAGCTGGTCGAGGACGCCCAGGCCCGGACGGCGCACAACGACCGTTTCCACCTGGACATCGCCTTCAACTACGGCGCCCAGGCGGATATCGCCGACGCAGCCCGCCGGTTCGCCGAGGACGTCGCCGCGGGGCGTCGCCGCCCTGAGGAGCTGAACGAGGCGGTGTTCGGCAGCCTGCTGGCGACCGCGGGGTCGCCGCCGCCGGACCTCATCGTGCGCCCGTCGGGCGAACAGCGACTGTCGAATTTCCTCCTGTGGGAGGCCGCCTACGCCGAGCTGGTGTTCCAGGACGTTCTGTGGCCCGACTACGGCGAAGACCACCTGAAGGCCGCGCTGTCGGAGTTCGCCGCGCGGGACCGGCGCTATGGCGCAATCGTTGCCGATGACGTCCTCGCCGCCGGCTAAGCGGTTCGACTGGTCCAACCTCGGCCTGCGCGTGGCGTCGGCCGCGGTGATCGGGCCGGCGGCCCTGGCGGCCGCCTGGTTCGGCGGCTGGCCCTACCTCGTGCTCATCGCCATCGGCGTGGCTCTGCTGGCCATCGAATGGGGCGGGATGACCGCGCCGGTCGCGCCGACCCGCGTGTCTGCCGTGGTGGCGGCAGCGGTGCTGATCGCCGTGTTCGTCGGCTATCGCGGCGACTACGCCTGGGCCTGGGGCGCGATCGCGGCGACCGCGGCCGGGGCGGCGGTCGTGGCGCGAGGTGTGGCCGAACGGCCGGCCGATGCGGCCTTCGGGGTGCTCTACATCGCCCCGGCGGCGCTCTGCCTCGTCTGGCTGCGTCAGACCGACCAGGGGCATTGGTGGATGATGATGCTGTTCGCGGCCACCTGGGCTGCGGACGTCGGCGCCTTCGCTGTGGGCAGCACGTTGAAGGGGCCCAAGCTCTGGCCGCGCTTCTCGCCGAACAAGACTTGGTCCGGCTTCATTGGCGGCCTTGCCGCCGCCACGGCGGTGGGCGCGCTTATGGCCTCGCTGCCCGCGTTCCGGCTGAACCTGCTCGCCGCGGCCTTGATCGGCCTGGCCGTCGGGCTGGCGACCATGGCGGGCGACCTCTGGGAGTCGGCGATCAAGCGCCGGTTCGGGGTGAAGGATTCGGGTGACCTGATCCCGGGGCACGGCGGCCTGCTCGATCGCGTCGATGGCCTGATGTTTGCAGTTGTGGTCATGGCGGCCGCCCGGCTGGCCAATCAGTGGGGATGGCATTGAACCTGCCGCGTAAGGTCAGCGTCCTGGGCTCGACGGGCTCGATCGGGGTTTCGACGCTGGACCTGTTCGAGCAGGCCGGGGTCGAGGTGGAGGTCGTGGGCCTGACCGCGGGCCGCAACGCCGCGCGCCTCGCCGAGCAGGCCCTGCGCTGGCGGCCGCAGGTCGCGGTCATCGAGGATGAGGCGGCGCTGCCGGAACTGCGCGAGCGGCTGGCCGGCTCGGGTATCCGCACCGCCGCCGGCGCCCAGGCGATCGTCGACGTGGCCGCCGCCGACGCCCAGTGGGTGATGTCGGCCATCGTCGGATTCGCGGGCCTCGCGCCCACCCTGGCGGCGGCGAAGGCGGGCGCGGTGATCGCCCTGGCGAACAAGGAGAGCCTGGTCTGCGCGGGCCCCTCGCTGCTGCGGAAGGCGAAGATGGCGGGCGGCGCGATCATTCCGGTGGACTCCGAACACTCGGCGATCTTCCAGGTGCTGGACCCGGCAGTGGCGGACTCGGTTTCGCGACTGATCCTGACCTCGTCGGGCGGTCCGTTCCGCAACGCGACCCGTGAGGAGATGGCGGCGGCGACGCCCGAGCGGGCGCTGGCCCATCCCAACTTCTCGATGGGCGCCAAGATTTCGATCGATTCCGCGACCATGATGAACAAGGGCCTGGAGGTGATCGAGGCCGCCTATCTGTTCTCCATGCCGGCCGAGCGTATCGAAGTCCTGGTCCACCCTCAGCAGATCATCCACAGCCTGGTGGAATACGCCGATGGCTCCACGCTGGCGCAGTTGGGCCCGCCCGACATGCGGCCGCCGATCGCGTGCGCCTTCGCCTGGCCGGACCGGCTGCCCTGGCCGGCGCCGAAGCTGGACCTGGTGACGGCGGGACCGCTGACGTTCCAGGATCCGGATCACGGCCGGTTCCCGGCCCTGGCCATCGCCAAGCAGGCGCTGGAGACGGGCGGGCGGGCTCCGGCTGCGATGAATGCGGCCAACGAGCGCGCCGTCGCGGCCTTCCTTGACCGCCGGATCGGGTTTCTCGATATCCCACGGGTGGTAGCGGAAACCCTCGAGCGGATGGACCGCGACGCGGCTGCGAACTGGGACGACGACGGCGACGCCGTTGAAAGCGCCCGACTGACCGATGCGGCGGCCCGTCGCGTCGCCGACGAGGTCGTCACCGGCCTCTGCGCCGCCTGATGGAGTAGGCCGCCATGCAGATCATCCAGAGCTTCCTGATCACCGCGGTCTCCTTCGTGCTCGTCCTGGGCGTGGTGGTCACCGTTCACGAGCTGGGGCACTTCCTCGCCGCCAAGGCGCTGGGCACCAAGATCGACCGGTTCTCGATCGGCTTCGGCAAGGCTCTGGCGGCCTGGACCGACAAGTCCGGCGTCGAGTGGCGGATCGGCTGGGCGCCGATCGGCGGGTATGTGCGCTTCTCCGGCGACGAGAACGCCGCCTCGATCCCCGATGCCGAGGACCTGGCCGCGATGCGCCGCCAGCTGGTGGCCGAGGGCAGGGGGGCCGAGATCGGGCGGTACTTCCACTTCAAGCCGATCTGGCAGCGGGCGACGATCGTGGCCGCCGGACCGATCGCGAACTTCCTGCTGGCGATCGCGATCTTCGCCAGCCTTCTCATGTCCTTCGGCGAATGGGTGGTTCCGCCCAAGATCGCTCAGGTGATGCCGAATTCGGCCGCCGCCGCCGCCGGTTTCCGGCCTGGCGATCTCATCGTCGAGGCCAACGGCCGGCACATCGACCGCTTCGACGAGATTCGCGAGCTGGTGACGGTCCGGGCCGGCGTCCCGATGACCTTCATGGTCGAGCGGAGCGGGCAGCGGGTAGAGCTCACGGCGACGCCCACCTGGCGGACGTCAGACGATCCTGTCGCCGGCCGCCAGCGCCTCGGGAGCCTGGGTATCGCCCCGGCCCAGGGCGCGGACGACTACGTCCGGCTCCGGTACAATCCGGTCGAGGCCGTCGGCCGCGCGACCGAGCGCACCTGGAAGACTCTGGAGACGACGGTCTACTACCTCGGCCGCATGATCACCGGGCAGGTTCACGCCGACGAGCTGCGGGGCCCCTTGGGCATCGCCTCGGTGACCGGCAAGGTCGCCGCCCTCGGCGCCGAGGGCTCCAGCGGTCCGCTTGATACGCTGGCGCGCTCCGCTCTGTACCTGCTGCAGCTCGCCGCCCTGATCTCGGTGAGCATCGGCTTCATGAACCTGCTGCCGGTGCCCGTGCTGGATGGCGGCCACCTGATGTTCTACGCCTACGAGGCGGTCACGCGTCGCCCTCTTGCCGCCAAGGTTCAAGCGGCAGGGTACAGGGTGGGTCTTGCGCTCGTTCTCGGATTGATGTTGTTCGCCACCTGGAACGATTTGCAGCGCCTGCGTGTGTTCAATCTGTTCGGCGGCCTATTCTCCTAGGCCCGTTCGTCCCTCAAACGGCTGATTCGATGCTCATGACCCGCGTACCCTGCGCCGCGCTTGCCTCGGGCCTTGCCCTTCTTCTGGGCTCGACCGCTATCGTCGCGCCCGGCGTCGCAGCGGCCCAGCAGTTCCAGGGCGGCGTGATCCAGCGGATCCTGGTCCAGGGCAACGAGCGCATCGAGCAGTCGACCGTGGTGTCGTACCTGCCGGTCTCGGCGGGGGAGAGCGTCGACGCCGCCAAACTCGACCTGGCGATCAAGGCGCTGTTCCGCACCGACCTGTTCTCGGACGTGAAGATCGACTTCCAGAACGGGGACCTGATCGTCACCGTGGTGGAGAACCCGATCATCAACCGGGTGATCTTCGAGGGGAACAAGGGCCTCAAGGAAGACAAGCTGCGCGACGAGGTGACCGTGCGCCCGCGCGGCATCTTCACCCGGGCCAAGGCCCAGGGCGATGTGCAGCGGATCGTCGAACTCTATCGCCGTTCGGGCCGGATCTCGGCGAACGTGACGCCGCAGATCATCGAGCTGCCGCAGAAGCGCGTGGACCTGATCTTCAAGATCGACGAGGGCCCGAAGAGCGGCATCCTCTCGGTCAACTTCCTGGGCAACAAGGCCTTCTCGGACAACGACCTGCGCGACGTCGTCGTCACCGAGGAGACGCGCTGGTACAAGTTCTTCGCGTCGTCGCAGGCGAACTACGATCCGGACCGGCTCGAGTACGACAAGGAGCAGCTCCGGAAGCACTACCGCAACCGCGGCTACTACGACTTCCGCGTCTCGTCGGCGGTGGCCGAGCTGGCCCCCGACAAGAACGGCTTCGTGGTCACCTACACGATCGACGAGGGCCCGAAGTACAAGTTCGGCAAGGTGCAGGTCGAGACCGAGCTGCAGAAGCTGGACAAGGAAGTCCTGACCGCTCTGGTCCCGATCCGCTCGGGCCAGACCTATCAGGACGAGTCCATCGAGCAGTCCACCGACGAATAGCCGGCGCTGAAGCTGAGCTCGCCGGTCGGCTGTTCCTCGACCTTCACCTGCAGGGCCGTGCGGTCCGGCGCCGAGCCGGGGACCTCGGTGATGTCGACGTTCTTGAAGAAGCCCAGGGCGCGGATCTGGC
>JBKOYY010000024.1:0-19064 GCA_046725615.1 Pseudomonadota bacterium
CCCTGACCAAGGCCCGCCCCGGCTACGGCTTCCTCGGCGAGGAGCGCGGGCTGATCGAGGGTTCCGACAAGACCCACCGCTGGATCGTCGATCCGCTGGACGGGACGACCAACTTCCTGCACGCCATCCCGCACTTCGCCATCAACA
Source organism: Pseudomonadota bacterium (assembly GCA_046725615.1). Lineage (GTDB taxonomy): Bacteria > Pseudomonadota > Alphaproteobacteria > Caulobacterales > Caulobacteraceae > Phenylobacterium. The sequence continues at coordinate 148 of JBKOYY010000024.1, forward strand.
TCGCCCTGGAGCGCGAGGGCGTCGTGGTGGCGGCGGTCACCTACAATCCGATCACCAACGAGCTGTTCTGGGCCGAGAAGGGCAAGGGCTGCTTCGTCAACGACAAGCGCCTCCGGGTCGCCGCCCGCAAGCACATGGACGAGGCGGTGCTGGCCACCGGCATCCCGTTCCTGGGCCACGGCCAGCACGCGAAGTTCCTGAAGGAACTGCACCAGATCAGTCAGCGCGTGGCCGGCGTGCGCCGCTTCGGCTCTGCGGCGCTGGACCTCGCCTGGGTCGCGGCCGGCCGCTACGACGGCTACTGGGAGCGCGACCTGAAGCCCTGGGACCTGGCGGCGGGCCTGCTGCTGGTCACCGAGGCGGGCGGCAAGGTGACCGACGCCGACGGCGAGGCCGACATCCTGGCGTCCGGCTCGATCATCGCGTCGAACCTGGAGCTGCATCCGCAGATCGCCAGTCGTCTGGCTGCCGCAAAATAGGGCTAAGCTGGCGGGCATGATCACCCGCCGGACCCTTGCCGCCATGTCCCTCGCCGCCGCCGCGGCCACGCCTGCGCGCGCCCAGCCTAAGCGGCGTCCCATCGTCATCGCCCACCGCGGCGCCAGCGGCGAGCGGCCGGAGCACACACTCATGGCCTACCGTCTCGCCGTGGACGAGGGGGCCGACTTCATCGAGCCGGATCTGGTCGCCACGAAGGACGGCCATCTCGTGGTGCGGCACGAGAACGAGATCTCCGGGACCACGGACGTCGCCGCCCGGCCCGAGTTCGCCGGCCGCAGGGCGGAGAAGGTGATCGACGGGGAGAAGGTCTCGGGCTGGTTCACCGAGGACTTCACCCTCGCCGAGCTGAAGACCCTGCGGGCGCGTGAGCGGCTGCCGCACCTTCGGCCGGGCAGCGCGGCGTTCGATGGCCGCGAAGCGGTCCCGACCTTCCAGGAGGTGATCGACCTGGCGAAGGCCGAGAGCCGGCGCGTCGGCCGCACCATCGGCGTCTACCCCGAGATGAAGCACCCGGCGTTCTTCGCGGGGATCGGCCTGCCGCTGGAGGCCCGGCTGGCGGGCGCCCTGAAGGCCAACGGCCTCGACAGCCCAACCGCGCCCGTCTTCGTGCAGTGCTTCGAGGTCGAGCCGCTGAAGACGATTGGCCGCCTGACCAAGGCCCGGCGCGTGATGCTGGTGTCGAAGGGTCCCGCGCCCGTCGATGTCAGCTCGGCCGGCGGGATCAAGGCCATCGCCGCCTTCGCCGAGGGCCTGGGGCCGGAGTGGCCGCTGGTGGTCCCCACCGACGGCGGGGTGCTGGGCGCGCCCACCGACCTGGTGAAACACGCCCACGCGGCGGGGCTGGCCGTCCACCCCTGGACCGTGCGCGCCGAGAACGCCTTCCTGCCCAAGGCCCTGCAGCGCGGCGCCTCGCCGGCCGACCACGGAGACGCCATGGCCGTGCTGAAGGCGCTCTACGCCGCCGGCGTCGACGGGGTGTTCAGCGACTTCCCCGGTCTCGCGGTCAAGGCGCGCGGCTGACCCCCAATCGGGGGATGTGGCCGCGTGCAGCCGGACGCACCATCGCCCCCAAAATCAAGGGGGGCGTGATGGATCTGAAGCTGTTCATGGCCGGGGTCGCCGCAGCCGCAGGCGTCGCCTCGGCGGCTCAGGCGGCGATCGTCGATCTCAGGTTCGAGGACCGGGCGGGAAGCCTCCCCGGCTTCCAGACGTTCGGGCCGAACGTCTACCTCGCCGATCAGATCGCCTTCCGCGGCGAGGCCGACAACCGCGACTATGCCTTCCACTTCACCTACGACACCGAGTCGGCCGCGCCCAATCGCGGGCTCGCGCTGGTGTCCGGCCAGCTCGGCGCCATCACCGACTTCTCGGCTTTCACGCCGACCCTGACCTTCAGTCCGTCCAACCAGCTCGTGATCAGCCTGAGCCGCCTGCAGACGGCCGGCGTCTCGACCTACACGACCCATGTGGTCTTCACGATGGTGGACAATGACGGCGACATCCCGGCGACCCTGCCGACGTCGATCGATATCGCGGCCCTCGACCAGGCGAACGCCGCCTTCGAGATCCGGCGGAACGGCGGCGTGGGGCTGGGCTATCGCAACGTCTACTATGCAGGCTTCGACGGCGCGGTCGCGGCGCGGCAACAGGCGGGTAGTCCCACTCAGGGCGGCGCGGTTCCGGAACCCGGCGCCTGGGCGCTGATGATCCTGGGCTTCGGCGCGGCGGGCGCGACGCTGCGGCTGCGTCGGGCCGCCCGCCTCGCCTAGGCCGCCTCGAACTGGAGGGCGGCGAGACGGGCGTAGAGGCCGTTGCGGGCCACCAGCTCGTTGTGCGTGCCCTCCTCGACCACCCGGCCCTCGTCCATCACGACGATGCGGTCGGCCTTGAGCACCGTGGCGAGGCGGTGGGCGATGACCAGGGTGGTCTTGCCTCGCATCGCCTCGTCGAGGGCGCGCTGGACCAGGTGCTCGTTCTCGGCGTCGAGGGCGCTGGTGGCTTCGTCCAGCAGCAGCACGGGGGCGTCGCGCACCAGGGCGCGGGCGATGGCCAGCCGCTGGCGCTGGCCGCCCGAGAGGCTGCGGGCGCGGTCGCCGACCTGGGTGGCGAAGCCCTCGGCGCGCGCCTTCAGGAAGCCCTCGGCCTGGGCGGCGCGCAGGGCGGCCTCCACATCGGCGTCGGTCGCCCCGTCGCGGCCGAAGCGGACGTTCTCGGCGGCCGTGCCCGAGAACAGCGGGCTCTCCTGCGCCACCAGGGCCATGCGGGCGCGGACCTCGGCCGGGTCGGCGTCGCGCAGGTCGACCCCGTCCAGCAGGATGCGGCCCGCCTGGGGATCGTAGAACCGCAGCAGCAGGCGCAGGACCGTGCTCTTGCCCGCGCCCGAGGGGCCGACCAGGGCCACCCGTTCGCCCGGCCGCACCACAAGGTCGAAGCCGTTCAGCGCGGGCAGGTCAGGGCGGCCGGGATAGGCGAAGGTCACGCCCTCGAACACCACATCCCCGCGGGCGGGGGCGGGCAGCTTCACCGGGTTTGCCGGCGGCGCGACGCCCGGACGCGCGTCCATCAGCTCGCCCACCCGCTCCATGGCCCCGGCGGCCTTCTGGACGTCGCCCCAGGTCTCCCCGAGGGCCCCGGTCGAGCTGGCCGCCATCACCGACAGGAAGGCGAACTGGAAGAGGGCGCCCCAGGTGATCTCGCCGCGCAGGCCGGCGTGGACGCCCAGCCAGAAGACGACCACCACGCCGCCGAACACCAGGAGGATCACGGTCGCGGTCATGGCCGCGCGCGTGGTGATGCGGCGCATCTGGGCGCGGAAGGCCTGCTCGACGGCGGCGCCGAACCGCTCGCCGGCGGCCCGCTCGCGGCCGAAGGCCTGCACGGTCTCCAGCGCGTCGAGGCTCTCCCCGGCCGAGCCCACCGCGTCTGCGAAGCGGTCCTGGGCCGAGGCGGTCAGCTTGCGCACCCGGCGGCCGAAGATGAACAGCGGCGCGATCACGAACGGGAAGGTCAGCAGCACCAGGCCCGTCAGCTTGGCGCTGACGAAGATCAGCAGGATCAGCGCCCCGACCAGGATAACGAAGTTGCGGAGCGCCACCGAGATCGAGGTGGCGAGCAGGTTCTCGACGATGGCGATGTCCGTGGTCAGGCGCGACAGCACCTCGCCCGTACGGGTTTTGAGGAAGAACGACGGATCGAGGGTGAGGATATGGCCGTAGGTCGCCTTGCGAAGGTCGGCGACCACGCGCTCGCCCAGGCTGGTGACGAAATAGAAGCGCAGGGCGGTGGCGACCGCGAGCGCGGCGGCCACCGCGCCGACCACGAGGAACCGGCGGTCCACGTCAGCCGCCGAGAGGCCGGGCTGGGTCAGGTTGTCGACCACCAGCCGGATGGCCCCCGACATGCCGAGGGTGGCGCTGGACGAGGCGATCAGGAACACGAGGGCGGCGGCGGCGTGGCCCCAGTGGGCGGCCAGGAAGGGGCGCAGCCGGCGCAGCGCGCCGACGTTGCGGCTGCGCCCGCGCTTGGCGGCGCCCTCGGCCAGGGACTGGGCCAGCGCCTGGCCGGCGCTGGGGCGGCCCTCGACGGGGGAAGATGCGGGGGACGACAGGGGGGAGGACTCTGGCCCCGGCTCACTCATCTGCGACGCACCTTGCATTTGCCGCGGCGTTTCTCTATACGCGCGGCTTCCATTTTCGCCGCCCTTCGCGGGGCGGCCGGCCTATCTCGGCCGCTCCCATACGTCAGGCGCCCGTTCGATGAAACAAGACATCCATCCCGACTATCACTTCATCACCGTCGTGATGACGGACGGCACCACCTACAAGACGCGTTCCACCTACGGGAAGGAAGGCGACACGCTGAACCTGGACATCGATCCGAAGACGCACCCGGCGTGGACCGGCGGCGGCCACCAGATGCTCGACCGCGCCGGCCGCGTGTCGCGCTTCAACGCCAAGTTCGGCGCCTTCACCCGCAAGTAAGCGCGGGGCCGAAAGGCCGCGGAAGTTTCGAACGCCGCGAGGGGAGACCTTCGCGGCGTTTTCCGTGCGCGGGGTCCGGGCCCCCCGAAGGCGCGCTGCGCGCGGAACCACGGAAGACACAGAAAACACGGACGACACGGAACGGCGCAGACAGGCGCCCCGGGACGCGAGCGGCCGGGGGATCGGGTCGGGTGCTGGGCTGGGGAGATGCTCCCCTGCCGGGGGAGCTGTCGGCGGAGGCCGACGGAGGCGGCTTCGTCCCCCGCGTCGCCTCATCCGGTGTCCCAGTGAGGCGGCAGCGGGTCGTGCCAGCGCGCGTCCTCCGGACGCGCGGTCGGCGCGGGGAGCGCGGGCGGGACGGCGGGTGCGGTGTCGAGATCGTCGGCCGGGGGCGTAGCGTCGTCCGCCCAGGGCGGCGGAACCGCGTCCGGCTGGGGCAGGTCGCGCCAGACGGCGGCGAGCTCGGCCGGCAGGCCGAGGCGCCCGCACAGCCAGCGGACCTGGACGTCCAGGTCGCCGTCGGCGAAGTCGTCGCGCTCGGCCCAGTCCCAGATCTCGGTATCCAGGCGCTCGTGCAGCCGCTCCAGGGCGGGGCCGTCCGTCAGCCCGTGGGCGTGGGAGATCCGGCCTACCGCGTCCTGCAGTTCGCCGACGCGTGCGTCGGTGGGATCGTCCGCCTCGTCGTCGATGTCCTCGCGCGCCGCGCGGGCCCGCCGCGCGGCCGCCAGAGCCGCGTCGTGGGCCAGCTTGGCCTTCAGCGCCAGGGTGCGGCGGAGCGAGCGGGCGAAACGCTCGTAGGTGCGCCCGAGGTCGCTGATCTCCTCGGCGTCGGTCGCCGCCATCAGCCGGCCATGCGCGTGCTCCGCCGCCGACATGTCGAGCGCCGCCAGCCGCGCCAGCATGGCGACGTCGGGGTCGGGCGTGAGGGTGGCCTCGGCGGACATAGGCGGGAGTGGAACACGGCATTGCGTCAGAAGCGGTCGTGGGTGGGGGTGGTGTTGACGCTGGCGGGGCAAAGTTCATGATGTGTTCTGCCTCCACCGCAACGCGGGGGAGGGGGACCATCGGCCGTAGAGCCGATGGTGGAGGGGGCAGGCGGCGTCTTGCGGCGAACCTTGACCACGAACCGGGCCCGCGCCTTGCGCAAGGCGATGACCGAACCCGAGATCATGCTGTGGAGTCGGCTACGGGGGCGAGGGCCAGACCGGCCGGCGTTCCGGCGTCAGCATCCGTTCGGTGCGCTGATCCTCGACTTCTACTGCGCGAGCGTGCGGCTGGCGGTGGAGGTTGATGGCGCGACGCATTGGGACGCGGCCGCGCAGGCCCGGGATGCGGCGCAGGACCGGTGGCTGGCGGCGCAGGGCGTGACCGTGATGCGGGTTCCCGCAGGTTGGATCTACCGGGACCTAGGCGGGGTGGCGGATGCGGTCCTGTTGAAAGTGGCGGAGCTGATGGGCGGAGAGGGTTGAGCCTGGGACTCGCCCCCTCCACCACGCCCTCTTCGGGGCGCGGTCCCCCTCCCCCGCGTTACGGGGGAGGCAGGGGGCTTTCAAAGGCGCGGCCGTATGGGGCAGAGATGCCTTGAGCCTGCCCCCTAAGGAGCGATCCCGATGACCGACGCCTATGCGACCCTGCTCCCACTGGCCGACGGCGGGGCGGCGGTGATCACCGGGGGCGCGAGCGGGATCGGGCTGGCGGCCGCGCGGCGCTTTGCGGCCCTGGGCCTGCCGGTGGTGATCGCGGACCTGGCGGGCGAGCGGCTGAGCGAGGCCGAGGCGAGCCTGCGGGCGGCGGGCGCGCGGGTGGTGGCGGCGCCGACGGACGTGTCCAGGTTCGAGGATCTGGAGCGCCTGCGCGACACGGCGCTGGCGGCCTTCGGCCACGTCTCGGTGCTGATGCTGAACGCCGGCATCGGCCTGAACCCCGGCGGGGCGTTCAAGAACCTGGACGCCTGGAAGACGCTGATGGACGTGAACCTGTGGGGCGTGGTGCACGGCGCGCACGCCTTCCTGCCGGCGATGGCGGAGGCGGGGCGGCCGGGCTTCGTGATCGTCACGGGGTCCAAGCAGGGCATCACGACCCCGCCGGGCAATGCGGCGTACAACGTCTCCAAGGCCGCCCTGAAGGCCTTCACGGAGTCGCTGCAGCACGAGTTGCGGAACACGGAGGGATGCCGCCTGTCCGCCCACCTGCTGGTCCCCGGCTTCACCTACACCGGGATCATGGCGTCGCGGATCCCGGAGAAGCCGCCCGGGGCCTGGACGCCCGAGCAGGTCGTGGAGTTCATGCTAGAGAGCCTGGCGCGCGGCGACTTCTACATCCTCTGTCCCGACAACGACGTGACCCGGGCGATGGACGAGAAGCGTATGGCCTGGGCGATGGGCGACCTGATCGAGAACCGCCCGGCCCTGTCGCGCTGGCACCCCGACTGGAAGGATCGCTTCGAGGCGTTCCTGAAGAACTGAACGGCGTCAGCGGCCGGCGCGGCCGAAGCGGTCGCGGTATTCGCCGGGGGTGACGCGGAGGCGCTTCTGGAAGGCGCGGTGGAGGGCGTCGAGGCTGCCGAAGCCGCTGCGCTCGGCGACGCGGGCGAGCGGCCAGTCGGAGGCCTCGAGCAGCGCCTTGGCCCTGTCGAGGCGGGCCTGTTCGACGAAGCGTGCGGGGGTGACGCCGGTCTCCTTGAGGAACACGCGCGAAAAGGTGCGCTCGCTCATGCCCGCGCGTGCGGCGAGGGCGGGCAGGCTCAGGTCGCCGGTGGGGTCGGCGATCACCTCGCTCAGCAGCAGGCGCAGGCGGGGGCTGGCGTCGGCCTGCACCGATAGACCGGCGCTGAACTGCGTCTGGCCGCCGGGGCGGCGCATGAACAGCACCATGTTCCGGGCGATATCGAGGGCGACCTGCGGCCCGAGGTCGGCTTCCACCAGGGCGAGGCAGAGGTCGATCCCCGCGGTGACCCCGGCCGAGGTGTAGAACGGCGGGTCCGCGACGTAGATGGCGTCGGGCTCGACCTGCACTTGCGGGCGCAGTTCCCGGAGCACTTCGCACGCGCCCCAGTGGGTGGTGGCGCGCCGCCCGTCGAGGAGGCCGCTGGCGGCCAGCACCAGGGCGCCCGTGCAGACGCTGCCCATCCGGCGCGTGGTGGCCTGCCTGGCCTCCAGCCACGCCAGCACCCCGCTGTCGCCCAGGGCGCGCAGGCCATACTCGTGCCCGCCCGACATCAGCAGGGTGTCGAGCTCGTCCGGCAGGTCGGCCAGCGGGGTGGCGCCGGCCAGCCGAAGGCCGGAGTTGGTGACGATCTCCCCGCCCGCAGGCGAGGCCAGGATCACCTCGTAGGCGGGCCGGGGGGCGTAGTTGTTGGCCATCGAGAACACTTCGAGCGGGCCGACCAGGTCGAGGGCCTGGGCGCCGTCGTAGCCGATGAGGGCGATCGTGCGGAGCGGCTGCATGTGGCGGAATATGCGATATCTATGTCGTTTCCGCCATACCCCGGCGGAGGTAGGTGGGGGAGCGTCCAATCCCGGACGAGAAGGAGCCTCCCCAATGCCCGCCAACTGCCCCTGCGATCCGTGTTCCTGCGACCCGTGCGCCTGCAACGCCTGCGCGTGCGGCCCGGCCTGCCGCTGCGGCGACGGCTGCGCCTGCAACGCCGCCCAGCCGCCGGCGGCCGAGTGAGCCGGATCTGACTGGCCCGGCGGCCGGGCGATCCCCCGCCCGGCCCCGGCGCCGTTTCCCAAGGAGGACCGAAATGCGCCCGATCATCCTGGCGTCCGCCGCGATCGCCGTGCTGTTGGCGGTGATTGCGCCGCCGGCCGCCGCCACCGCCCCGCCCCCGATCACGAAGCTCGCCCCCGCGGCGGCCGAGCCCGAGCGCCTGACGCTGCCGAAGCCCAAGGCCGGGCGCGTCCGGCCCCTGGTGGCGGTGGTGGCCGACAACGACGGCGCCGAGACCACGGACTTCATCGTCCCCTACGGCGTCCTGAAGGAGTCCGGCGTCGCCGACGTGCGCAGCGTGTCGACGGCGGATGGGCCGATCCACCTGTTCCTGACCCTGGCGATCCGGGCCGACCAGACGCTGGCGGCCTTCGACGCCGCCGAGCCGGCGGGAGCGGACATCGTGATCGTGCCGGCGCAGATGCAGCCGAAGAACCCCGTGCTGATCGCCTGGCTGAAGGCGCAGGCCGAGCGGGGGGCGACGATCGTCTCGATCTGCGAGGGCGCCCGCGTGCTGGCCGAGGCCGGCCTGCTGGACGGGCGCCGGGCCACGACGCACTGGCACGCGATGCCGGGCCTTGCGAAGCGCCATCCGCGCACGACCTGGGTGCGCGACCGGCGGTACGTCCAGGACGGGCCGATCATCAGCACCACGGGGGTCAGCGCCTCGATCCCCGTTTCGCTCGCCCTGGTGGAGGCGATCGGCGGACGGCCGGCGGCGGCGGACCTAGCGCGGCGGCTGGGCGCGGCGGGATGGGGCGCCGAGCACCGGACGGGGGCCTACAGCCTGACCGCGGCGGACTACGGCGAGGCGCTGATGGCGCTGGGCGCCTTCTGGCGGCGCGAGACGCTGCAGGCCCCGCTGGCGGATGGGGTCGACGAGATCGGCCTGGCCCTGCAGGCGGACGCCTGGAGCCGCACGTTCCGGACCAAGGTGGTGAGCACCGCCCCGGGGCGGCGGCCCGTGCGCTCGCGGCATGGACTCGTTCTCGTGCCCGACGCGGAGCCCACGCCGGGCGGCCGACGCATCGTCGCGGGCGGACGGCCGGCGGTGGCGCAGCTCGACGCGGCCCTCGCCGAGATCCGGAGCCGGTACGGCGCGCGGGCGGCGCGGCTGACGCGGCTGGGCCTGGAATACGCCCCCGCGGCGCCGGTCCGGCCGGGAGACTGATCCGATGGCGATCCTGATCGGCGCGCTGATGGCGGCCGGCCTCGGCGCCTTCGCGGCCATGACCGGGCTGGACCGCTCGCGGGCGTTCTACCCCACGGCGCTGATGGCGATCGCGTCGTACTATGTGCTGTTCGCGGTGCTGGGCGGCGCGTGGGCGGCGCTGCCGGTGGAACTCCTGCAGTTCGCGGTCTTCGGGCTCGCAGCGGTCATCGGATTCCGGAAGGATCTGCGGATCGCGGCGGTCGCGCTGATCGCGCACGGCGCCCTCGACCTCGTCCACCCCGGCCTGGTGCGCAATCCGGGCGTCCCCGCGTGGTGGCCGCCGTTCTGCCTGGGCTTCGACCTGGTGTTCGCCATCGTCCTGGCGCTGGTGATCCAGGCCCGGTCGGGGCGTGCGAACGGGGGCGAGGCGAGCGCGTCCGGCCACCCCCTTGAAACCCCGCGCGGCCACCCAATGTGAAGCTGACGGCCCGGGCCCCTCTGGCGGTCGCCCCCGATCGTGATGTCGGGCCGCTCTGCGGAGCCGGGGCCATGCATCTCGCCTCCGCGCAGACAACGGAGGAAATGATGATCGACCATAGTCGTGTCTGGAGCTGGGGCGGAGCGGTCCTGCTGGTCGCCAGCCTGGTGACCCTTTGGGTCTGGCCCAAGTTCGTGGGCGTAGACATCCACCCCATCTTCGGCTGGGCCGAGGCCCGGACCGGGATCGCGTGGCTGGAGCCCAACGGCCGCTACGCCGTGGGCGTGGCCGCGGCCCTGATCGCCGTGGTGGTGATCCTGCCGCGGACGCGTTTCGCCGGCGCGGTCGCGGCGCTGGGGCTCTCGACCCTCTTCGTGCTGGCGCACATGACCCCGGCCCTGGGGTGGAACATCCCCAACTACGGCCCGCTCATGGAAGCCCTGGCGGCCGGCCGCACGGCCGCCGAGATCCAGGCGATGGGCCTGAAGGGCGACATGGGGGCCCACCTGAGCCTCGCGCTCATCAACGCCGGCCTCGCGGTGCTGGTGATGGTCGCGGACAGGGCCAAGGCGCCGACCCGCGGGCGCGAGCGTCGCCGGCCGCTCGAACTGGCGGCCTGAACCCCCGGACCGGACGGACGTCGCCGCCTCGGCCTCGCCGGGGCGGCGATTTCGTTTGCGGACTGACGGGGCGCGGTTCGCCCCTTATCCCCCCTCCACCCTCTCGATTCAGGGGAAAGGGACGAGGCGCGGCTATCCGCCGAACGCGCTCTTGAGGCGGTCGAGGTGGCCGAGGACCGGGTTGGCCGGCTCTTCGCTCGTGCTTTCCACGTACATGCGGCGGTCGAGATGGCGGACGCGCTCGTAGAGGCGCTCGGCGCGATCGGCGAGGGCGGTGAGGCCGCGCGGCAGCTCGTTCTGGGCGGCGTCCTCGGCGCGGGAGACCTCGTCGGCGTTGAGGCGGTAGCGGTCCTCGCAGGCAGCGGCCGGGGCCATGTCGCCCTCGCGCACGGCGCGCTGGACCAGCAGCCAGGAGGCCACCTGCATCAGGCGGGTGGTGAGGCGCATGCTCTCGGCGGCGTAGGCCAGGGCGGCGTTACGGGACAGGAGCTTGGATTCCTGCCGGCCCTCGCCATCGAGGTAGCTGGCGGTCTCCTCGACCAGCTCCATGCCCTCCTGGAAGGTGCGCTCGAACAGCTCGGAGCGCGCGAAGTCCTGGATGACGTCGTCGCGCCAATCGGGGCTCTGGGTGTCCTGCATCGACATCAACCTACACTCGACTCGGTTTCCACGCGCTGAACAAAGCGTCGCGGTTCGCCCGCCACGTGCAATGCCCGTGCCATTGAGGCGTCAGGACGCCCGGGGCGAGAACAGGGCGTCGGCGGCCGCGCGGCCCGAGCGCTTCTTGTCGATCTGGGCCTGGGCGCGGGCGATCTCGCCCTGCAGCACCGCGATGCGCTCCTCCAGCTCGGCCACGCCGTAGAGCTCCAGGTCTTCCCGGATCGCCTCCAGGAGGCGCTGGCCGCGCCCGACCCGGACGTCGACAGGCTCATCCATCGTCGAACCCTCCTTTGCGCTCCCCGACCGTGGGGCTATCTGAACGCGCACGCCGCTTCGGCGCAAGTTTCAGGACGTTAGCCATGACGAGCCCCCTCGAAGCCGAGACCATGACCGCCATCGCCGTCGAGGGCGGGCGAGGGCCAGCCTCCGCGCTGAAGCCGGTGCGGTTGCCCCTGCCCGAGCCGAAGGCGGGGGAGATCCTGATCCAGGTGAAGGCGGCGGGGGTGAACCGGCCCGACATCGTCCAGCGGCTGGGGATGTATCCGCCGCCGCCCGGGGCGCCGGACACCCTGGGCCTGGAGGTGGCCGGGGTGGTCGCGCGGGCGGCCGGGCGCTGGAAGGTGGGCGACAAGGTCTGCGCGCTGCTGGGCGGCGGGGGCTACGCCGAGTACGCGGTGTGCGATGCGCGCCACGCGCTGCCGATCCCGGCTGGGCTGGATTTCGAGGCGGCGGCGGGCCTGCCGGAGACGGTGTTCACGGTCTACGCCAACGTGTTCGAGCACGGGGCGCTGAAGGCGGGCGAAACCCTGCTGGTGCATGGGGCGACCTCGGGCATCGGGGTGACGGCGATCCAGATGGCCAAGGCGGCGGGCGCGAAAGTGATCGCCACCGGCCGCGGCGCCGACAAGGCCAAGGCGGCGCTGGCGCTGGGCGCCGACGTGGCGGTGGACGTCACCACCCAGGACTTCGCCGAGGTCGCCAAGCGCGAGGGCGGGGTCGACGTGGTGCTGGACATGGTGGGCGGGGACTATTTCCCGAAGAACCTGGACGCTCTGAAGACCGGCGGTCGGATCGTCTACATCGCCGCCCAGGCGGGCGGGGAGATCACCGTGCCGGTGTTCCGGATCATGCAGAAGCGGGCGTCGATCACCGGCTCGACCCTGCGTCCGCGCGACGCCGACGAGAAGGCGCGGCTGGCCGGCGAGGTCGAACGCGTGGTCTGGCCGTGGGTCGCGGCGGGCCAGGTGAAGGCGCAGATCGACCGGACGTTCCCGCTGGAGGAGGCGGCCGCCGCCCACGCCCACCTGGAGGCCGGGGCGCACGTGGGCAAGGTGGTGCTGGTCACGCAATAGGGGCGCCGCGCCCGGCGCCTGGGCGTGTGTCCGTACTGAAAAATCTAAATTATTGACGCTGGGGCAGCCGGTCCGCACGGTCGGGGCGGCTGCCAGGCGCGACACCAGATCCCGCCGGCCGCCCCGCAAGGGAGGACATACCGGCATGGCCGCTGCGACGAGCGCGGGCGAGGTTCCGCGCCTGGGATACGCGACCAAGGTGCTCTACGCCGTGGGCGCCACGGCGACGAACCTGAAGCTGCGCGCGCTCTCGACCTTCCTGGTGATCTTCTACAACCAGGTGGTCGGACTGCCGCCGCAGCTGGTGGGGTCGATCCTGGCGGCGGCGCTGGTGTTCGACGCGGTGCTGGACCCGGTGATCGGTCAGTTCTCCGACAACCTGCGGTCCCGCTGGGGGCGGCGGCATCCGTTCATGCTGATCGCGGCCGTGCCCTATGCGTTGTCCTTCTTCCTCCTGTGGACCCCGCCGGCGGACTGGAGCCATGGGGCGCTGGCGATCTATCTGGCCGCCTGCCTGTTCGCGGTGAGGTTCTTCGACACCTTCTTCGAGCTGCCGCACCAGGCGCTCGCGCCCGAGCTGGCCAAGGGCTACGACGAGCGCACGAACCTCCTGGCGATGCGCCACTTCTTCGCGGTGGCCGGCGGCCTCGGGATGACGGTGCTGGCCTACCAGGTGTTCCTGAAGGAGCAGCCGGACGGGACGGGCGGGGTGCTGGCCCGGGACGGCTACTTCGCCTACGCCCTGACCGGGGCGCTGATCATCTTCGGCACGGTGCTGGCCTCGACCCTCGGCACGGCCAGCCGCATCCCGTACCTGACCCCCGCGCCGCAGCGCCAGATCACCCTGGGCGGCATGGTCCGCGAGATGGCGCAGACGCTGAACAACCGCGCCTTCCTGTCGGCCGCCGTGTCGATGATGTTCATCGCGGTCGCGGTCGGCGCGCGGAACGGCCTGGAGATCTATTTCGGGCTCTACTTCTGGGAGCTGAAGCAGTCGCAGCTCGCCACGCTCGCGACCATGAGCGTGATCGGCGGCTTCCTGGGCGTGGGGCTGGCGCCGGCGGTGGGCCGCTGGCTGGGCAAGAAGAACGGCGCCATCGCCGTCTTCGCCACGGCGGTGCTGGTGCACATCACCCCGGTGTCGCTCCGCCTCCTGGGCCTCGCGCCCGAGAACGGCACGCCCGAACTGCTGGCGCTGCTGTACGGCGAGGAGATCATCAACGCGACGCTCGCGGCGGCCACCGGCATCCTGCTGGCGGCGATCATCGCCGACGTGGTGGAGGACGCCGAGGTGAAGACCGGGCGGCGCTCGGAGGGGCTGCTGATGTCGGCCAACGCCCTGTTCCGGAAGATGATTTCGGGCCTGGGCGTGTTCATCGCCACCACGGTGCTGGCGCTGGCGAACTTCCCGGAGAAGGCCGAGCGGGGGCAAGTGGCGCCCGAGGCGCTCTACAGCCTGGGCCTCGCCTACATCCCGATCATCGTCGGGCTGTACGGGATCGCGATCGGCCTGCTGTTCACCTACAACATCACCCGCGAGCGGCACGAGGCGAACCTCGAGAAGCTGCGCGCCTCGGCGACCGAGCAGGCGGCGGCCGAGGCCGGGCCGGGCATCAACTCCGGCGAGGTCACGACGCGATCGGCGATCCGGCCAGAAGCTTCCTGACTGAGCGCAATCACGTCGCCGAGCCGGCTTCCACCTCGGCGGATTGCGCTCGGGGCTAGTGCTTGAAGACGCCCATGAGCAGCGGCTTCACGAACACCGCCGCCGCCGCCTTGGGGCGCACGTCCGGGACCAGGTAGCCCAGCTCGCCGCAGGCGTTGAGCGTGGCGGTCAGCATCTGCGAGGCGATGAACGGGTCGACCGGGCGCAGGGAGCCCTCGGCGATGCCGTCGCTGATCATCGAGGCGAAACGGTCCGACACGCGGTTCGAGTGCTCGACCATCACCCTGCGCATCTGCTCGGGCAGGGCGGTGAGGGCGTTGGTCCGCAGCAGCGGGCCGTGGTCGGAGAGCTGGAATTCGGCCAGGGCCGAGGCGCAGGAGGAGACCTTGGCCCACTGGTCGCCGGGGATGTCCATGGCCAGGCGCTGGGCCTTCCGCATCACCTCGAAGCTGCGCTCGAAGCAGGCGACCACCAGGTCGTCCTTGGCCTCGTTGTGGTGGTAGAAGCTGCCCTTGGTGACGTTGAGCTCGGCCGAGATCTTGTCGACCGAGGCGCCCTTGTAGCCGCGACGGTTGATGAGGCGGGTGGCCGCCAGCAGGAAGGTCTCGCGCGCCAGTTCGGGACCCTCGCGCGCCGCCAGCTCCTCGGTCGGGATGGGCGTCGGGTCCCAATCGTCGGCCGAGGTGGCGACGCCGTTCACGAGGATGTCGACCATCCGGTCCCGGATGCGGGGATAGTCCTCGGGATCGAACTTCTCGAGCCAGTTGCCGCCCCAGAACACCTGCTCCAGCAGCATGCGGGTGCGGGCCGTGCGCCGGCCGCGCGACATCCAGGCCAGGTCGGGGTGGTCGAAGATCTGGCGGGCCTTGCGGAAGAGGCGGCCGTAGGCGGACTGCACCTCCTCGCGGCGCGGCGAGGACAGGGCGCGCAGTTCGGTGATGATCGGCAGCGGCGAGGCCGTGCCGCACGAGACGCCCTTCAGGGTGTCGAGATAGTTGGTCAGGAAGGCGTGCAGCCGCGCCTCGGGCGTCTCGGCCTGGACGGCGCGATCGGCCAGCTCGGTCAGGGTCTCGATGCCGCGGGTGATACAGGCGGCGGCAAGGTCGTCCTTGCGCTTGAAATAGTAGGTGACGCTGGTCGTCGACAGGTCGACCGCGGCGGCCGTGTCGCCCAGCGTCAGGCCCTTCATGCCCTTGCGGTTCAGGATGCGTGTGGCGGCATCCAGGATGGCCTCGCGCTTGCGTTCGAACCGGTCGGTGGATCTTGCCGCGGCGCTACGAGCCATGGACTCATGTTTCTCCAGAGAAATCCCTTTTTGCCCGGGAATGGCCGCCTTAGCCAAGGGTTACGTTGCGTCAGAAGGGGCGGAAATCACGCCTGCCCGTTCAGGTGTCGGAGAAGCCGAACGGAGCGCTCGTCCGGCGGATGTCGTCGGGCAGGATGGCCCGTCCGATGGGCGGCGCCGAGCGGGCGGTGCATTCGGTGCGGTGGCAGATCCGGCAGGTGACGCCGATCGGCGTCGCGGCCTCGGGCCCTGGGCCCTGCTGGGCGTAGATCAGCTTGCTGGCATGTTCGGCCGCGCAGCCGAGGGCGATGGCCCGCTCGACCCGCACCTTGCCGAAGCCGCCCCCGCCGGCGGTGACCGTGCGGGCGATGGAGAAGAAGCGCTGTCCGTCGGGCAGCTCCAGCCACTGGGTGACGATCTGGCGGGGCGTGCGGAAGGCCTGGTGGACGGTCCAGAGCGGGCAGCCGCCGCCGTGCCGGGCGAAGGGGAAGCCGGCGCCGTCCAGGCGCTTGGAGACGTTGCCCGCCTCGTCCACGCGGATGAAGAAGAACGGCACCCGCTCCTGTCCCGGCTTCTGCAAGGTGGTGAGGCGGTGGGCGATCTGCTCGAAGCTGGCGCCGAACTGGCGGCCGAGGGCCTCCAGGTCGTACTGGCGGGCCTCCACCGCCTTGGCGAAGGCGGAGTAGGGCATCAGGACGGCGGCGGCGGCGTAGCTGGCGAGCGCCCGGCGGGTCAGCCGCTCGCCGCTTTCGGTGGCGAAGCTGCCCTCGCGGGCCAGGGCGTCCACCTCGGGACCCAGCTCCAGGTAGGCGAGCTGCAGGGCGAGCTGGAAGGCCTGGCTGGCGTTGTCGAGCTCGTCGCTGAGCAGGATCTCGCGCCGGTGGTGATCGAGCCGGCGGGTGGATCCGACCATGACGCTGGGCGGCAGGCGGCGGACACGCAGGCCGTGGCGGGCCTTGAAGTAGGGAATGACGCCGTCGTGGGCGGCCACGGCCTGGGCCAGCCGCTCGGCCGCATCGTCCAGGGTGGGGAAGCTGTTGCGGCGCGCCTCCAGGAAGCGGCGGGACTCGGCCACCGGGTCGGTGGTGTCGGGCGACGGGCCGGCCGCGGTCGCGTCCACGCCGCGGTCGGCGAGGGCCAACTGCTCCTCCCGGTAGGCGGTGTAGAGGCGCAGCAGGGCTTCGGTGATGCCGGGGAAGTTGGTGGTGACGTCGGCCGCCTCCAGGGAGGGCAGGTCGATGTCGGCGAACATCGGATCCTTGAGCACCGCCTGGAGGCGGGCGGTCTCCTCCGAGGCGCCGCTGCCCGCCAGGGCCGACATGTCGATCCGGTAGGTCTGGGCCAGCCGCAGCAAGAGGTCGGCGCTGAGCGGACGGTGATTGCGCTCGAGCAGGGCGATGTACGAGGCCGAGACCTCGAGGTCGCGGGCCATGTCCGACTGGGTCAGGCCGAGGTCCCGGCGCAGGCGGCGCAGGCCGGGGCCCACATAGAGGCGACGTTCGTTAGCCATGACGCGGAAAGGGTTAAGGATTGTGCGGTCCTTACAACCTTACACGAACATGATGTAAAGTTTGACAACTAAACTGCGATCAGGGTTCCGCCCGCCCTGCCGCCCGCGCTACGCCGCGCCTCGAACACACCCGCAGTCGGGAAGAGGCACATGGCTTACCAAGACCACATCATCGAGATGGGCCAGCTCATCAAGAGCAAGAACGGCCCCTGGGACGGCATCAACGCCGAGTCCGTGGCCCGCATGCGCCTGCAGAACCGGTTCAAGACCGGCCTGGAGATCGCCAAGTACACGGCCGACATCATGCGCAAGGACATGGCCGCGTATGACGCCGACCCCGCCAACTACACCCAGTCGCTGGGCTGCTGGCACGGCTTCATCGCCCAGCAGAAGCTGATCTCGATCAAGAAGCACTTCGGCACCACGAAGCGCCGCTACATCTACCTGTCGGGCTGGATGGTCGCTGCGCTGCGTTCGGAATTCGGCCCGCTGCCGGACCAGTCGATGCACGAGAAGACCTCGGTGCCGGCGCTGATCGAAGAGATCTACACCTTCCTGAAGCAGGCCGACGCCCGTGAGCTGGGCCTGCTCTTCCGCGACCTCGACGCCGCCCGCGCGGCCGGCGACAAGGCCAAGGAGCAGCAGATCCAGGACAAGATCGACAACTTCGAGACCCACGTCGTTCCGATCATCGCCGACATCGACGCCGGTTTCGGCAACGCCGAGGCGACCTACCTGCTGGCCAAAAAGATGATCGAGGCGGGCGCCTGCGCCCTGCAGATCGAGAACCAGGTCTCCGACGAGAAGCAGTGCGGCCACCAGGACGGCAAGGTCACCGTTCCGCACGAGGACTTCCTCGCGAAGATCCGGGCCCTGCGCTACGCGTTCCTGGAAATGGGCGTGGACAACGGCATCATCGTCGCCCGCACCGACAGCCTCGGCGCCGGCCTGACCAAGCAGATCGCGGTCAGCCACCAGCCGGGCGACATCGGCGATCAGTACAACAGCTTCCTGGACTGCGAAGAGATCGCGCCCGCCGACATGAAGAACGGCGACGTGGTCCTGAACCGGAACGGCAAGCTGCTGCGTCCGAAGCGCCTGCCGTCGAACCTGTTCCAGTTCCGCGAAGGCACCGGCGCCGACCGCTGCGTGCTGGACTGCATCACCTCGCTGCAGAACGGCGCGGACCTGCTGTGGATCGAGACCGAAAAGCCCCACATCGAGCAGATCGCCTCGATGGTGGACCGCATCCGCGAGGTCATCCCGAACGCGAAGCTGGCCTACAACAACAGCCCGTCGTTCAACTGGACCCTCAACTTCCGCCAGCAGGTCTACGACGCCTGGCAGAAGGCCGGTAAGGACGTGTCGGCCTACAACCGCGACGGCCTGATGAGCGTCGACTACGACGCCACCGAACTGGCGGCGGAAGCCGACGACCGCATCCGCACCTTCCAGCGCGACGCGGCGAAGCGGGCGGGCATCTTCCACCACCTGATCACGCTGCCGACCTACCACACGGCCGCGCTCAGCACCGACAACCTCGCCAAGGAATACTTCGGCGAGCAGGGCATGCTGGGCTACGTCGCCGGCGTCCAGCGCAAGGAGATCCGCCAAGGGATCGCCTGCGTGAAGCACCAGAACATGTCGGGCTCGGACATCGGCGACGACCACAAGGAATACTTCGCCGGCGAAGCCGCGCTGAAGGCCGGTGGCGCCCACAACACGATGAACCAGTTCGCCTAAACGTGGCGGACCGGAGCTAGTGTCTCACTGCGGCCCGGGGCGTCTCGCCTCGGGCCGCTTTTCTTCCAGCGACCGGCGCCTTGTGCGGCGCCGGACCAGCGGCTTGGGTTAGGGCATGGACATTTCGAGCAACCTTTCCGTCGACGATCTGCTGCACGGCTTCGTCGAGCAGGAGCTTCTGCCGGGCACGGGCGTGGAACCCGCGGCGTTCTGGGCGGCGCTGGAGGCGGTGCTCGCGGACTTCACCCCGCGCAACGC
>JBKOYY010000051.1:0-7540 GCA_046725615.1 Pseudomonadota bacterium
GCCTTGTACGTGTCCATTGAAAACCCCCCGTCTGGGGCCGGTATCGCTCCGGCCTGATGTCTCAATTTTTTGTGTTATTCTAATGATTGTGATTGCATTCACCTGTCGCGTGAAGGGCCGCCCTGCGGTTGCAGCCGACAATGGGAGTATTCGGCGCGGGCAGAAGTCGATCTCGGACATCCTCGGGTCGAGGACGTCACGCTAGGACTTCGATCGCTCGCTGCACGCGAGGCTGGAGTCTTCAGCTGTTCATCGCCATTCGCGCGGCTTCTGCAGGCTTGGCAATCCAGGGTCGAGTTCGGGCGAAGCTCCGCGCGGGCGGACGCCCTTCCGCGCCGGTGCATCGGCGGCTACAGCTTCGGGAATGGCCGCGCCGACCGTTCCCGTAGATTCCCTGACCGAAGCCGCCGCGCTGGACGAACTGACGCGGCTGGCGGACGAGATCGCCGCCCACGACATCCGCTACTTCCAGGAGGACCAGCCCTCCGTCTCGGACGCCGAGTACGACGCGCTCAAGCGTCGTAATTCCGAGATCGAGGCCCGCTTCCCGCATCTGGTCCGCGACAACTCGCCCAGCCTTCGGGTGGGCGCGGCGCGGTCGGAACAGTTCGCGCCCGTCGAGCACGGCGTGCCGATGCTGAGCCTCGACAACGCCTTCTCCGACGAGGATGCGGTCGAGTTCGATGCGCGGGTCCGGCGGTTCCTCAAGCTGGACGAGGCGGTGGCCTATACCGCGGAGCCGAAGATCGACGGCCTGTCGTGTTCCATCCGCTACGAGAATGGCGTCCTGGTCCGGGCCGCGACGCGGGGCGACGGCCGGGTGGGCGAGGACGTCACCGCCAACGTCTCCACCATCGCCGAGATCCCCAGGCGCCTGAAAGGCGGCGGGTTTCCCGAGGTGATCGAGATCCGGGGCGAGATCTACCTGGGCCACGCCGAGTTCGCCGCGCTGAACGCCGCCGCCGAGGCCGCGGGGCAGAAGACCTACGCCAATCCGCGCAACGCGGCGGCCGGCTCCCTGCGCCAGATCGATCCGAAGATCACCGCTCAACGGCCCCTGCGGTTCTTCGCCTATGCCTGGGGGTTCATCAGCGCCCCGTTCGCCGAGACCCAATGGGGGGCGCTGGAAGCGCTGCGCGGCTGGGGCTTCCAGGTCACGCCGCAGTCCGAGCGGGTCGAGGGGCCCGAGGGCCTGCTGGCGGTCTATGCCCGGATGGAGGCGGCGCGGCCGCATCTGGGCTTCGACATCGACGGCGTCGTCTACAAGGTCGACCGGCTGGACTGGCAGCAGCGCCTGGGCTTCGTCTCCCGCGCTCCCCGCTGGGGCATCGCGCGGAAGTTCCCGGCCGAACAGGCGCGGACGGTGCTGGAGGCTATCGACATCCAGGTCGGCCGCACAGGCGCCATGACGCCTGTGGCCCGGTTGACGCCGGTGACGGTCGGCGGCGTCGTGGTCACCAACGCCACCCTGCACAACGCTGACGAGATCGCCCGCCTGGACGCCCGCGTGGGCGACACCGTGGTGCTGCAGCGCGCGGGCGACGTGATCCCCCAGATCGTACGGGTGCTGCCGGAAGAGCGGCCGGCGGACGCCGTTCCGTACGCGTTTCCGCACGTCTGCCCCTGTCCCTTGCACACCGAGGTGGTGCGCGAGACGACGGCGTCGGGAGCCGAGACGGTGGTCCGCCGCTGCTCGGGCGAGTTCGCGTGCCCTTTCCAGAAGCTGGCGCACCTTCGCCACTTCGTCTCCCGCCGCGCCTTCGACATCGAGGGGCTGGGCGAGAAGCAGCTCACGGCCTTCTCGGAGCGCGGCTGGCTGAAGTCGCCTGCCGACATCTTCCGCCTCCATGAGAAGCGTGACGACCTGCTGGCCATGGAGCGGATGGGCGAGACCAGCGTCGCCAACCTCCTGGCCGGGATCGAGGCGCGCCGAACGATCGCCCTCGACCGCTTCATCTACGGCCTGGGGATCAGGCACATCGGGGAGACGACGGCCACGGTCATGGCGCGCGGCTACGGCTCTGCCGAGGCCTTCCTGGCGGCGATGGACAAGGTGGCCGGACGCGACGCCGAGGCAGTCGAAGAGCTGGACGCCATGGACCAGATCGGCGACGCGGTGATCGAGGCGGCGGCGGCCTTCTTCGCCGAGGACCACAACCGCGCCATGGTCCAGGACCTGAAGGACCAGCTCACGATCCTCGACGCCGAGAAGCCGAAGACCGACACGGCCGTTGCGGGCAAGACCGTGGTGTTCACCGGCAGCCTGGAGCGAATGACCCGCGACGAGGCCAAGGCCCAGGCCGAACGGCTCGGCGCCAAGGTTTCGGGCTCGGTGTCGAAGAAGACCGACCTCGTGGTCGCCGGGCCGGGAGCGGGCTCCAAGCTGAAGACCGCCGCCGAGCTCGGCATCCAGGTGCTGACCGAAGACGAGTGGCTGGCCCTCGCGGGCGTGTGAGCGGGCTCAGCCGATCGGGTAGGCGCGCACGACACGCAGCTTCCAGGCGCCGGCCTCGCGCGCGGCCAGCGAGACGTTGTTGAAGCGGCGGACCAGCTTCCAGCTGCCGTCGGCCTGACGTTCCTCTACGCGCACGAGCACGTCGGTGAAGGCGGTGTCGGGGGTGATGAGCTGCAGGCCGCGGATCTCGCTGACGTGGCGCATCTCGCCGACCCGTCCCGCGAAGGCGCGCTGGAAATAGGCCTGCACATGCTCGCGGCCCTGCTGCTCGGCGCCGGCGCCGCCCACCCAGAGACTGGCGTCCGCCGCGTAGTACGTGGCCATGCGGGCCGCGTCCTTGGCGTCCCACGCCGCGTCGGCGGCGGCGCCGAGCTGTCGAAGGGCGACCTCGTCGGCGGGCGAGGGCGGGGCGGCGAGGGCGCTGGCGGTGGCGGCGGCCCAGGTCAGGGCCGCGAGGATGGGCAGGCGCATCGATGATCTCCATGACGCCGGCGCGCTTGCCGGCGGCGGCGCTCATGGCGAGACCTGGTCAGGAGGGCAAAGCCGCTTTCGTGGCCTCGCGAGCAGTTTCGCGAACGGCGTTCGCGGATTTAGGGGAGCAGCCCCGCCTCCCGCGCGGCCAGGCCGTAGGTGCGGCTGACGGGCGCGCGCAGACCACCGCGCAGGACGAGGACGTGGCGGTCGCCCTCGCGCTCCACGCGCTCGACCGCGTCCTTGGCCACCCACCACGACCGATGGGTCTGGACCCCGGCCTCGCCCAGTTCGCGCACGGCGTCCGAGAAGCGATGGTGGATCAGTGCATCGCCGCTGGCGGTGTGGACGCGCAGGTAGTGGTCCTCGGCGCTGAGGGCGACGATCGGGCCGGTCAGCGCGGGCGGCAGGCTGCGGGCGAAGCTCACGATCTCGACCGGCGCCGCCGGCTTAGCGCCTTGCCGATGCTGCAGGAGGCTGAGCGGCACGAAGAACCCCACCGCGATCACGGCGACGCTGCCATAGGTCTCCGCCAGGGAGCGCGGCGTCAGCACGCCCCCCACCCGCAGCAGCCCCTCCACATAGGCGACCTCGAAGGTGGTCGGAACGGCGCCGGCCAGGGCCGCGAGCGCCGCCTGCAGCCAGAGGGGCAGTCGCCGGAAGGCCTCGGCGCGCCGGGCGGCGGCGAACACCGCGGCGCTTTGCAGCCACATGAGGAACGTCAGGCCGACCCAGTAGCCGTAGAGTTCGGCCACGGTCAGGTCGTCGTAGGTGCCGAAGGGGCCCAGCAGGGCGAGGGCGACGCCGGCGGCGAGGGCCGCGGCGGCGCCGGTCGCCCAGCTTCGTGCGCCCTCGCTCAAGCGGGGTTGCGGGCGGTGACGATCCAGGTGGCGGAGTCCAGCTTCACGCCGTCCGGGCCCTCGTGCGGGGCCAGGGCGGCGCGGACGGCGGCCACCACCGCGTCGCGCTGGTCCGGATTCTCGCGCAGCAGCGTGCCCAGCGGACCGACGCGCAGGGCGATGCCGAGCGCGGTGTCCAGGCCGCCGCTGCCGATCTTCTCGTCGTGCGGCGTGATGGCGATGGCCTCGAAGCCGGCGCTCTCGAGGATGCCGCGCACCCGCTCGGGATCGGCGAAGGCGAAGGGACCCGGCGCGCCGGGCTCGGCCGGAGCCGGGGGCGTGGCCACGAGCGGCAGGGCCGCCTGCATCGGCAGCACCATGACCGGGTTCTCGGTAGGCGCGCGCCAGCAGACGAAGGCGAGCCGCCCGCCGGGCTTCAGCGCGCGGCGCAGGTTGGCGAACGCCGCCGCCGGATCGGCGAAGAACATCACCCCGAAGCGCGAGAACACCGCGTCGAACGACGCCGGCGGGAGGGCGAAGGCCTGGGCGTCGGCTTCCTGGAAGGCGAGGTTGGCCCGTCCCGCCGCCCGCGCCCGCGCCACCTCCAGCAGCGGGTGGGAGACGTCGACGCCGAGCACGGCGCCGTCCGGACCGACCGCCTCGGCCAGCGCCAGCGACGTCGCGCCCGCGCCGCAGCCGACGTCGAGGATCCGGGCGCCCGGCAGGGACAGTTCGGCCATCACCCGCCGGCCCAGCGGCTCCAGCTGGCGGTCGAGGGGCGCCTGCAGCTCGGCCCAGGTCGGGCCCGCGGTCTCGTTCCAGTAGGTCGCCTGGGCGGCGTTGGGGGCTTCGCTCATCAGATCGGCCTCGTGACGTCGTCGAGCCAGATCCTCACCTCGGCCTCCACCTGCGGCCCGATCACCTCGCGGACCCGGGCGTGGTAGGCGTTGAGCTGGGCGCGCTCGTGGGCGGTCAGCATCTCCGCGACGATCAGCCGGCGGTCGATCGGCGCCAGCGTCAGCGTCTCGAACCCGTGCATCGGCCGCTCGCCGCCCGGGATCGCCGTGGCCTCGGTCACGACCTGCAGGTTCTCGATGCGGATGCCGTAGCCGCCTTCCTTGTAGTAGCCGGGCTCGTTCGAGAGGATCATGCCCGGCTTCAGCGCGACGCTGTTCGGCGCCTTCGAGATCCGCTGGGGCCCCTCGTGGACGCCGAGATAGCTTCCGACCCCATGGCCGGTGCCGTGGTCGTAGTCCAGCCCGTGCATCCAGAGCGCGGCCCGCGCCAGGACGTCCAGCGCCGAACCCGTGGTGCCGGCCGGGAAGCGGATGCCCGCGAGGGCGAGGTTGCCCTTCAGCACCAGGGTGAAGCGCTCGCGCATCTCCTGCGAGGGCTCGCCGATGGCGACCGTGCGGGTGATGTCGGTGGTGCCGTCCAGGTACTGGGCGCCGGAGTCGATCAGCAGCAGCGAGCCCTGCTCGGCGCGCTTGTTCAGCCGCTCGGTGGGCCGATAGTGGACGATCGCGCCGTTCGAGGCCGCGCCGGCGATGGTGTCGAACGACAGGTCCTTCAGGGCCCCGGTCGCCTCGCGGAACGCTTCCAGTTTGGAGACCGCGGCGATCTCGTCCGGCGGATTGACCTGCCCCTCCGTGGCCAGCCAGTGCAGGAACCGTGTCACCGCCGCGCCGTCGCGGGCGTGGGCCTTGCGGCTGCCCTCGATCTCCACGGCGTTCTTGCAGGCGCGGGGCAGGGCGCAGGGATCGTCTCCCCGGATCACCTTCGCGCCCTCGGCCTGCAGGGTGTCGAAGTACCAGGCCGAGGACTGGGCGGGATCGACCAGCACCGCCTTGCCCTTCAGCTCGGCCAGGGCCTGGGGCAGGTCGTCCGGCGTCTCCAGCCGCACCTGGTTGCCCAGCCACGCCGGCAGTTCGGGCGTCACCTTGGCCGGGTCCAGGAACAGCCGGGCCGTGCCGTCCTTCGACAGGATGGCCTGGGCAAGCGGCAGGGGCGAGCGGATGACGTCGCCGCCGCGCACGTTGAACAGCCAGGCGATCGACGACGGCGCCGTCAGCACCGCGGCGTCGGCGCCCTTGTCGCCCACGGCCGCGCCGACGCGGGCGCGCTTGGCGGCGGAGTCTTCGCCCGAGTACTCGGCGGGGTGCGGAACGACCGGGGCGGTCGGCTGGGCCGGCCGCGCCTGGCCCCAGGCGCGGTCCAGCGGGTTGTCGTTGACGGGCGTCAGCTCCGCGCCGGCCTTGGCGGCGGCCTCCTTCAGGCGGGCCAGGGCGTCGGGGCTGTGCAGGCGCGGATCGTAGCCGATCTTCTGGCCCCGGCGCGCGGCGGCCTCGAGATAGGCTGGCACGCCGCCTTCCACGAGATCGCGGATCTCGAACAACTGGCCGTCCACCTGATCGCGGACCTGGAGGGTATAGCGGCCGTCCACGAAGACGGCGGCCTTGTCCTTCAGGATCACTGCGGCGCCGGCCGAGCCGGTGAAGCCGGTGGCCCAGGCCAGGCGGTCGTTGGCCGCGGGCAGGTACTCGTTCTGGTGCTCGTCCTCATGGGGCACGAGGAAGCCGTCCAGGCCCTGCTCGGCCATGGCCTGCCGGATCAGGGGCACATGGCGGGGGCCGAAGGAGCGGTCGGTGGTCTCATCGAAGGTCTGACGCATGGGCGGCATGTAAGCCCTTCCCTTCGCCACGGCAAAGGGGCGGGCGTCGGCTATTTATATCCGGGTGAAATTGACAGGGCGGGAGTCCGCCGCTATGGGGTCGGCATGGACAAGCAGGCTCGCCGCGACCTCGCTCGCGATTACAAGGAAAAGGCCCCCGATGCGGGCGTCTATGCGCTGGAGTGCGCCCCGACCGGACAGGTCTGGGTGGGCGGCGCGCGCAACCTGTCCGGCCAGGAGAACCGGCACCTGTTCGGCCTGCGGACCGGCGGGCACATGAACCGCGAAATGCAGGCGGCGTGGGCCGCACACGGCGGGGCGGCGTTCAGCTTCCGGGTGCTGGAGACCCTGGACACCGAAGACATGACGCCCCTGGGCGTCGCCGACCTCGTGAAGACCCGCGAGCGCCACTGGCTGGAGGCGCTGGGGGCCCGAAAGGTGGCGGGCTAGAGCCTTTCCCGTTCAAACGGAATCGTTTGAGCGGGATGAAAAGGCTCTGAATCAAAGGTTTGAGCGCGTTCTGATCGCAAAACCGGTTTCCACTTTTGCGGAACGCGCGCTAGGCGGCTAGGCCCGCTTCAGCACCAGGGTCGCCCAGGCGTCGCGGTGCAGGCGGCGGACCAGGCGGAAGCCCTTCGACATATAGGCCGCCAGCACGCGCCGCTCCTGCGTGCGGAGCAGGCCGGAGAGGATCGCGATTCCGCCCGGCTTCAGCGCCAGCTTGATGTCCTGCGACAGGGCGACCAGGGGCGGGGCCAGGATGTTCGCGAAGACGAGGTCGTAAGGACCTTCGGCGCGCACCTTCTGATCGTTCAGGCCGCTGGCGTGGACGAAGCGCGCGTCGCACTGGTTCAGCGCCGCGTTCTCGTTGGCGATGCGGACGGAGGGGGCGTCGATGTCGGTGCCGACTGCGATGCGCGAGCCCGTGCGCGCCGCCGCGATGGCCAGCACCCCGGTTCCACAGCCCACGTCCAGCACCCGTGCGAACCGTTGTGCCTTGAGCAGGTCGTGGAACGCCTGCAGGCAGCCGACCGTGGTGCCGTGGTGTCCGGTGCCGAACGCCGCGCCGGCCTCGATCCGCAGGTTCACGGTGCTCGCCGGGGC
>JBKOYY010000065.1:0-13908 GCA_046725615.1 Pseudomonadota bacterium
GGTCTGGACCTGCGATCTCACCAAGCGGTACGTCGAGATCAACGGGGACTATCGGTCCTGAGCCACGGCGGGACCCGGTCGGGCGGCGCGCCCAGCCGGTAGTTGGCGAACCGCTTGTCGAACACAGGGCCGTAGAACGGGTCGGCGTCCAGCACCGGGCCCCAGCGGTCGCGCATCACCTGCACCTCGCGCTGGAACCGGGCCGCGGCCTCCGGGGCCAGGTCCGAGCCGCGGCTCGCGCTCTCGTGGTGGTAGAGGGCCGCGTGGGGCGTCCAGACGATGTCGTAGCCGGCGGCCCGCACCTTCAGGCACAGGTCGACATCATTGAACGCCACGGCCAGCCCCGCCTCGTCCATCCCGCCGACCGACAGGTAGACATCCTTGCGGAGTGCGAGGCAGGCCGCGGTCACGGCGGAGACGTTCCTGGCGAGCGCGAGGTGGCCCTGGTAGCCGGCATGGTTCGCGCCGGCCCCGGCGTAGAGGTGGCCGGCCACCCGCTGCGGAACGTCCCCGACGCCCAGCACGACGCCCGCATGCTGCAGGCTGCCGTCGGGATAGAACAGCTTGGCGCCTACGGCCCCGACGTTGGGGCGCAGCGCCTGGCCGACCAGTTCGTCCAGCCAGTCGTCGCCGATCATCGAGATGTCGTTGTTCAGCAGCACCAGCACTTCGCCCCGCGCTTCGGCGGCGGCCCGATTGTTGAGGGCCGAGAAATTGAAGGGACCAGGCGCAGGCAGGACACGCACCCGCGCATCGCGGCCCAGCTGCTCGAACAGCGCGAGGGTCTGCGGCTCGACGCTGCCGTTGTCGACGACCAGCAGCTCCAGCGGCGCGTAGGCGGTCTTGGTCAGGACGCCCTCGGCGCACTGGGCGACCAGCTCGGCCCGGTCGCGCGTGGGGACGATGAGGCTGACCAGCGGCTTCGGCTCGGCGACCGGCCGACGGATCCGCAGCCAGCGCGCGGCGCCGGGCATCTCCTCGACGACTGCCGTCTGGCCGGTCCGGGCCAGGTGCTCGCGCACCGCCCGCGCTGCGGCGGCGGCGCACTCTGCGGCCCGGGCGCGTGAGAACGATCCCTGCTTTCCCTGCCAGCGCCAGTGGTACAGCACCCAAGGGATGTGTCGGATGCGCGCCGGCGTGGCCCGCTCGGCGGCCCGCAGCACCAGGTCGTGGTCCTGGGCGCCGTCGAATCCTTCGCGCACGCCACCGAGGGCGGTCAGCAACTCGCGGCGGACGACGGTCAGGTGGTTGACCGCGTTCACGCCCAGCATCAGCTCTGCGTTCCAGTCGGTCTTGTGGTGCGGCTGCGAGCGTCGGCCGCGCTCGTCGATCTTGTCCTCGTCGCTGAAGATCAGGTCGGCGTCGGGATGCGCCTCCAGTTCGGCCGCCACCTCGTAGAGCGCCCGTTCGGCGAGGAGGTCGTCGTGGTCGAGGAAGGCCACGAAGTCGCCGGTGGCCAGCGCCAGCGCCGAGTTGGTCGCCGCGGCGATCCCGCCGTTGTCCTCGCGCCGTACGATCCGGATGCGGTCGTCCTCGGCCGCCAGTTCGGTGAGCAACCGCCAGGTCTCCTCGCCCGGCGAGCGGTCCTCGGCGATGCAGAGTTCCCAGTGCGGGTAGAGCTGGGTCCGCACGGACGCCACCGCTTCCCGCAGCAGATAGGGGTCTGAACGGAAGGCGGTCATCACGACAGAGATCAGCGGCCGCTCCGCCATCCGGTCGACATGGCGGCGGATTGCGTCCCGGTCCCCATCGCTCAGGGTGTCATAGGCCGCGACCCAGGCGCGGTATTCGGCGTCGGTCTGCGCCTCGGGTCCCACCACGCCACGCACGAAGCGCTCGCCCCAGCGGGTCTTGATGATCTGTAGCGCCAGGGCGTGCACGACAGCGTGCACAGGCGGCCACCGGCGGACGACCCCGAGGGTGGCGGCGGCGGTGGCGCGGAGGCTGGGCGGCATGACTCACGGGATCGGCGGACGGCTCAAGGACCGTCCGCCTCCGTGAATAATCGGACGCTAGAAGTTCGACCAGACGCTGCGGCCCGATCCGCCGCCGCCTTCCGACTTCGCGCCGCCTCCGCCGCCGCGACGGCGACGGCTGGGGCCCTTGAAGGCCGGCTTGGCGGCATCCTGCGCGGGACGGCCCCCGCCCTCGGTCCGGTGACCCGGCTTGGCGTCGGCGTGGTTACGGTTGCGCTTGGGCGCATGTCCGCCGCGGTGCGGCTGCGCCTTGCCCTGCTTCTGGCCCTGGGGCCGAGCGGCCCGCTCGGGCTTCTCCCGGCCGGGCTCGGGCAGGGCGGCGGTGGCCGCGCCCAGATGACGGTCGTTGCGGCGATCGAAGGACGGGATCCGCTGACGGGTCACCTTCTCGATGTCCTTCAGCAGGTTGCGCTCGTCGTCGGCGCAGAACGCCACAGCCGAGCCGTCGGCGCCGGCGCGGGCCGTCCGCCCGATCCGGTGGACGTAGGCTTCCGGCACGTTCGGCAGTTCGTACTGGACGACGTGGCTGACCGCATCGATGTCGATGCCGCGGGCGGCGATGTCGGTGGCGACCAGGGCGCGGACCTCGCCGGCCTTGAATGCCGCCAGCGCCCGCTCGCGCTGGCCCTGGCTCTTGTCGCCGTGGATCGAGACGGCCTCGACGCCCACCTGCTCCAGCCCGCGCGCCACGCGGTCGGCGCCGCGCTTGGTGCGGGTGAAGACGATGACGCGCTTGAAGCCAGCGTCGTCGAACAGTTCGGCCAGCAGGGCGCGCTTGCGCTGCTGCTCGACGAACAGGACGCGCTGGTTGATCCGTTCGACCGTCGTCGCTTGGGGCGTCACCGACACCTTGAGCGGGTTGGGGTTCAGGATCTCGGCCGACAGCTTCTCGATCTCGGCCGGCATGGTGGCCGAGAAGAACAGGTTCTGCCGCATCTTGGGCACGTACTTCACGATCTTCCGGATCGGGACGATGAAGCCCATGTCCAGCATCTGGTCGGCCTCGTCGAGCACCAGGATCTCGACGCCGTCGAGGGTGATCGACTTCTCGGACAGGTGGTCGAGCAGGCGGCCGGGGGTGGCCACCAGCACGTCGACGCCGGGCGCCAGGGCGCGCATCTGGCCGCCGTACTTCACGCCGCCGAACACGACGGCCACGGTGACGCCCATGTGCTTGCCATAGGCCTTGAAGCTCTCGCCGATCTGGGTGGCGAGTTCGCGGGTCGGAGCCAGCACCAGCACCCGGGCGCTGCGGCGCGGGGCGGGCTTCTTGTTCTCGGCCAGGCGATGCAGGATCGGCAGGGCGAAGGCGGCGGTCTTGCCGGTGCCCGTCTGGGCGATGCCCAGCAGGTCCTTGCCGGTCATGACGCCGGGGATGGCCTGCGCCTGGATCGGCGTCGGCTGGGTGTAGCCCTCGTCGGCCAGCGCCTTGAGCAGCGGCTTGGCCAGGCCAAGGTCGGTAAATTGGGTCAAAGAAATTCTTTCGCGTATGCGCCGAACACGACCTCGCGGGTCTTCCGCGGGTCGCCAGGCGCCGGTCTTTGGGGAGGCGCCCCGCGTGATGGGCGCATCGGTGAGAAAGCCTCACGGCGCTCGACAGGCTGAGCCTCAGGAAGAGACCCCACGCGGCTGGAGCGCAGATAGCGTCCCGAAGAACGCAAGGAGCACATCGGGGTTCACGGCGTCAAAGTCAACCCATGCGGTCGGAATAGTCAGGATGGTTGCGCATCGGCCGCAGGGCGTGGAACACCCCGCAGATGAGCAAATCGATCGTTCTGGTGGCCGCCGCGGCCTTGGTGGACGCTGACGGGCGGGTGCTGATCTGCCAGCGCCCCGAGGGCAAGCAGCTGGCGGGCCTGTGGGAGTTTCCCGGCGGCAAGGTGGAGCCGGGCGAGACGCCCGAGGCCTGCCTGATCCGCGAGCTGGATGAGGAGCTTGGCATCCGGGTCAGCCACGCCTGCCTGGCGCCGTTCGTGTTCGCGAGCCACGAATACGAAGGCTTCCACCTGCTGATGCCGCTCTATCTCGTGCGCCGGTGGGAGGGGATTGTCGTCAATCGCGAACACAAGGCCATGGCCTGGGTGAAGCCGAACGACATGGACCGCTATCCGATGCCGCCGGCGGATGCGCCGCTCGTGGCCTGGCTGCGCGATCTCATCTGATTGCACGCAACGATTGAGCAGGGCGCGTCTCAGGTCGTGACGGCTTAACCCTCCTGTGCCTTGATGCGGGGGAGCGGCAACACCCCATGAGCGCCTTGAGCCCATCGACCACCCGCCTGCAGCATGACGCCCGCCTTGCGGCCGTGGTCGCGGGGATCGGCGATGTCTACTACGTGCTCGATCGGGAGTGGCGGGTCGCGCTGCTGAACGACGAGGCGGCGGAGACCTATTTCGAGCGGCCGGCGAGCGAGGTCGTGGGTCGCTCGCTGTGGGACCTGTTTCCCGGCGCCGAGCGCTCGCCCTTCACCGTCGTCCTGAAGCGCGGGATGGAGGAGGGCGTGGCCGGCCGGCTGACGCGGCCGTCGGAGAACCGCCCGGGCCACTATCAGGAATACCGGGTGACGCCGCTGGGCGACGAAGGCCTCGGGGTCTGCGTCATCGACGTCACCGAGCGGGTGCTGGCCGAGCAGGCCACCCGCGAAGCCCGCGAGCGCCTGGGCCTAGCGGTCGGCGCCCACGCCATCGGCATCTTCGACTGGGACGTGACCACCGGCGCCGCCACGTGGACAGGCGAGATGGAGGACATCTTCGGTCTGCCGCGCGGCGGTTTCGAAGGGCACACGAACCACTTCCGCCGACGGGTCCTGCCCGAGGACCTTGCCCGCATCGAGGCCGAGACGGACGCTGCGCTGGCGGCGGGCAAGGATCTTGTGAACTACGAATTCCGCATCATCCGGGACGACGGGGCGATCCGCTGGATCGAGGGGGCGGCGCGCTTCGTCTTCGGCGACGACGGCGCGCCGGTGCGGATGGTGGGGACCAACATCGACATCACCGAGCGCAAGGCGGCCGAGCAGCACCAGCGGCTGCTGGTCAACGAACTTAACCACCGGGTGAAGAACACCCTGGCCATCGTCCAGGCCATCGCCTGGCAGTCGTTCCGCGCCGGCGCCGCGCCGCGGCTCGCCCGGGAAGCTTTCGAGGGGCGGCTTGCCGCGTTGGCGTCCGCGCACGACATCCTCACGCGGCAGGACTGGGACGGTGGCTCCATCGCCCAGATCCTCGCCAGCGCGGTCGCCTCGCACGATCCGGGGGAAGGGCGGCTGACGGCGAGCGGCCCGACCGTGACGCTGGACCCCAAGGCGGCGGTGGCGCTGGCGCTGGCCATGCACGAACTGGCCACCAACGCGGTGAAGTACGGCGCGCTGTCCACGCCGACGGGCAGGGTCGCGGTGACCTGGACGGTCGAGGGAGATCAGCTCGACCTCGCCTGGCGCGAGACCGGAGGCCCGCCCGTTCGCGGTCCGGTCAAGCGAGGCTTCGGCACACGCCTGCTGGAGCAGGGGCTGTCAGAGGAGCTCAAGGGACCGGTGCGGCTGGAGTTCCGTCCCGAAGGGCTCGTCTGCACGGTCCAGGCGCGCCTCGCCTGATGCGCCATGCCGTTCACCTGCTGGAGGTCCGAACGCCCGGCCAGGGACTGTTCGAGGTCACCCGCGAGGTGACCGCCTGGACGCTCGCCCAGGGCATGACCACCGGACTGCTCACCGTCTTCTGCCGGCACACCTCGGCCTCGCTGGTCATCCAGGAGAACGCAGACCCCGACGTCCGCCGCGACCTGGAGGATTGGGTGGCCGCCACTGCGCCCGAAAGCGCCGCCTACCGTCACCAGGACGAGGGACCGGACGACATGCCGGCGCACCTGCGAACGGTGCTGACCGGCGTGCAGCTCTCGATCCCGCTGATCGGCGGTCGCCTCGCCCTGGGGACCTGGCAGGGGGTCTATCTCTTCGAACACCGCCAGCGGCCGCATCGGCGCGAGCTGGCGCTGCACCTCTTGGGGGACTGATGATGCGGAGCTGGGGTCTTGGCGCCCTGATCGCGCTGGCGCTTGCTCCCAGCGCCTGGAGCGCGGGGTGGCACGTCTCGACGCTGGACCGCACCGACGTCACGCTCCGCGCCGCCGCGGTGTCGCCGGACGGGGCGCTGCATGTCTCGGGCTCGAAGGGAACCTACGCGGTCAGTCGCGACGGTGGTGTCAGCTGGCGACGGCTCCCGACGCCGGGCGGCGAGACCTACGACTTCCGCGGGGTGGCCACGCCCGACGCCCGGACGCAGGTGCTGATGAGCGCCGGGGAGGCGGCGAAGGGCCTGGCGCGCCTGTTCCGCTCGACCGACGGCGGCCGCACCTGGATTGCCGTGCATGAGGTGGTCGAGCCCGGGGCGTTCTTCGACACGGTGGTGTTCCGAGACCGTCGCGAGGGCTACGTCCTCGGCGATCCGGTGGACGGACGCTGGTTCCTGCTGCGGACGCGCGACGGCGGACGGAAGTGGGTCCGTATTCCCGGACCGCCTGTCGAACCCGGCGAGGCGGCATTCGCAGCCAGCAATTCGGCGCTGTTCCTCGGGGCGCGCGCCGAGTTCTGGATTTGCTCCGGCGGTCTCGCCAAGGGGCGCGTCCACCATTCGACCGACGGCGGCCGAACCTGGCGCGTCTCCGAGGCGCCCCTGACGGCTAGCGGCACGGCGGGCCTGTTCGGCGGGTACGCGCTGGGGCCGGGGCGAGCGGTGGTGGTCGGCGGCGACTACAAGGACGAACTCCGGCCGGGACCCGGCATCGCGGTCACTGCCGACGGGGCAGGCTGGAGCCTGCCGCCGCATGCCGGGTCACCGCGCTTGATGGAAGGCGTCGGCCGCCTCGACGCCCGCACCCTCATCGCCGTCGGCCCGCGCGGGACTTCCGTCAGCGACGATGCGGGGCGCACCTGGCGGCAGGTCGACGACGAGGCGTTCCACGCCATCGCCTGCGGCCGAGGGACCTGCGTCGCCGCCGGCGGCAAGGGCCGGGTCGGCGTCTGGCGACCCTAGTCCAGGCTGGCCCGCCGCACCGTCCGGGTGGCGTCGACGACGCACTGACCGGGGTCCGCCATGGCATGGACCCCCAGGCAATAGATGTCCTCGTAGTGGGCGCCCGACGCTGCGAGGCATTGGTGGAAGTTGAGCTTGGCCGTGCGCAGGCACTGGCCGCTGCGGCGTTCGGTCATCAGGCTGCGTGCGGGGCCGTCCTGGCCAAGGATGGTGAGGGCGGCGACGGCCACCGCCCGGTTGACCACCGGGCTGCCACCACCCCGCCGACCGCCATCCGCCAGCGCCGACGTCAGGCGGGTCCGGTCGCCGGGGTCTGCGCGGTAACCCGCCGCCGATTTCACGGCCGCCAGTCGCTGCGGTGCGTTCGGCACCCGGGCGCGCGACCACGCCTGATGCTGGATCGAGTAGGACGTCTTCTTTACGCGCGCTCCGGCGCTGGCCAGGGCCTCGCCGCGACGGGCGAGCGCGGCGTTGGCGCGGGCGGCCGCGGCCGGGCCGCCGGGCAGGGCGACCGCGCTGTCCGGATCGTAAGCCAGTCGCCGACCCAGGTCGCGACCGCCTGCGCGGACCACCTGGACGAACCGCGGCTCCTGCATCGCCGCCATGGCGGCATAGGCGATCATGCTGGCCTCGAGCTGGCGCGGCTCGTAGCCCGCGGCGGTGCGCAGTCGCTCGCCGATCTCGCCGGGACCGGAGAAGTCCGGGTCGATCGCCGCCGCGCGACGCGTGTAGGCCTCGAAGGCGGCCGCCTGACCGGCCAGCCCCACGTCCACGTAGGCCAGGCCGATGCTGTTCCCGCCGCCTCGTTGCGGCGTCGGCGCCGGGCTGGTGGCGCAGCCTGCGAGCGTGATGGCGATGGCGCCGGTCAGCAACCGACGCAGAGTCCTTGGGCGCACGTCAGACACTCCCCCTGACGAATCCGCCCCCCAACGCCAGCTTGGCCGGGAACGGCCGGGCTAGCCCCGCGGCGGACTGTCGCGGCCCATAGTGAACAAAGGCTTATGGCGCAGCTTGCGGCGTCGCCGGCGCCCAGCCGGTGAGGGTGACGATCTCGAAGGTCGCCGGGATGCGGCCCTCGTCCGTGGCGAACCGCTGGAAGTAGATCTCGGACGTCCGCTCCAACAAGCGGCGGGTGAGCGGCTTGGGGTGGCGGTCGGCGAGCACGCTGGTCTCGCCCATCTGGCGCAAGTCGAAGAGCAGCTTCAGCGGATGCTCGTAGGTGACGGTGACGGTATCGACGTCGGCGACCGGCTGCACGAACCCCGCCCGCTGCAGCAGGCCGGCGGCGTCGGCCACGTCGGCGAAGGGTGAGACGCGGCTGCCGGCCCCGCCCAGGATCTCGCTCTCGGCGGCGACGAGCGACTGGCGCAGCTCGGTCAGCGTGACGCCACCCAGGAAGGCCCCGATGAACAGGCCGTCAGGCTTCAACGCCAAGCGGGCCTGGACCAGCGCGCCCACGACATCGTTCGTCCAATGCAGGCCCAGGGTCGAGACGATCAGATCGAGGCTCGAGCCGGCGAAGGGCAGGCGCTCCTCATCCGCCACAAGCTGGACCCCGCCACGGCCGGAGAGCATCCGGTGCGAGAGGTCGGCCTCGATCAGCAGGTCGACTTTTCCCGGCGCCTCTTTGGCCAGAGCTTCCCGGAACGCCCCGCCGCGCGCCGAGAGGTCGACGGCCAGGGGGAAGGTGCGCATGATGGGCGCCAGGCGCTCGGCGACGTCGACCGCCGCCCGGCGCTGGAGGAAGTCGGCATTCGCATAGCCGCGGGCCGCCCGGTCCAAGCGCTTGCGGTGCAGGGCGCGGTCGAAGAGCCTGGGCGGGCTCGAAGGGGATGGGGCCGACATGGACGCGGAACATGGCGAATTCGCCGCGACTTGGAAGCCCCGGTTTCAGGCCGCCTGGCGCGGCGCGCTCGACATGTTGTTCCCGCCCCAGGCGCTGGACGGCGGCCCGCGCCCGATGGCGGGCGGCTTTTCGGCCGAAACGTGGAGCCGGATCCGCTTTCTCGACGGGCCGGTCTGCGACGGTTGCGGCACGCCCTTCGAATACGATCCCGGGGCCCGGTGCGCGGCCTGCCTCGCCAAGCCGCGGGCGTTCGACGCGGCGCGGGCGGCGTGCCTCTACGACGAAACCTCGCGGGAGCCGATCCTGCAGCTCAAGCACGCCGACCGGCTGGATCTCGCGCCCCTGTTCGCCCGCTGGCTGTCGCGGAGCGCCCGCGAGCTGATCGACGGGGCCGACGCCATCGCGCCGGTCCCCCTGCATCCGCTGCGCCTGCTGCGCCGGCGCTACAACCAGGCCGCCGAAATCGCGCGCCCGCTCGCCGCCCTGACCGGGACGCCCTACCTGCCGGACGCCCTGGTCCGCCGCCGCGCCACCGCCACCCAGGGCGGCAAGTCCGGCTCGGGCCGGCGGCGAAACGTGGCGGGAGCGTTCGAGGTCCCGGCCGCGGGTCGCCGCCAGGTCGAGGGGCTCCGCATCCTGCTGATCGACGATGTCCTGACCACCGGCGCCACGGCCGAGGGCTGCGCGCGGGCGCTCAAGGCTGCTGGGGCCGTCCGCGTCGATTTGGCCGTGGTGGCCCGGGTTCAGACCGCCGCCGGACTCACCATATGAAGCTTTGCTGACACCTTGCCCGTTGGAGCGCCATGCCCAAGGTCACCATCTATACCAAGCCCTATTGTCCCTACTGCATCCGCGCCGTGAGCCTGCTGGAGCAGAAGGGCGTCGACTTCACTGAGATCGAGGCCGCCTTCGATCCCGAGAAGAAGCAGGAAATGGTCCAGCGGTCGGGCCGCATGACCTTCCCGCAGATCTTCATCGGCGATCGCCATATCGGCGGCTGCGACGACATGATGGCGCTGGAGCGCGACGGAAAGCTGGACCCGCTGCTCCAGGCGGCGTGAGCCCCTGAAGCCGCGCCTCAGCGATGGCCTCGGGCGAGGCTCCAGAGCGGCGCCACGAACCCCATCGCGCCAGCGAACAGGATCCATGCCGCGCCGCGAGCGAGGTCTTCGCCGGGCCCGCCATAGAGGGCGGGATAGAGCGGGATGACCAGCCCGTCGCAGGCGATCGCGGCCGCCGTGGCCAACGCTACGCCCGACACGTACTGCGGTCCCTGCAGGCCGCCGATGCGTTTTCCCAGCCACACCGTGACCGTCATGATCGGTAGAGTGGCGAGGTAGGTGACCGGCATGAGCGCGCCCAACAGGTCGAACTGCCGGGCGAACCGGACCATGATGGCCCCGATGAACCACACGGCGATCCCGAAGGCGATCATTCGGACAACCTGGCTGCGGGTGAGGGTGGCCTCCATTCTCCGGCTCCTGTTTTGTAGCGATCGCTACATACTGGCGCCGTGTAGCGAATGCTACAAGAGCGCATGAGTATCCGGGACGACCGACGGGCCGCGGCGCTGGAAAGGATGGCCGACTACCTACTCGCCGAGGGACTGGCGGGCGCGAGCCTGCGCCCATTGGCCAGGGCGGCTGGGATCAGCGACCGCATGCTGCTGTACTATTTCGATGACAAGGAAGAGGTGCTCGCGCTCACGCTCCGCACCATCGCTGGCCGGCTGCAAGCGGGCCTCGCCACCGTCGCGCCGGAGCCCAAGCCCCCCGAGCAATTGGCGCCCGCGCTTTGGTCCATCCTGCAGGGGCCGGACATGCGACCGGTGATGGCCCTGTGGCTGGAGATTTCCGCCGCGGCCGCGCGCGGGCAGGCTCCCTTCGCCTCCGTGGCCGGCCAGATCGCGGACGGTTTTGTCGCCTGGGTCGAAGCGCGCCTGGAAGCGCCGCCGGGAGCGGACCGCGCCGCACTGGCCGCGCTGGTGCTGGGAACGCTCGATGGTCTGGTGATGCTGGACGGCGTCGGGCGCGGGCCCTTGGCGCAAAGAGCCCTTGAGGCGTGGCCGTTTCTCACCAAGGGCTTGCCAAGCTCAGGGTGAGGCGCATCTAGAGGCGGCATGAGCAGCCTTCGCGTCGCCCTGGTCCAGACCCGCACCCCCGCCACGCATGCGGCTGCCCTGGCCCACGTACTGCCCCTGGTGCGCGAGGCCGCTGCTGGCGGCGCGCGGTTTATCCTGACGCCGGAAGGCACGAACATCCTGCAGAAGGATCGCGAGGCCCTGCTGCCGCAGCTCACCCTGCTGGCCGACGATCCTGTGGTGAACGGGCTGCGCGAGGCGGCCCGCGACCTCGGCGTCTGGATCGACGTCGGCTCGGCGCTGGTGCTGCGCGAGGACCGCAAGGCGGCGAACCGGCAGGTGCTGATCGCGCCCGACGGCGGGATCGTCGCCACCTACGATAAGCTGCACATGTTCGACGTGGACCTGCCGACCGGCGAGACGGCGCGGGAGTCGGCCACCTATGAGCCGGGCGAGCGGGCGGTGGTCGCGGATGTCGACGACGTGAGGATGGGTCTCACCATCTGCTACGACCTTCGCTTCCCGGCGCTACACCGGGCCCTGGCGCTGGCCGGCGCACAGGCGATCACCATCCCGGCGGCGTTCACCCGGCCGACCGGCGAGGCGCACTGGGAGGTGCTGATGCGCGCCCGCGCCATCGAGACCGGCGCCTGGGTGCTGGCCGCCGCGCAGGGCGGTTTCCACGAGGACGGGCGCGGCACCTATGGTCGCTCGCTGGTGGTGGAGCCCTGGGGCGAGGTCATTGCAAAGCTTGACCATGACGAGCCGGGCGTGCTTCTGGCCGAGATCGATCCCGCCGCGTCCGCTAAGGCGCGGGCGGCGATCCCGAATTTGATCAATGCGCGGGCTTTCTCCGGCCCCTAGACGAAGCCGATGATCCGCTACGCTCTCACCTGCGAGCACGAACACGAATTCGAGGGCTGGTTCTCGTCGTCGGCCGACTTCGACGACCAGCAGGGTCGCGGCTTGATCGAATGCCCGATGTGCGCCTCCAAGATGGTGCGCAAGCAGATCATGGCTCCGGCCGTGACCGGTACGAAGAAGACCGTCCGCGAGATGCCGCCCGCCAAGATGCAGGCGATGATGATGGAGGCGGCCGGCCGCATCCGCCGGCACGTGGAAGAGAACTTCGACGACGTCGGCGACGCCTTCGCCTCGGAAGCCCGGGCGATCCACGAAGGTCGCGCCGAGGACCGCGGCATCTACGGCCAGGCGACGCCCAAGGAGGTCCGCGAACTCGTCGAAGACGGCGTCCCGGTCGCCCCGCTCCCGGCCGAACCGCTCAAGAAGGAAGAGCTGAACTAGCTTCGCCTTAGCGTATTGCGGCGCGTCTCCGCCCACGGCAATCTGGGATTGCGTAGGGGCGGGGGGCGTTCGTGATCTGGACAGATATTCGCGCGGCCCTCGTGTCGGTAGCGGCACTTGTGTTCTCGTCCGCTGCATCGGCCGCACCACTATCGGTCTATGGTGCGCTGCCGAACATCGAAGACGTCGCCCTGGCGCCTGACGGCAATCAGGTCGCTCTCGTCGTCACGAATGGCGAGCAGCGGATCATCGTGGTGCAGGAGCTTGCGAGCCGCCAACTCACCGTCCGCGCCGCGGTGGGCGCGGCCAAGATCCGGTTCATTCGCTGGGCGAGTCCGGACCACCTCATCATCGTCACGACCGTCACAGCCTCGCCGTTCGACGTCCTGACGACGCAGCGCGAGTGGATGATGGCCTTCCGGATGGATGTCCGCACACGGAAGGTGACGCCGCTCCTGCGGGACGTCGAAAACGGGATGAACACCATCTATGGGCCGCCCACGGTGCGACTCCACCGCGGCGAGCCTAAGGTGTACGTCCACGGCATACGCTTCGTGAACGGGCGGGGGCGGCTGGCGCTCTACCGTGTCCGTCTGAACTACGCGACGAGCGATATTGCGGAGGTCGGCTCCGAAGACACCCGTCGCTTTGTGGTCGGAACCGACGGCGAGCCCGTCGCTCAGGAGGTCTACGAGCAGGCCAGCGGGCGATGGACGCTTCGCATCAGATCTGGTTCGGGCTGGCGCGATGCAGTGACCAGGGTCGCGCCACTCGATCCGCCTTCCCTGATTGGCCTGGGTCCGGACGGGAACGCCGTGCTCTACGCCGAACGCAATGGCGAGGGGCGCATCGAGTGGAAAGAGGTCCGCCTGGATGCCGAAGCAAGCGGCAAAGTGGTCGCGACGGCCGATCTCCAGGGCGCGCTTTTCGATCCCCAGGACGGCCGACTGATCGGGCACTACACGCTCGTTGGGGACGAGGGGCGATACGTGTTCCTCGATCCGACGGACGAGCGGGTCTGGAAGGCCGTGGTAGCCGCCTTCCCGGGCGCGATCGTTTCCCTTCAATCCTGGTCTCAGGATCACCGGAAGATCGCCGTCCGGGTCGACTCGCCAACCGATGGGCCAGCCTTCGCGATCGTCGACCTTGCGACGCGCAGGGCCACATGGCTGGGGGGTGAATACAACGACCTCACGCCCGCTGACATTGCAGAGGACCGCGCTATCCGCTTCAAAGCCGCCGATGGGCTGGAGCTCTCAGGCTATCTGACGCTGCCGCGCGATCGGGATCCAAAGAAGCTACCGCTGATCGTCTTTCCGCACGGTGGGCCGGCGGCGCGTGACGCACCGGGCTTCGACTGGTGGGCGCAGGGCATGGCCTCCCGCGGGTACGCTGTGCTTCGCGTCAATTTCCGAGGGTCAGTCGGTTTCGGAGAGCCACTGCTGACAGCGGGATATGGGCAGTGGGGGCGGAAAATGCAGACCGATCTGTCGGATGGTGTGCGCCATCTGGCCGGGCAGGGCGTGATCGACCCCACGCGCGTCTGCATCGTCGGCGCCAGCTACGGTGGTTATGCGGCCCTTGCGGGCGCGGCGATTGATAGGGGCGTCTATCGGTGTGCCGTCTCGTTCGGCGGGCTCTCGGACCTGGACCGCTTCGTGACCTGGTCAAAGG
>JBKOYY010000079.1:0-13837 GCA_046725615.1 Pseudomonadota bacterium
AAGCGCCGCCGGGCCGTCGGCCCGGCAGGCCATTCCAGCAGCGAGTTTCACATGAAGATTCCCCTCGAGCTGCCGCCGGGGCTGAACGGCGACGACACGACCCTGGCCGGCGCAGGCCGGTGGGCCGACGGCTCCAACGTGCGGTTCCGACTCGGCCGCGCCGAGACCATCGGCGGCTGGGAACGGCTGACGAGCGAGTCGCTGAGCGGCGTGTGCCGTGCCGTGTTCCCCTGGACCGACAACGCCGGGACGCTGAACATCGCCTTCGGGACCCATTCGACGCTGGAGCTCTGGCGCGGCGGCGAGATGTACGACCTGACGCCCACGGCCGGGTTCACCGCCGGCGCCATCGACGGCGCAGGGTCGGCGGGCTTCGGCACGGGGGGTTACGGCGTCGGCGGCTATGGGCTGCCCTCGGAGTCCGACTACTTTCCCCTGACGTGGTCCTTCGGCGCGTGGGGCCAGCACCTGCTGGCGAGTCCCCGGAACCAGACCATCTTCGCCTGGACGAACGACACCGCCCTGAAGGCGCAGGCGCTGGCAGGCGCCCCGGCGCGGGTGACCTACATGCTGGTGGCGCCCCTGAACGGTGGCTACCAGGTCTTCGCGCTGGGCTGCAACGAGGAGGTCTCCGGAACCTTCAACCCGCTCTGCATCCGCCACTCCTCGATCCGAAACAACACCCAGTGGAGCACGGCGGCGAGCGGCTCGACCGCCCGTGAATATGTGCTGACCGGCGGCGGGCGGATCGTGGCCGGGCGGATGTGCGGCCCCTCGATGCTGGTCTGGACCGGCGATGCGCTCTTTCTCGGCACGTTCGTGGGCGCCCTGAACCAGCCGTGGCGGTTCGATCGCGTGGGCCGAAACTGTGGCCTGATCGGCCCGAACGCCGCGGTGGTGGTCGGGCAGACGGCGTTCTGGGTCAGCCCCGACCGGCAGTTCTACAGCTACGCCCCCGGCGGCCAGCCCGAGCCGATCGCCTGTCCGATCCGGCGGGACTTCGCCGAGGAGCTGGCGGCGAGCCAGGGCGACAAGGTCGTCGCCTCCTCCAACGCCGAGTTCTCGGAGGTGAGGTTCGACTATCCCGACCGTCGGGACGGGTACGAGAACAGCCGTTACCTGGCGCTGTCGGTCAGCGGACCCGACGCGGGCGCGTGGCATCGGGGGGTGCTGGCGCGGACGGCTTTCGTCGACTCGGGGCCATCGAGCTATCCGATCGGCGTGACCTACGACGGCGCGGTGTTCCTGCACGAGAAGGGCCGGTCTGCCGACGGCGGCGCATTCCCCTGGTTCATCGAGTCTGCCGACTACGAGCTGGATCCCGACGCCACCCTGCTGGTGCGGGGCGTCTGGCCGGACTTCAAGGACCAGGCGGGGCCGGTCACGCTGATGCTGACCTCGCGGTTCTATCCGCAAGGACCGGAGAGGACCGTCCAGGCCGCGCTGGCCGTGGGGGAGGCCCGAGCGGATTTCCTAGCGAGCGGAAGGCTGTTCCGGGTGCGGTTCGCCGGGCAGAGCGCACCGACGGGATGTCGGATCGGGGCGCCCATTTTCGACGTAGCTCCGGCGGGACGGCTTTGAGCCCCGACGACTGGGGGCGCTGCGCGCCGTGGCTGGAGGCCGCGCTGGCGCATGCGGGCCACACCCATGCGCTGTCCGATGTGGCCGCGCTGGTGGCGGCCGGCGCGGCCAGGTTCTGGCCGGGGGAGCGCGCCGCGATGGTCACGCTCGTGGAGGACGATCCTTGCGAACGCCGCCTGCTGATCTGGCTGGCCGGCGGTGACCTGACCGAGCTGGTCGGGCGGCTGCGGCCCGCCGCGGAGCGGTGGGCGAGGTCCATCGGATGTCGCCGGGCGCTCGTGATCGGGCGTCCCGGCTGGGAGCGGGCCCTGGCGCCCGAAGGCTATGCGCCGCTGGCGCGGATCATCGCAAAGGAGCTTTGAATGAGCCTCAAGATCGGCGGCTCTGCGAACAAGAGCAAGACGACCACCACCTCCAACTCGACTTCGCATGCGACGACCACCCCGATCGTCCCGGAGTGGGCCACCTCTCCGATCCAACGCGGGGCGGAGCGGGTGGGGAAGCTGTTCGACCTGGATCCGCAGAGCCTGACAGCGCCCAGCCATGCGCTGGAGACCCAGGCCGCTGCGTCGGCCGCGAACCTGGGGCGGACGAACTGGGGCGGCGGGGCGGTCGGCGTGCCGCAGTCCGGAGGTGACTCCTCCTGGCTGTCGCCGTTCATGACGGCGGATACGCCCTTCGCCTCGGGCGGCAAGGCCTATGACTACATGGGGCGCTACGTGAACCCCTACCTGAAGGACGTCGTCGACGCCTCGGCGGCGGACTTCGACGCCAACGCAGGTCAGGTGCGGGCGCAGCAGGCGCTGGACCTGGCCGGGGCCGGGGCGTTCGGCGGTTCGGGCGCGGCTCTGACGCAGAGCA
The DNA here is from genome assembly GCA_046725615.1 of Pseudomonadota bacterium. Taxonomy (GTDB): domain Bacteria; phylum Pseudomonadota; class Alphaproteobacteria; order Caulobacterales; family Caulobacteraceae; genus Phenylobacterium. The sequence goes on from JBKOYY010000079.1 coordinate 2,443, forward strand.
TGACCGAGGGCGAGCTCGCGCGCGGCAGGGCCTCAACGCTGTCGGGCCTGCGTTCCAAGGCCTGGGAGACCGCCCTGGGCGCAGCGAGCGGCGACGCCGAGCGTGCGACCCAGGCCCGGATCGCCAATGCGCAGATGGCGCTGCAAGACCGGGCGCAGAAGGTCGGTTTCGGCGCCAAGGCGCAGGAGCAGCAACTGGCGGCCGACGCCTCGCAAAGGTCGAACATCGCCACCCAGGCCGAGATCGGCGCCACGCTGCGGGGCATCGACCAGCAGCAGCGCGCCGCGCCGATCACCACGGCGCAGCAGATCGTGGCGATGCTGAACGGCCTGCCCATCGGCCTCTTCGCCGGCGAGCAAAAGGACCAGACCAGCAGCGAGAAGGGCACGCAGAAGACGAAGGGATTCACGCTCAGTTTCGAGGGCGGCCCAAAATGACCACCCCCTCCGAACGACTGGCCGCGCTCGAACAACGCCTGAGCGACCACGAGGCCCGCTGCGAGGAGCGCCTGGTCGAGATCCGGACCACCGCCGCCTCGACTCTGCAGGCGGTCGAGGGGCTGAAGAACCGTACCTGGGGTGTCGCCGCCGCGCTGCTCGCCTGGGCGCTGGCGCAGCTCTGGAGCGCCAACGCCACCCGATTCGAAAAGCTGGAGGCCGCGCGCCCCGCCGCCGTCCAGGCCGCGGTCGACTCGCCGCGCGGCTGACATTCCAAGGAGACGAAGATGACGACCAGGCTCACGGCGCATTTCGCGCTGGAGGAGCTCGCGTGCACACATCATCGCGAGCTCGACAACACGCCGCCCGCCGCGGTGGTCGAGACCCTGCGGGCGACCGCCGCCCGGATGGAGGAGGTGCGCAGCCTGCTAGGCGACCGGGTGATCACGGTTTCCAGCGGCTACCGGTCTCCGGCGGTCAATCGGGCCGTGGGCGGCGCGCGCACGTCCGCTCATCTCGATGGCCACGCGGTGGACTTCAACTGCTACGGCTTCGGCGCGCCGAAAGCGGTCTGCCGGGCGATCGCCGGCTCCGGGATCCCCTTCGACCAACTCATCGAAGAGGGGACGTGGACTCACATCTCGTTCGCGCCGCGCCTGCGCCGCCAAGTGCTGACGAAGCGACCGGGCGGGGGCTATGCGCTGGGACTGGAGGGCGCACGATGAGGTGGATTCTCTGCTTGGCCGGCATGGTCGGTCTCTCCGGCTGCAGCGGTCTGTCGACGGTGGTCGGCGGACCAGGCCGAGGCGACAACGCCGCAGTGCTGCGCGCGCTGGGGGAACACCTCGACAAGTGCGACCGACACTATCAGGGCGGACTCGGCGTCGGACCCAGCTTCACCTTCACCATCGACTGCAAGGGGCAGGCCGGGAGCCCGCCGCCGCACCCCTAGGCCGTGCTCCCCGGCCGGGCTGCCGCCGCCAACCGGCCGATATAGTCGCCGACGTCTGACGGCCAGGAGGACAGCGCTGTGTCAAAGGCTTCCCAGTCGCCGCGAAACAGCGCCCGGGAGGCCGCTTCGAAGCCCGGCAGATCCCCGGCCAGGGCGGACATCACCCGATAGGTGGCGTCGCGGGCCTGCCGCAGCCGATCCGCAGGCGCCGCGATGCGGCTGGCTTCGTCCACCAGGCGCCTCAAGGCCGCGGAGGCGCCGCCAGGCTGGGCGGCGAGCCAGTCCCAGTGTTTCGGAAGCAAGGTGACTTCGCGGGCGACGACTCCGAGGCGCGGCCGGCCTCGTCCCTGACGACTGGGCGGCGCCTCCCTGTCAGCCTGCGCTGTGCGGTGGGCATAGTCCTCTACGGCGGCGGCCGCGCCGTGACGGAGGTCCAGTTCGACCGGAGCGCCCGTTGCGTCCTCGAAGATCAGCGGAGGTGTGTCCGTGCGCGATGTCGCCAGCGCATCGGCGATGTCACGGATCGATCCTTCTGCGACGGATCGCAGTCCCACGAAGGCGGTGAATGTCGATGGGGGCGTCATATTTTCCCCACGCCCTGGCGCGGCGTGTTTTATTGCCCGGGTATAATTAGTCGCCTTTGAGGCTCTGCACAATGGGTTCTCCCCTGGCCTCCTTGAAGGCCGAACGCAGGATCGGCGCGATCCAGTAGTCCTTTACCCAACGCTGGAGCCACGGGTCGTCGCCCGCGAAGCCGCGAAGGTGGCCGGTGGCGTCGAACCGCGCCCGGACCTCGTCGAGACTGGCGCCTTGCGGTTGCTGGCCGACCTGTCGCCTGACGTCCGCGATCGCCGCGGCGAGCCGTTCGACGTAGGCGCGGTCATGCTGGGGAGGGCCGTGGCCGGGAACCAGCGTCCTGAACCGATAGGCTTTCAGCCGGTCCAGAGTCTCAAGCCATTCGGCCGGATAGCTGCCGAAGCCGAAGGGAAACGGCGCGACCACCACATCGCCGGTGATCAGCACTTCCTGGGACGGAAGCCAGACCACCGCGTCGCCGTCGGTGTTCGCGCGACCAAGGAACCGGACCTCGACGGGCGAATCCGGGTCCGTGATGTCGAAACGGTCATCGAAGCCTTCGGCCGTGCTCAGGGTGGTCGCACCGACCATGTCGCGCCCATACTGAACGAAGAGGCGCTCGCTGGCCGACCAGCCGGCCTGCTCGCGCGGATCGGCGGCCTCGCTGGCCATCCGACGAGCATACGCGGCGAATTGCGCGACCTGTTTCTGGAACTCGGCGTCGGCGGCCGCGTCGGGCGATGCCGGTGTGTTCATGGTCCCGGGATCGCGGAGGTGGGCCTGCGTCGCGCGCGTCGCGATGGTCTTCGCACGGGGCCAGGCCTTCAGAATCTCTGCGAGGCCCTGGGCGTGGTCGCCATGCCAGTGCGTGATCACCACGGCCTTCACGGGCTTGTCGCTGAGCCGTCGGACTTCCGCGATCACACGCCGGGCCGCGCCCGGGGAGCCGCCCGCGTCGACGAGAACGAGCCCGTCCGATTGTTCGATCAGCGTTACGTTGCCGGCCGGCTGCACCTGAAACCGCGGCTGAGTGAGGAGCCAGACCCCGCGAGCGACGGGCCTGACCTCCTGGATGTAGCCCTCTGGAGGCTCGACAGCCTGGAACGCGCCCGCCTGGGGCGCAAACGCCAGCGCGGAGATGGTGAGCAGTGCGATCAGCATGCGGCGGACCATGGCCGGATGACGGAAATCCGGTCCGCAGCCGCGGTCAATTGAATGGTTTTCATGGAAGGTCGGGAGGGTCCGAACCGATGTCCGGACCCTCCCGATGGTGCCGCCGGGCAGGATTGAACTGCCGACCTCAGCCTTACCAAGGATGCGCTCTACCACTGAGCTACGGCGGCGAAGGCGGGCGCTATAGCGGTACCCGGGCGCGGCGTGAAGCCCAAAATCGATCCTGACGCGCTTGACGCGCCGGACGCCTCGCCGCACCTCGGAGCCATGGCGAAGGATGACGCTGAGGACAAAGGCGCCAGCGAGGCGCGGGAGGCGAAGCTGGCGCAGGCGCTGCGGGCCAACCTGCGGCGACGCAAGGCCGTGGGGGGCAATCCCCCTGCACAGAAGCCCGACAAGCCCTCCACCGATTGACCGCTTGGCGCGTCAGGCGACGCCGCGCTAGATACCGGCTGAGGCGCCGCGGCGGAACGCGGCCCGCGCGTGCTTCGTAGGGACAACTATTGGATCGCATCGCCATTACCGGCGGCGCGCGGCTGGAGGGAGAAATCCCGATCAGCGGCGCCAAGAATTCGGCCATCAAGCTGATGGCCGCCAGCCTGCTCACCGACGAGCCCCTTCGTCTGACGAACATGCCCCGGCTGGCGGACACCCGCTTCCTGGGCAAGCTGCTGCGTCGCCTTGGAACCGAGGTCGAGGAATCGGACGGCTCGGCCGGGGCCGAGACGCTGCTCACCACGCGCGAGATCGTCAGTGGCTTTGCGCCCTACGACCTGGTCCGCCAGATGCGCGCTTCGTTCAACGTGCTGGGTCCGCTTTTGGCGCGGAGCGGACAGGCGAAGGTCTCGCTTCCCGGGGGATGCACCATCGGCGCGCGGCCCGTGGACCTGCACCTCAAGGCGCTGGAAGCCCTCGGCGCAAAGATCGACCTGCACGAGGGCTACGTCTACGCCCAGGCGCCTCGGGGCCTGAAGGGCGGCGAGGTGGAGTTCCCGTTCGTCTCGGTGGGCGCCACCGAGCATACGCTGCTCGCCGCGGTGCTTGCGGAGGGCGAGACCGTGATGCGGAATTCGGCCTGCGAACCGGAGATCACCGACCTGGCCGACTGTCTCAACAAGATGGGCGCCAAGGTCAGCGGCGCCGGGACGTCGACGATCACGGTCCAGGGCGTGAGCCGTCTGTCGGGCACCACCCATGCCGTGCTGCCTGACCGGATCGAGACCGGCACCTACGCCCTTGCGGCCGCCATGGCGGGGGGTGAGGTTCGCCTGACTGGCACCCGCAGCGACTTCATCCAGGCCCTTATCGACAAGATGATCGAGGCTGGGGTCGAGGTCCGAACGCACGACGACGGCCTGACCGTGAAGCGCAACGGCGGCCGGCTGAAGGCCGTCGAGATCAGCACTGATCCGTATCCGGGCTTCGCGACCGACCTGCAGGCCCAGTTCATGGCGCTGATGACGCTGGCGGACGGCGAGAGCGTGATCCGCGAGACGATCTTCGAGAACCGTTTCATGCATGCGCCGGAGCTCGGGCGTCTCGGGGCCGATATCGCGGTCCACGGCGGCGAGGCGCGGGTGCGCGGCGTTTCGGCGCTGGAAGGCGCCCAGGTCATGGCCACGGACCTGCGCGCGTCGGTGAGCCTGGTGATCGCCGGCCTCGCGGCGCGGGGCGAGACGATCGTCAATCGCGTGTACCATCTGGACCGCGGCTTCGAGCGCCTCGAGGAAAAGCTGGGCGCCTGCGGCGGCCAGGTGCGCCGGCTGAAGGGTGAGGGCGTCGAGCCCGAAGTGGAGTAGCGATGCAGGAGCCGCGACCGCTGCAGCTGCTGGCTGAAGACGCCGACGACCTGGCCGTGCTGTCGGCCGCCCTGCAGGACGCAGTGGCCAAGGTCCGAGACATCGTTTTCGAGCCGAAGCGCCGGCGTCTGACCGTCGCGCTCAATCGGTATCGCTGGGAAGCGGGGTCGCAGCAGCGCGTGCGCTCGGCGTTGCAGCTGGGCGGTGTGATGCAGGTCCAGGCGCGGAAGATCCGGCGCGACCGCCCCGACGCCGTGGTGGAATTACTGGCGATCGCCTTCGAGCCGGGTACGGCCCCCGGCGGGGTGTTGACCCTGAGCTTCGCCGGTGGCGGCGACCTGCGGGCGGAGGTGGAATGCATCGACGCGGTGCTGGCCGACGTCTCAGAACCCTGGCCGACTCCACGCACACCGTCGCACGAGACCTGAGCGGCATGGCCTTACGCGGCCTGCGCCGCTAAGAGAGCGCGCCATGCGACGTTTCCGCTTCGACGACCCAGGGTTCCGCACCGCCTTTTCCGCCTTCGTGGCCGAGCGCCGCGACACGCCCGAAGAGGTGGACACGATCGTGCGCGACGTGCTGGCGGCCGTGCGGTCCGAGGGCGCTGCGGCGCTTCTGCGGTATGCCCGGGAGTTCGACCGGGTCGAGCTGACCGAGGCGACGATGCGGGTCAGCGCCGAGGAGATCGCCGATGGCGCCGCCGCCTGTCCGGCCGAAGTCCTGCAGGCGATCGAATTCGCGGCCGCGCGCATCCGCAGCTATCACGAGCGTCAGCGTCCGGCCGACCAGCGGTTCGTCGATGCGGCCGGAGTCGAACTCGGCTGGCGCTGGACGCCGCTGGAGTCTGTCGGGATTTATGTGCCGGGCGGGCGGGCGGCCTATCCCTCGACGGTGCTCATGAACGCGGTGCCGGCCGCAGCGGCCGGGGTCCAACGGATCGCCATGGTCACGCCCCCTGGCCGGCTACAGCCCGCGGTGCTGGCCGCGGCGCAGGCCGCGGGGGTGACCGAGATCTGGCGCGTGGGCGGCGCCCAGGCGGTGGCGGCCCTGGCCTATGGCGCCGGCCCCATCCGGCCGGTGGACAAGATCGTCGGGCCTGGCAACGCCTTCGTGACCGCCGCCAAGCGTCGCGTCTATGGCGTCGTGGGGATCGACGCGCTGGCCGGCCCATCTGAGATTGTCGTGGTCGCGGACGGCAGGAACGATCCGGAATGGATCGCCGCCGACCTGCTGTCGCAGGCCGAGCACGACCCCTCGGCCCAGTCGATTCTCATCACCGACGACGAGGCCTTCGCGCAGCAGGTGGAGGCGGCGGTCGAGGCGCAGCTCGGCTCGCTGAGCACGGGCGAGGATGCCCGAGCGTCCTGGCGCGACCACGGGGCCGTTGTGATCGCGCCGCTGGAGGAAGCGCCGCGGCTGGTGGACGAGATCGCGCCGGAGCACGTGGAATTCGCCCTCGACGATCCCGAGCGACTCGCCGACCGCGTGCGGCATGCCGGAGCGATCTTCCTCGGGCGCCATGCGCCGGAAGCCGTGGGTGACTATGTGGCGGGTTCGAATCACGTGCTGCCGACCAGCCGCGCCGCCCGATTCTCGTCGGGCTTGTCGCTGTACGATTTCCTCAAGCGCACCTCGATCGTGAAGTGCGACGCCGAATCGTTCGCGGCGCTGGCCCCCGCGACGATCGCCTTGGCGGAGGCGGAAGGATTGCCGGCCCACGCCCGATCCGCCGCGATCCGCCTGACCCAGAGCCGGCCGCCGCGTACCTGAACGGTTTCTGTCAGCGCAGCTCCGGGGCTGTTCAGGCCGGCCCGTCTATTTCCAGCCCATCGACTGGACGCAATGGACGGAGAATCGACGATGCGGAACGCGATGACCAAGACGATCGGCGCCGGAACCCTGGCGGCCGTGCTCGCCGGCGCGCTGGCGGTCGGAACGGCCTCGACGGCGAACGCAGGCGTGACCAGCTGTTCGGCCTCGGGTGGCAAGCAGGAAGCCGGTGCGGTTATCGGCGGCCTCGTGGGCGGCCTCATCGGCAACAAGGTGGGTGGCCGTCACGCCACCGGCGAAACCATCGCCGGCGCCGCAGTTGGCGCCGCTGCGGGCTCGGCCATCGGCTGCGAGGCGCAGAAGAGCTCGGCCCGGCACAGCGGCGTCTACACCCGCAACGGCTATCGCCTGAGCAGCAACATCTCCCCGGCGAGCTATCGCAAGATCGGCGATCCCTTCGTGGCTGAGACGGGCGTGAATCTTCGCGCGGCCCCGACCACCAACTCGGCGCGGGTGGGCCGGTTGCAGCCCGGCGAGCGCTTCCAGGCCCTGGCGCAGGTCCGTGGAACCGACTGGATCCTCGTGGGACAGGGCGGCGTCGGTGTCGGCTATGTTCGCGGCGACTTCGTGCGGCCGGCCGGAAATCGGTACGCCGCGTACTGACGGTCCTGACCCGTGCGGTGCAGACGCCCGGCGCCTTCGTGCGCCGGGCGTTTTTGCGTATCCGGCCGCGCGGAATGTCACGGCGGGATGACGAGCGCCCCCGGTATGCAATAAAGCTCGGCCTCGACCCATGGCCGACGACGCGAAGAAGACCCACCGGCTGCAATCCGTCGAGCTCGACGAAGAGTCGCTCGCGGCGGTTTCGCGCGACCAGGAACAGGAGCGGCAGATCGCCATCTTCGATCTGCTGGAGGAGAACTATTTCCATCCCGAAGGCGCCGACGGCGGGCCCTATGACCTGCGCATGGGCCTCCTGGAGAATCGACTGGTGCTGGACGTCCGGGGGCCGAGCTACGAGCGCCGCCACATCCTGTCGCTTTCGCCGTTCCGCACGCTGATCAAAGACTACTTCATGATCTGCGACAGCTATTACCAGGCCATCCGGAACTCGACGCCGCAGCAGATCGAGGCCTTGGACATGGGGCGGCGCGGGTTGCACAACGAAGCTTCGGAGCTGCTGCGCACGCGCCTCTCCGGCAAGATCGAGACCGACCTGGACACCGCGCGCCGGCTCTTCACCTTGATCTGCGCCCTGCACTGGCGAGGCTGACCCGGGATGTCCGAGGGTCCCGGGGAGCGGCTGCCTGACGCCGTGCTATTCTGCTGCAATTTCAACCAGGTGCGTTCGCCGATGGCGGAGGGGCTGCTGAAGCAACTCGCCGGCACGCGCATCTTCGTGGACAGCTGCGGCCTCAAGCGCGCCGCCTTCGACCCGGATGTAGACGACATCGAGGTCGATCCGCTCGCCGCCGAGGTCATGAGGGAGATCGGCGCCGATATCGGCCGGCATCGCTGCAAGACCTTCTCGGAGCTGGAGGACGATTCCTTCGACCTGGTCGTGTCGCTCACGCCCGAAGCCCAGCACCGGGCCGTGGAGCTGGCCCGAGGCCGGGCGGCGGCCATCGAGTACTGGCCCACCCTCGATCCCACGCTGACGGAAGGGTCTCGCGAGCATCGGCTGGAAGCCTATCGCCAGGTGCGGGACGGTCTCGCCCAGCGGATAAGGCGACGCTTCCGCCTCTGAGCGGCGCCCATCGACGGTGGCGAGCGCGATGCGCTATGTTCCAAGGCGCAGATTGCGGCGCGCAGCCAGACCGCACGCGCCGTCGCCTTAATCGAAACCGCCAGGGATCGCAGGGAGCCTGTATGGCGAAGGAAGAGCTGTTGGAGTTTCCAGGCACGGTGAGCGAAGTCCTCCCGAACGCCACTTTCCGCGTGAAGCTCGAGAACGACCACGAGATCATCGCCCACACGGCCGGAAAGATGCGGAAGAACCGCATCCGCGTTTCGGCCGGAGACAAGGTGCTGGTCGAAATGACGCCCTACGACCTCACCAAGGGTCGCATCACCTTCCGCGTCCGCTGACCCCCGTGGCCCCCCTGGTACATTGAATACTCAACGCCTCATTCTGGCCTCCGCCAGTCCCCGCCGGCTGGATCTGCTCAGCCAGATCGGCCTTACGCCCGACGCGATCGACGCCGCGGAACTGGACGAGACTCCCCTGCGCGACGAGACCCCGCGCCTGCTTGCGCTGCGCCTAGCCAAGGCCAAGGCGGCGCATGTGGCCGGACGGCATCCGGAGGCCTTCGTGATCGCCGCCGACACGGTGGTGGCGGTCGGCCGCCGGGTGCTTCCCAAGTGCGAGGACGAGGTCGAGGTCCGTCGATGCCTCGCCCTGCTGTCGGGCCGCGCCCATCGGGTGCTGACCGGAGTGGCGGTCTCGGCGCCCGGCGCCGGCCAGGCCGCACGCTTGGTCGAGAGCCGGGTCCACTTCAAGCGCCTCAGCCCCACGGAGATCGACGCCTATGTCGCCGTGGGCGAAGGCATCGGCAAGGCAGGCGGCTATGCCATCCAAGGCCGCGCAGGCGCCTTCGTGACGTCTCTGCAGGGCTCCTATTCCGGTGTGGTCGGACTGCCCCTCTATGAGGTGTCGTCGCTGCTGTGCGGGCAGGGATGGCGGGCCTCGTGAGCGAGCGGAGACTCTATATCGACTGCTCGATCGGGGAGACGCGCGGGGTCGTGACCCTGGACGACCGCCCCGAGCGACTGATCCTCCATCGCGACGACGACGACCCGCGAGCGGCGCTGGGCGCCCGCCTGGTCGCGCGCGTCGCCAACGTCGAACCCGCGATCGCGACGGCGTTCCTGGATCTCGGGGACGGCCTGGAGGCGATCTTGCCCTACAAGCCCGATGCGCGCCCCGTGCGCGGCGCAAGCCTGGAGGTCGAGATCCGCAGCGAGCCGCGTCGTGACAAGCTGGCCGTCGCCCGCGAACTCGGGCCGGGCGAGGGCGCGCCGCGCCTGATTGCGCCGGCCACCGGCGTGGCGGACATCCTGCGCGCTATCGTGCGCGACGCGCCGCTGGTGGAGGGCGCCGAAGCCAGGGCCGTCGCCGACGAGGCCGAGGCCGAGATCCTGGAGACCATTCATCCGCTGCCCGGCGGCGGGGATCTCGCCATTGAGCCGACGCGGGCGCTGACGGCCATCGACGTCGACGTCGGAGACCGCAAGGGGCAGGACGCCAAGCGGGTTACGCGGCAGGCGAATCTGGCGGCGCTCGGCGAGGCGGCCCGGCTGCTGCGCCTGAAAGGCCTGGGCGGAATCGTGGTCCTCGACCTGGCTGGCCGCGGGCACGACGGCACGGCGCTGCTCGCAGCAGCGCGCCTCGCGTTCGGCCCGGACAATCCCGGAGTCGCGATCGGCCCGGTGGGGCGGTTCGGCACGATGGAGCTTTCCATCCCCAGACGGACGGCGCCGTTGCACGAGAAGCTTCTGCGCCCTGACGGCGCCTTGAGCGATCGCACCCTGGCTCAACGTCTGATCCGGCGCCTCGAGGACGAGGCCCGCGCCCAGCCCGGAGCCCGGCTGGTCGCGCGCTGTGCGCCGGCCGTGGCCGCCGTGGCCGAGCCGCTGGGCGTCAAGCTCGCGCAGCAGGTCGGCGCGCGGTTTTCCATCAGCCCGGACCCTGGCTGCCTTCGCGATCGCTTCGATGTGGTGGCCACGTGAGCCGGGCCGGTTGTCCGATCTGCGGCAAGCCGACAGTCGCCGAGTACCGGCCGTTCTGTTCGAAGCGCTGCGCTGACGTCGATCTGCAGCGCTGGCTGTCAGGGGCCTACGCGGTCCCGGGCGATGAGGAAGAGGGCGCGTTCCGGGAGGATTCCGGGGACGAGTGAGCCCTCGAAATTTCCTCGCCGCGCCTCGCTGGACTTCGGCGATCCGCTCTTTTATAGACGCGGCTCCCGCGCGGCGGGACCCAAGCCTGGGTAGCTCAGTTGGTAGAGCAGCGGATTGAAAATCCGCGTGTCGGTGGTTCGAATCCGCCCCCAGGCACCATCCTTCCCCCGAATTCCCATACCAATGTGACGCACCCGCTCACGGGAAAATGCTGCGCTGCGGGATGAATGTGCGACGAACGGTGGTGAATCCGCAGGCTCAAGACGCTTCATGCTTGTGCAGCGCACAATCCGTGCTCGTGCGTCAATAATTTGACGGAGGAGGGGAAGCTTCTGCCCCTTGACGCCTCGACAAGGGGTTGCCAAAGGGTCCGGGCCGCTTGTCTTACAGAGCGGTAAGACTTTGGGGTCTCCTCGTGGGACTTCAAGGCCGTCCGCCCTTCGAAACGCCAAATCCCTGTCGGGAGTCAGCGTTACGGGTCGGGCGCCGCGACAGCGCCTCTGGAGCTTCGGCCCGTGAAAACGGGTAGGGGCGCCGGGCTTGTTTCAACTAGGGTGGAGACGCTCTCGCGCGACGACCCTCCGGCCAATCGTGCTAGACCAACCAGGAACTGGCGACAGATGTTCGACAACAAACTGAAGACTCCTTTCATCGCTCTCCTCGGCGCCATGGCGCTGATGGCGAGTGCGCCGGCGTTCGCTCAGGAGGCCGCCGCCCCGGCTGCTCCCGCCGCCGACGCCGCCGCGGCTCCGGCGGCTGACGCCGCTGCCGCCCCGGCTGCTGCTCCCGCC
>JBKOYY010000078.1:0-37511 GCA_046725615.1 Pseudomonadota bacterium
TGCTCCACCTGGGTGATGTCGGAGGCGAACTTCACGACCTTCACCGGCTTGCCCGTCTCGTCCAGCACGGGGTTGTACGAGGCCTGGATCCAGACTTCGCGGCCGCCCTTGCCGATGCGCCTGAACTTCTGGGCCACGAACTCGCCGCGGTTCAGAGTGGCCCAGAAATCGCGGTAGGCGGCGCTGCCCGCCTCCTGCGGATCGACGAACATCGCGTGCTTGCGGCCGGTGACCTCGCTTTCCGAATAGCCCAGCGTGTCGAGGAAGTTGCGGTTCGCCCGGATGATCGTGCCGTCCAGTTCGAACTCGATCACGGCCTGCGAGCGCTCAATCGCTGCAACCATGCCTTCCAGGCTCCGGACGTAGGCCGCCTCGGTCTTCCTGGCGCCGGCGGCGCCGCCAAACAGCTTCATCACTCATCCCCCATTCGCGCAGGTCGACCGCCCATACGGACGAGAAACGCGATATGCGAACGGAGATTTCGCGTGAGGGTATTAACCAGGACTGAATTGCACGTCAGCCCGACACCCATTCTGGGGTATAGATGACTGCATAGATTATCGTTCGTACACGAACGATTGAATGTATATCCCGCAAGCAAAATACTTCATTTCCGCTATTCGCAACTATACTTGATCGCACCCGGCGGCCACACGCTTCGGCTGTACCCCGCGCAACATCCCCTTCACGAGCGCCCGCGCGACGCGCTAGGACTCGCACTCCGCGGGGAGCGCCATGTCCGACAGTCTCATTCTCTTTTCCATCGCCATCGCCGGCGGTTATCTCCTGGGGGCGATCCCGTTCGGGGTCCTGGTGATGCGCGCCGCCGGGGCCGGCGACCCACGCGCAATCGGTTCGGGCAACATCGGGGCGACCAACGTCCTGCGGAGCGGCAAGAAGGGCCTGGCCCTGCTCACCCTGCTCGGTGACGGCGGCAAGGGCGCGCTGGCCGTACTGCTGGCCTGGCTCGCCACCCGCGACGCGCCTGCCGAGCGGCAGGCCGTCGTCGTGGCCCTTGCGGCCGGTTCGGCCTTCCTCGGCCACCTGTTCCCGGTGTGGCTGGGCTTCAAGGGCGGCAAGGGCGTGGCGACCTTCTTCGGCACCCTGCTGGCCGCAGCGTGGCCCGTCGGGATCGTGGCGGGGGCGGCCTGGCTGATCACCGCGGCGCTGTTCCGCATCTCCTCGCTCGCCGCCCTTGTGGCGGTGGCGATCGCGCCGGCCGCGGCGCTGCTGATCGGCCGCCCGCACGCCATCGCGCTGCTGGCGCTGTTCATGGCGCTGCTCGTCTACGTCCGTCACGCGCCCAATATCCGCCGCCTGCTAAAGGGCGAGGAGCCGCGGATCGGTAGCGGCAAGAATCCCGAGGGCGCGGCGGAGTGATCCTCCGCCAACTTTCCGACGTCCAGCGGCGCGACTGGCTGCGGCTGGCCCGCACCGAGAACGTCGGACCGGTCACCTTCGACCAACTGCTCAGCCGCTACGGCGAGCCAGCCCTGGCCCTCGCCGCCCTTCCCGACTTGGCCCGGCGCGGTGGGCGCATGGCCTCGCTAAAGGTGCCCAGCGAGGCCGAGGCCGACCGGGAGCTCGCCGACGGCGCGGCCCTGGGCGCCCGGCTGATCTGCGCCTGCGAGCCCGACTTTCCACAGGCCCTGGCGGCGCTGGACCCGCCGCCGCCGCTGATCTGGGTGCGCGGCGACGCCGGCCTGCTGGACCGCCGGACGGTAGCCATCGTCGGCGCCCGCGTGGCCTCCGCGGCCGGCCAGCGGTTCGCCCGGGGCCTGGCCGCCGAACTGGGCGCGGCCGGCTGCGTGGTCGTCTCGGGCCTGGCGCGCGGCATCGACGGCGCGGCCCACGAGGGAAGCCTGCCCACTGGAACGGTCGCGGTCCTCGGGGGCGGGATCGACGACGTCTATCCGCCCGAGCACCGTGACCTCTACGCGCGGATCGTCGAGCAGGGCTGCGTCGTTTCGGAGAACGAGCCCGGTCGCACGGCGGTCGCTCGCGACTTCCCCCGCCGCAACCGGATCATCGCCGGACTCTCGCGCGCCGTGGTGGTGGTGGAGGCGGAGCTGCGGTCGGGATCGCTGATCACCGCGCGCCTCGCCAACGAGCAGGGCCGCGAGGTGCTGGCCGTGCCGGGCTCACCGCTCGACCCGCGCGCCAAGGGAACCAACGACCTGATCCGCCAGGGCGCGGCGATCTGCGAGAGCGCCGAGGACGTGCTGCGGGCCATCGAGGGCCTGGGCGGCTTCCGGGAGCCCGAACCCACACCCTTCCGCGACGCCCCGGGCGAGCCCGACGACGCCTTGCGCGAACGCCTGGCCGATCTCCTGTCCCCGACGCCCGTCTCGCGCGACGAGCTGGTGCGCGCCGCAGGAGCTCCGGCGCCCGCTGTCTTCGCCGCCCTGATGGAGCTGGCGCTCGCCGGACGGGCGGAACTCCTGCCCGGCGGAATGGTCGCCAAGGGGTGAGCCCCTTTAGGGGCTCGCGCGGTCTGCGCGAATCCGGCCCGTTGACAGCCCCGCCTGCCCGCCCCAGCTTCCGCGCTCTTTGGGACCAGACCGCACCTTATGAACCTCGTCATCGTCGAGAGCCCGGCCAAGGCCAAGACCATCAACAAATACCTGGGCCCGGACTTCAAGGTGCTGGCCTCGTACGGCCACGTCCGCGACCTGCCGCCCAAGGACGGCTCGGTGCGCCCCGACGAAGACTTCGACATGTCGTGGGAAGTCGACGGCAAGGCGGCCAAGCGCCTGGCCGAGATCGCCGACGCGGCCAAGGGCGCCGACCGCCTGATCCTCGCCACCGACCCCGACCGCGAGGGCGAGGCCATCTCGTGGCATGTGCTGGAGGTGCTGCAGAAGAAGCGGGCCCTCAAGGGCGCCAACGTCCAGCGGGTGGTGTTCAACGCCATCACCAAGAGCGCGGTCACCGAGGCGATGGCCAATCCGCGCGACCTCGACATGGAACTGGTCGAGGCCTACCTCGCCCGCCGCGCCCTGGACTACCTCGTCGGCTTCACGCTCTCGCCGGTGCTGTGGCGCAAGCTGCCCGGCGCCAAGTCGGCCGGCCGGGTGCAGTCGGTGGCCCTGCGCGTCATCGTCGACCGCGAGATCGAGATCGAGCGGTTCAAGACCCAGGAATACTGGACCGTCGAAGCCGAGGTTTCGGCGAACAGCGACCCGTTCACCGCGCGCCTCGTGAAGCACGACGGCAAGCGCCTGACCAAGTTCGACCTGGCCAACGAGACTAGCGCCTTCGCCGCGCGAGACGCGGTGAAGGCTGCGACGTTCAAGGTCTCGGCCCTGGAGCGCAAGCCCGGCCGCCGCTCGCCGCCCCCGCCTTTCACCACCTCGAGCCTGCAGCAGGAAGCGGCCCGCAAGCTGGGCTTCAACGCCCAGCGCACGATGCAGACGGCGCAGAAGCTGTACGAGGGGGTCGATATCGGCGGCGAGACCGTCGGCCTGATCACCTACATGCGGACCGACGGGGTGCAGACCGCGCCCGAGGCGCTGGACGAGGCGCGCGCCGTGATCGGCGGCCTCTACGGCAAGGACTACGTGCCGGAGAAGCCGCGCTTCTATTCGACCAAGGCCAAGAACGCCCAGGAGGCCCACGAGGCCATCCGCCCGACCAGTCTGGCCCGCAACCCGGGCAAGCTGCGCCTGGAGGGCGACCTCGGCCGGCTCTACGAGCTGATCTGGAAGCGGATGATCGCCTCCCAGATGGAGAGCGCCAGGATCGAGCGCACCACGATCGACCTGGAATCTTCGGACGGGAAGACCGGCCTGCGCGCCACCGGCCAGGTGGTGACCTTCCCCGGCTATCTCGCCGTCTACGAGGAAGGCCAGGACGATCCCGAGGACGAGGAAGGCGGCCGCCTGCCCCAGGTCTCGGAAGGCGCCGAGGCCAAGGTGCGCTCGGCCAAGGCCGACCAGCACTTCACCGAGCCGCCGCCACGCTATTCCGAAGCCAGCCTGGTGAAGAAGATGGAGGAGCTCGGCATCGGCCGGCCCTCGACCTACGCCTCGATCCTGACCGTGCTGCGCGACCGCGCCTATGTGCGGATGGAGAAACAGCGGTTCGTGCCCGAGGACAAGGGCCGCCTGCTGATCGGGTTCCTGGAGGAGTTCTTCGGCCGCTACGTCGAGTACGACTTCACCGCCGACCTCGAAGGGCGCCTCGACCTCGTCTCGGCCGGCGAGCTGGACTGGAAGGTCCTGCTCCGCGAGTTCTGGGAGGACTTCAACCGGAAGATCGGCGAAATGGGCGAGCTGCGGATGAGCGACGTGCTCACCGCGCTGGACACCACCCTTGGCCCGCATCTCTTCCCGGAGAAGCCCGACGGCTCCGACCCGCGCGCCTGCCCGGTGTGCAACACCGGTCGCATGGGCCTGAAGTCGAGCCGGTTCGGCCCCTTCCTGGGCTGCTCGAACTACCCTGAGTGCCGGCACACCCGCCCGCTGACCGTGGCCGAGGACGGCGACGAGGCCGCCGCCGGCGACCGCGAGCTGGGCGTCGATCCGGTGACGGGCGAGACCGTTTTCCTGAAGTCCGGCCGCTTCGGACCCTACGTACAGCTGGGCGAAGGCGAGAAGCCCAAGCGCGCCAGCCTGCCCAAGGGCTGGAGCGCGCCCGATATGGACCTCGAGAAGGGCCTGCGCCTGCTGCGCCTGCCCCGCGAGGTCGGCAAGCACCCCGAGGACGGCAAGCCGATCCTGGCCGGCATCGGCCGCTTCGGGCCGTTCGTGCAGCACGACGGGACCTATGCGAACCTGCCGTCGGTGGACGAGGTCTTCGAGGTGGGCGTGAACCGCGCCGTCGACCTGATCGCCACCAAGCGCGCGGGCCGGCGCGGCGGCGAGGCCGCGGCGCTGAAGGACCTCGGCGCCCATCCCGTGGACGGCCAGCCGATCCGCGTCCTGTCGGGCCGGTACGGCCCTTACATCAAGCACGGCTCGACCAACGCCAACGTGCCACGCGGCGCCGACCCGCTGTCGGTGACGCTGGAACAGGCCGTAGCCCTGATCGCGGAGCGCGAGGCCAAAGGCGGCGGCAAGAAGAAGCCGGCGAAGGCCGCCAAGGCGAAGGCCGAGCCCAAGGCCAAGGCGGCTAAGAAGCCGGCGGCCAAGAAGACCGCCGCCAAGAAGACCGCTCCGAAAACGGCGGCCAAGGCGCCCGCCGACGACATCGGCGACGACGAGGCGCCCTTCTAGGCCTCAGGCTGGGCAGAGGTTGTCGGCGATCTGCATCAGCAGTCGGATCGCCGACGCCGCCGCCTTGCCGTAGACCGGGATCTTCTCAATCCAGGGAAGAACCACGTTCAGCGGCCCTTTGACCTTCTGGTAGAGCTTGCACAGCTCCTTCGGGTCGAAGAGACCTTCGGTGATCTGGGGTGCGAGGGCGGTTTCGATATCGGCCGCAGCGGCGGCTAGCGCCTTGTCGTCTTGCATTGGAATTCCTCCAGAGCGGATGCCTGTCGCGATCCGCGCCGCCAGCATGGGACGACCGGACGCACGGATGGCGTGACGCCGGTCACGGATGCGCGGAAGATGCTGGCGTCCCCCGACGACGCCGCTAGGCTCCGCGCCATGCCCCATGCGCAGATCAACGGCCTGAACCTCTATTTCGAGCGCGCCGGCGACGGCCCGCCCCTGCTGTTCATCTCCGGCACCGGCGGGGACCTGCGGGTTCAGCCCAACGTCTTCGCTTCGCCCCTCGCAAGGGCGTTCGACCTGCTGGCCTATGACCAGCGCGGGCTGGGCCGGAGCGACAAGCCCGACGTCCCCTACTCCATGGCGCAGTACGCCGACGACGCCGCGGCGCTGCTGGACCATGTCGGATGGGATCAGGCCCTGGTGATCGGGGTCTCATTCGGCGGCATGGTCGCTCAGGAACTGGTGCTGCGGCATCCCGACAAGGTGAAGCGGCTCGTGCTGGCCTGCACCTCGCCCGGCGGCGCGGGCGGCGCCTCGTTCCCCTTCCACGAGATCGAGCACCTGAAGGGCGAGGCGCGGGCCCGGCACATGATCCCGATCAGCGACGTGCGCCGCGACGCGGCCTGGGCCGCCGCCCACCCCGCCGACTATGAGAAGCTGGTGGAACTGTCGTCCGCCGACCCCTTTGCCGACGAGCCTGGCCGCGCCGCGGGAGCCCACCGGCAGCTCGAGGCGCGGGCCGCGCACGACACCTGGGATCGCCTACCGCAGATCGCCTGCCCCGTGCTGATCGCCGCCGGACGCTACGACGGAATCGCTCTGCCAGAGACGCAGGAGAAGATGGCCCGCCGCATTCCCGGGGCAGAACTGCAGTGGTTCGAAGGCGGCCACCTGTTCATGATCCAGGACCGCAAGGCCTATCCGGCGATGATCGAATTCCTTGCCGCCTCGCCCCGCGGCGACAGTCGATAACCCACCTCGAGGCTCTCGGTCAGGCCGAGCGCCTTCAGCTTTCGGACATTCAGCTTGAAGGCCAGGGTCTCGGCGCCCAGCATGGCGGCGAGATCGGCAGCGCGTCGCCCCGGATGCGCGGCGATCACGTCGAGGACGGCGCGCGTCCATGGCTCGCGCGCGTCGAGCCGCCGAAGGCGCTCCAACACGCCGGTGAGGTCTGGATCGACTCGCAGCGCGGCGCGAGGGTCGGCGCCGAGGTAGCGCGCCCGGACCCGATAGACTGTCCCCTCCCCCTGACCCAGATCGGCGCGCAGCGCCGCCAGCGAGGGATAGCCGGCGGCGCGGGCTTCGAGATCGGTGATCGCGGCGGGATCCACCGCTGCGACTTCGTCGATCGCCAGTTGGCCGATGGCGGTGTTCAACGTGCCTCCGCTACGGACCGAGGGACGTCGCCAGCGCCGAAACACCAAGCGGATGTCGCCGGCTTTGATGGCGTCTAGGATGGGACGCTTCAGCAGCATGCCGGAAGACTATCTCGTGGCCCGCTTGGGCTGCAAAGATGCTAAGCACCCTCAATGGCCCGACCCAAGAAGCCCAAGCCCGCCCGAATTCCTCAGGGCCTCCCCGACCGCGACACCCTGCTGAAGTTCATCCGCGAGAGCGGTGAGACCGACAAGGCGGCGATCGCCCGCGCCTTCGGCCTCAAGGGTGGCGACCGCCGCGCGCTGCGCGAGATGCTCTCCACGCTTCAGGAGGACGGATCGCTGAGCCGGCGCGGCCGACGGGGATTTGCCGAGGCCGGGGCGCTGCCCGAGGTGGGCGTGGCCGACGTGGTCGAGCGCGACGCGGACGGCGACCTGCTGGTGCGGCTGACGCGCGGCGAGGACGCCCCGCTCGTGCCCCTCTCGCCCGGCGGAGACGCGAGGGGTCCGGCGCCGGGCCTGGGCGACCGCGTGCTGGTGCGCTTCGTGCGGCTGGAGAGCGGCGAGTTCGAGGCGCGCCTCATCAAGCGCCTCGGCCAGAGCGCTCACCGGATCCTGGGCGTGGTCCGCAAGGTCCGCCGGGAGGTCCGGGTAGAGCCGGTAGACCGGCGCTCGAAAGACACCCTTGTCCTGCCCGAGGGCGAGGACGTGCGCGACGGCGACCTGGTTCTGGCCCAGGTGGAGCCGCACGGCCCGCGCTATGGCCCCAAGCGCGGAAAGCTGCTGGAGATCGTCGGACGCGAGGACGATCCGCGAGCCTATTCCATCATCGCCATTCACGCCCACGGCATCCCGACGGGCTTCTCCGAGGCGGCGGAGGCCGAGGCCGAGGCGGCCGAACCCCCGACGCTGGCGGACCGGGAGGACCTGCGGGACATACCGCTGATCACCATCGACCCGGTGGACGCGCGGGACCACGACGACGCGGTCTACGCTCATCCCGACGACGACCCCAAGAACCCCGGGGGCTGGGTCTGCTGGGTCGCCATCGCCGACGTGGCGGCCTATGTGCGACCGGATTCGGAGCTCGACCGCATCGCCCGCGACAAGGGCAACAGCGTCTACTTCCCCGACCGGGTCGAGCCGATGCTGCCCGAGCGCCTGTCGAACGGCCTCTGCAGCCTGCGCGAGGGCGAGAACCGCGCGTGCCTCGCGGTCCGGATGGTGTTCGGCGCCGACGGCCGCAAGCGCTCGCACCGCTTCGTACGCGGGCTGATGCGCTCGGCCGCCAAGCTGGCCTACGAACAGGCCCAGGCGGCCATCGACGGCCGGCCCGACGAGAAGTCTGGCCCGCTGCTGGAACCGGTGCTGAAGCCGCTCTGGGCCGCCTACGCCTGCCTCAAGAAGGGCCGCGACGCCCGCTCGCCGCTGGCGATCTCCAGCCTGGAGCGGAAGATCCACATCGACGAGATGGGCCTGATCGACTCGATCCTGCCGCGAGCGGCGCTGCAGGCGCACAGCCTGATCGAGGAGTTCATGATCCAGGCGAACGTCTGCGCCGCCGAGACCCTGGAGCAGAAGCGCACGCCCCTCATCTATCGCGTCCACGACCAGCCCAGCCAGGAGAAGGTCCAGGCGCTGGTGGACTTCCTCGCGACCCTGGGCCTGCCCTGGACCAAGGGCGAGGCGCCGCGCACCGAGCGCTTCAATCGCCTGCTCGAGGAGACGCGGGAGGGACCGCACGCCGACATCATCAACGAGGTGGTCCTGCGGACCCAGATGCAGGCGCACTACTCCACGGACAACCTCGGCCACTATGGCCTCAACCTGGCCAAGTACGCGCACTTCACCTCGCCGATCCGCCGCTACGCCGACCTGGTCGTCCACCGGGCGCTGATCACCGCGCTGAACCTCGGCGGCGACGGCCTGACCGAGCGCGACATCAGCCAGATGACCGGCACGGCAGAGATCATCACCTTCGCCGAGCGCCGGGCCATGGCGGCCGAGCGCGACGCCACCGACCGCTACATCGCCGCCTTCCTCGCCGACCGGGTGGGCGCCGAGTTCGAGGGGCGGATCACCGGCGTGACGCGGTTCGGCCTCTTCGTGCGGCTGGCGGACACCGGAGCGGACGGCCTCGTGCCCGTCAGCCGGCTGGGCGGCGAGTTCTTCGTCCATGACGACCGGGCCCACGCCCTGGTGGGCGAGCGCTCGGGGGCCCGTTGGCCGCTGGGCATGACCGTGCGGGTCCGGCTGGCCGAGGCCACGCCCATCACGGGCGGGCTGCTGTTCGAGATGCTGAGCGAACCGGCGCCGCCCGACGCCAGCATGCCGCGCCCCCGCCTGGGCGTGCGTGGACGCGGGGATCGGCGGCCCCCATCGGGTCGGCCGCCGGGCATCCGCACGGGTCGGAAGAAGAAGATGGGCGGCAAGAAGCGGTAGCGGCCTTCCGCCACGGCGCCCTTTCCTCGCGGGGGCGAGCCCCCATACAATTGTTTCATGTCGATCGAGCCACCCATCGTCCACAAGCCCGAGGGGCCGCCCCGCGTCCCCGGCCAGCGCGCCGTGCGCCCCAAGAACGCCGCCACGGTGATGATCATCCGTAGAGACGCGGCCAAGCCGCGGGTGCTGATGGGCAAGCGACACGGCGGCCACAGCTTCATGCCGGACCGCTGGGTGTTCCCGGGCGGCCGGATCGACCGTGCGGACTACCGCGCCCCCTACGCCACCGACCTGCGTCCCGAGGTGGGCGGCCTGTTCGACAAGCATCTGCCGGTCGGCCGCGGACGGGCGCTGGCGCTGGCGGCGATCCGCGAGACCTGGGAGGAAGCCGGCCTGATGCTGGCCCGGCCCGGCGAGGCGCGCGCCACTGGCCCGTGGAAGGACTTCGCCGCCCAGGGCTTCCTGCCCGACCTGGAGGCGCTGGACGTGATCGCCCGTGCGATCACCCCGCCGGCGGTGGCCAAGCGGTTCGACACCTGGTTCCTGATGGCCGACGCCGAGCGCCTCACTAGCCTGGACCGCCAGGCGGACTGTGGGGAGCTTGAGGAAATCGCCTGGGTCGACTTCGACGAGGCGATGGGCCTGCCCCTGCCCGCTGTCACCCGCATGATGATCAAGGAAGCGGCCCTGCGGATGGACGACCCGAGCCGTCCCAAGCCGTTCCTGCGCTACAAGGACCGCGAACAGGGGATGCGGCCGACGCAACTCTAGCCGGACCGCGACAGTCCCCATTGACTTCGCGGCGCGGATTCGTATTTTCCGCGCCTCCTAACACCCGCCAGCGGTGCGTATCCGTTCGGCCCCGCCAATTTGTTTCCAGGATTCGAGCCATGGCGAAGCCCGCCTCCATCAAGATCCGCCTGAACTCGACGGCCGACACCGGCTACTTCTACGTGGCGAAGAAGAACGCCCGCACGAAGACCGACAAGCTCGTGCTGAAGAAGTACGACCCGGTGGCGCGCAAGCACGTCGAATTCCGCGAAGGCAAGATCAAGTAAGCAGGCGTATCGCCGCTGACTTCCGAAGACGCCCGGCCTCACCGCCGGGCGTTTTTGATTCGGGACGGAGGCCTTCAGGCCGCCCGGGCGATCACCCGGTTGCGGCCGCCGGACTTGGCTTCATAGACAGCCTCGTCCGCCCGCTTCAGGAGCGCGTTGGCGCTGTCGCCCGCGCCCGTGCTGCTGGCGACGCCGACGGAGATCGTCACCGACAGGAGCTCCTCGCCGCCCATGACCCGGAACGGCGCGCCGGCCACGTGCAGGCGGATGCGTTCGGCGATCCGACGGGCGTCCTCCAGCTCGGTGTCGGGCATGACCACGACGAATTCCTCGCCCCCGTGGCGGACCGGAAGATCGACGGCGCGGACGTTGGAGGCCAGGCGCACGGCGAACTCGGCCAGCACCTCGTCGCCCACGTCGTGGCCGAAACTGTCGTTGACCTTCTTGAAGTGGTCGATGTCGATCACCAGGGCCGAAACCGGCTCGCCGCCCTGGCAGGCGCGCCGCATCAGGGCCTCGAGCTGGCCGGCCATGTAGCGGCGGTTGTGAAGGCCGGTGAGTTGGTCGGTGACCGCCAGCTCCAGCGAATGGTCGAGGTTCGAACGCAGGTAGTCGGTATAGCGCTTGCGGCGGATCTGGGTTCGCACCCGCGCCGCCAGCTCGCCCGGGTCGATGGGCCGG
This sequence comes from Pseudomonadota bacterium, assembly GCA_046725615.1. Classification (GTDB taxonomy): domain Bacteria; phylum Pseudomonadota; class Alphaproteobacteria; order Caulobacterales; family Caulobacteraceae; genus Phenylobacterium. The sequence goes on from JBKOYY010000078.1 coordinate 10,996, forward strand.
GCCAGGATGTCGTTCACCCCGATCTCCAGCGCCTTGACCGTCTTCGGCCGCTCGTCGACGTCGACGACGGCGAGTATGGGGATGTTGCGCGTGGCCTCGTCCGAACGGAGCTGAGCGGCGAAGCGGAGGCCGTCGAAGGCCTTGGCGTTGGCGTTGACGATGACCAGGTCGACGGGGCCGCGGGCGGTCAGCACGGCCTTGTAGGGCTCGCTCTCCACCACCGGCCGGTGCTCGACCGCCAGCTCGCCCGAGACCCGCTCGGCCTGGCGCAGGTTGTCGTCCACGATCAGGATGCGGCCGCCGGAGCCGCCCAGGCGCGAGGCCGCGCCGGCGATCACGCCCATGCGGCGGCCGGACGCCTCGCGGTCGCGCAGTTCGTCGATCACGGCCTTGAGGCGCGTGAGGCTGCGCACGCGGGCGAACAGCATGACGTCGTCGATGGGCTTGGTCAGGAAGTCGTCCGCGCCGGCCTCGAGTCCGGCCACGCGGTCGGCGCGGCCGTCGAGCGCGGTGACCAGCACCACGGGGATGTGGCGGGTTTCGGGATCGTCCTTGAGCCGTCGGCAGACCTGGAAACCGTCCATGCCGGGCATCATCACGTCGAGCAGCACGATATCGGGACGCTCGGCGGCGGCCATGGCCAGGGCGGTGGGACCATCGGACGCGGTCAGCACCTCGTAGTACTCGGCCGACAGCTTGGCCTCGAGCAGGCGCACGTTCGATTCGATGTCGTCGACGACGAGGATGCGCGCGGACATGGCTAGTTCAGCAGCCGGCGGATCGTTTCGAGGAAGTGCGTCACCGAGATCGGCTTGGAGATGTAGGCCTCGCAACCGCCCTCGCGGATCCGCTCCTCGTCGCCCTTCATGGCGAATGCGGTGACCGCGACGACCGGGATGTGGGCCAGATCTTCGTCTTCCTTCAGCCACTTCGTGACCTCGAGGCCCGAGATCTCCGGCAGCTGGATATCCATCAGGATCAGGTCGGGCTTGTGCTGGCGCGCCAAAGACAGCGCCGCGAGCCCCTCGCGGGTCTCGAGGGTTTCGTAACCCTGGGCTTCGAGCAGATCATGAAAGAGCTTCATGTTCAGCTCGTTATCCTCGACGATGAGGACCTTCTTCGCCATTCAGGACCCGACACTCCTCGGGGCGCGGCCGGTGCTCGGCCCTCCCCACCCTGCCGGTGCTTATCGGCTGCGATATCCTTAAACTTCGTTATCCCATCTGGAGACCGCGTGGTTCAGCCTCCGAACATCGCCGCCCCGACCCTTGAAACGCTGGGGCTTTCCCGCGAGCGCCCCCTCGTGCTGGTGGATGTGGACGAGGTGCTGGGCCTGTTCATGCAGGGCTTTGGCGACTTCCTGGCGAATCGCGGCCTGGAGATGCGGATCGACCGGTTCGCCCTGTTCCAGAACATCTATCGCCCCGGCGCGCGCGAACATCTGGACCTCCTGGAAGGCAAGAAGCTGTTCGACGAGTTCTTCGCCGGTCACTGCCACAACCTGGAACCCGCCCCCGGCGCGATCGACGCGCTGAACCGGCTCGCCAGGACCGCCGAGATCCTGATCCTCTCCAACGCCCCCGCCGACGCCGAGCGGCTGCGCACCGAGTGGCTGCGCAAGCACGGCCTGGAGCATCCCCTGGTGCTGAATTCCGGACCGAAGGGCCCGATCGCCGCGGGCCTCGTCGCTCAGACACGGCACCCGACCGCGTTCGTGGACGACCTGCTGCCGAACCTCGATTCGGTGGCCGACCATGCGCCGGACACCTCGACCTTCCAGCACGTGGCCGACCTCCGGCTGCGGCCCCTCGCCCCTCGCTCGGACCGCCATCCGCGCATCGACGACTGGGCCGAGCTGGGCGAAGCCATCGAGGCCGCTGTGCGCCGCTGAGGCCTCGGGAACAAATCAGGTATAGGTCGGCGCCATGATCCGGATCGGCGTGGACTTCGGCGGGACCAAGATCGAGGCTGCGGCGCTCGACGCCGAAGGCCGCTTCCAGGCGCGGGTCCGTGGCCCCACACCGGCGGCGTACGAGGACCGGCTGGCCGCCACCCGCGAAATCGTCGCCGAGGCCGAGCGTCAAGCCGGGGTCCGCGCGGCGCGCATCGGGGTGGGCGGGCCCGGTTCGCCCTCGCCCGTCACCGGGCTGATGCGAAACTCCAATTCCACGGTCCTCAACGACCGGCCATTCCCCGCCGACCTGGCGCGGGTGCTGGAACGGCCTGTGCGCTACGCCAACGACGCCAACTGCCTGGCCTTGTCCGAGGCGACCGATGGGGCCGCGGCAGACGCTCGCGTGGTCTTCGCCGTGATCATCGGCACCGGATGCGGCGGCGGGATCGCCGTGGATGGCCGGCTGGTCGAAGGGCGCAATCTGATCGCCGGCGAGTGGGGCCACACGCCCCTGCCCTGGCCCCGCAGCGGCGAGCTGCCGGGCGTGCGCTGCTGGTGCGGGCGGGTGAACTGTCTGGAGCTGTGGCTCAGCGGCACCGGCTTCGCCCGCGAGGCGGGACGGTCGGCCGAGGAGGCGACCGCCGCCGACGACCACGCCGCGCTGGACCTCTACGCCGACCGGCTGGCGAGAGGGCTCGCCGTGATCGTCGACATCCTGGATCCGGACGCGATCGTCCTCGGCGGCGGCATGTCGAACATCGCGCGCCTGTACGAGACCCTTCCGGCGGCCGTCACGCCGCACGTGTTCTCGGACGTCTTCGAGACGCCGATCCGCAAGGCGCTGCACGGCGACTCCTCGGGCGTGCGCGGCGCCGCCTGGCTATGGCCGCTGGAATGAAGGCGCTCTGCCGCGATTGCTTCTGGACCGGCGCCCAGGCCGTGCGGCGCTGCCCTTCCTGCGGCTCGCCGCGCGTCGTGGCGCACGAAGAGCTGGGCGGCCTCTCCATGGCCCACATGGATTGCGACGCCTTCTACGCCAGCGTCGAGAAGCGCGACCGCCCCGAGCTGCGGGACCGACCGGTGATCGTGGGGGGCGGCAAGCGCGGCGTCGTCACCACCTGCTGCTATATCGCCCGGATCTCGGGCGTCCGCTCGGCCATGCCGATGTTCAAGGCGCTAAAGGCCTGCCCCGAGGCCGTGGTCATCAAGCCCGACTTCACGAAGTACCGGACCGAGTCCAGGCGCATCCTCGGAATGGCGGCCGAGCTGACGCCGCTCATCCAGAACCTCAGCCTGGACGAGGCGTGGATGGACCTGTCAGGCACCGAACGGCTACACGGCGCGGCGCCGGCGCTGACCCTGGCGCGGCTGCAGGCGCGGATCGAGGCCGAGACGGGCCTGACGGTCTCCATCGGGCTCGCCCCCAACAAGTTCCTGGCCAAGATCGCCTCCGACCTCGACAAGCCGCGGGGCTTCTCGGTGATCGGCCACGAGGCGCAGGCGTTCCTCGCGCCCCGGCCGGTGAAGATCCTGCCCGGGGTGGGGCCGGCGATGGTCGCCAGCCTCGAGAAGGCGGGATTCCGCACCGTGGGCGACATCGCCCGCGCGGACCGAAAGTGGCTCGCCGACCGATGGGGGGCGCATGGACTGCGGCTCTACGACCTGGCGCACGGCCGCGACACCCGATCGGTGAACCCCAACGAGGCCCGCAAGGGCATCAGCTGCGAGACCACCTTCAATGACGACCTCTCGCGGCTGGAGGACCTGGAAGACCGCCTGGCGCCGCTCTGCGACCGCGTGGCGCGGCAGGCGCGCTCAGGCGGCGTGGCGGGTCGGGTGGTGACGCTGAAGCTGCGGACCACCGACTTCAGGATCGTGACCCGCCGGCGCACGCTGCCTGTGGCCACTCAGACGGCGCACACCCTGTTCAAGGTCGGCCGCGAGCTCCTGGCCCGCGAGGCCACGGGCCGTCCCTGGCGACTCATCGGAATCGGCATCGCCGACCTCGTGGAGGGCCAGGAGGCCACGTCCGACTTCTTCGCCGAGGAGGAACGCAAGGCGCTGGCCAGCGAGCGATCGATCGACGCGATCCGCGAGAAGTTCGGCGCCGGGGCCGTGACCTCTGGTCGCATCCTGCGCAGCCGGGCGGCGCGAGACGACGACTAGCGGGGTCTATGCGGCCGAATCGCCCCTCCCCCGAGGCGTCGCCCAGGCGCGCGAGCCCGTCCTCTGGACAATCCGCCGCTGCGCCGCCTGAGAAACAGGCGCCGCATGGTTATCGGCGTCTTAGCCGCGCGGTAATCGAGATTGGGTACAACGTCTGTGGGCCGTGACGATTCAACCCTTCCAAAAGACGCTTTCTTCCATATCTAATCCCCGGACAGGTTACGATCACGGCAGCGCCAGGAGACCGGCACATGAGCGAACGAAAGGAAGGCGGTGCTGACGCCGGCGTTCGCTCGGCAGTGGTCACCCAGACCAAGCCGAAGACGCAGAAGCCGTCGATGTACCGGGTTCTTCTGCTCAACGACGACTACACGCCGATGGAATTCGTCGTCTACGTACTTGAGCAATTCTTCAATAAATCGCGCGAAGATGCGACTCGCATAATGCTCCATGTCCATCAACATGGCGTGGGCGTCTGCGGGGTCTTCACGTACGAAGTGGCGGAAACAAAAGTGGCCCAGGTCGTTGATACGGCGCGGCGGCATCAGCACCCGCTGCAGTGCACCATGGAGAAGGACTAAGGCGCTTGCCTTCATTTTCTCGCCAGCTCGAAGAATCCCTGCACCGCGCGGTCGCCTACGCGAACCAGCGCAAACATGAATACGCGACGCTGGAGCACTTGCTGCTCAGCCTCATAGACGACGAGGACGCCGCCGGTGTGATGCGCGCGTGCGACGTCGAAATGGGGGCGCTGCGAACGACCCTCACCAACTACGTGGACAACGAGCTCCGCTCCCTTGTCGTCGACGACGGAGAGGACGCGAAGCCGACCGCCGGCTTCCAGCGTGTGATCCAGCGTGCGGTGATCCACGTGCAGTCCTCGGGCCGCGAGGAGGTGACCGGCGCGAACGTGCTGGTGGCCATCTTCTCCGAACGCGAGAGCCACGCCGCGTACTTCCTGCAGGAGCAGGACATGACGCGGTACGACGCGGTGAACTACATCGCGCACGGCATCGCCAAGAAGGCCGGCGTGTCCGAAGCCAAGCCCGTGAAGGGCTCCGAGGACGAGGAGAAGCCGCAGGTGAAGACCGGCGGCGAGGCGCTCGAAGCCTACTGCGTGAACCTCAACGAGAAGGCCAAGCAGGGCAAGGTCGACCCCCTTATCGGCCGGTTGCAGGAAGTGGAGCGCTGCATCCAGATCCTGTGCCGCAGGACCAAGAACAACCCCCTGCTCGTCGGCGATCCCGGCGTCGGCAAGACCGCGATCGCGGAAGGCCTGGCGCGCAAGATCGTTAACAAGCAGGTGCCGGAAGTCCTGGCCAACTCGACCATCTTCTCGCTCGACATGGGCGCGCTGCTGGCGGGCACCCGCTACCGCGGCGACTTCGAAGAGCGCGTGAAGCAGGTGGTCAAGGAACTGGAGAACCACCCGGACGCGGTGCTCTTCATCGACGAGATCCACACCGTGATCGGCGCCGGCGCCACCAGCGGCGGGGCGATGGACGCCTCCAATCTGCTGAAGCCGGCCCTGGCCTCTGGCACGCTGCGCTGCATGGGCTCGACGACGTACAAGGAGTTCCGCCAGCACTTCGAGAAGGACCGGGCCCTCGTCCGGCGCTTCCAAAAGATCGACGTGAACGAGCCCACGATCGAGGACACGATCAAGATCCTCAAGGGCCTCAAGACCTACTACGAGGAGTTCCACAAGCTCCGGTACACAGGCGACGCCATCAAGTCGGCGGTGGAGCTCTCGGCCAAGTACATCACCGACCGGAAGCTGCCGGACAAGGCGATCGACATCATCGACGAGGCCGGCGCCTCCCAGATGCTGCTGCCCGAGGGCAAGCGGAAGAAGACCATCGGCGTGAAGGAGATCGAGGCGGTCGTCGCCAAGATCGCCCGCATCCCGCCGAAGTCGGTGAGCAAGTCCGACACCGAGGCGCTGAAGCAGCTCGAGGGCGACCTGAAGCGCGCGGTCTACGGCCAGGAGGCGGCGATCGAAAGCCTGTCGGCGGCCATGAAGATGGCTCGGGCCGGCCTGCGCGACGCCAACAAGCCGATCGGCTGCTACCTGTTCTCGGGTCCCACCGGCACCGGCAAGACCGAGACGGCGCGCCAGCTGGCCTCCACCCTGGGCATCGAACTGCTTCGGTTCGACATGTCCGAGTACATGGAGCGCCACACGGTCAGCCGCCTGATCGGCGCGCCTCCCGGCTACGTCGGCTTCGACCAGGGCGGCCTGCTGACCGACGCGGTCGACCAGCACCCGCACTCCGTCGTCCTGCTGGACGAGATCGAGAAGGCGCACCCCGACGTCTTCAACATCCTGCTGCAGGTGATGGACAACGGGCAGCTGACCGACTCGAACGGCAAGAAGATCGACTTCCGGAACGTGGTGCTCATCATGACCACCAACGCCGGCGCGTCGGACGCCCAACGCAACACGATCGGCTTCGGCCGTGGCAAGCACGACGACGAGGTGGACGAGGCCCTGAAGCGCCTCTTCACCCCCGAGTTCCGCAACCGCCTCGACGCCATCGTGCAATTCCGCGCCCTGACGCCCGAGATCATCCGGCAGGTGGTGCAGAAGTTCGTCATGCAGCTGGAAGCCCAGCTGGCGGACCGGCACGTCACGATCGAGACCTCGGACGAGGCGGCCGACTGGCTGGCCAAGAACGGCTTCGACGAACTCTACGGCGCCCGTCCGCTGGCCCGGGTCATCCAGGAGAACATCAAGAAGCCGCTGGCCGACGAGATCCTGTTCGGCAAGCTGGCCAAGGGCGGCCACGTCAGGGTGGTGCTCAAGGACGGCAAGCTCGCCTTCGAGATCGAAGGCGACGAGCGGGAGCCCGGCGCTCCCGTGGTGGAGAGCCCTGCCGAAGAGGCCGAGCCGGTCGACTGACCGCGTCGACGTCGAAACGAGGAAGCCCCCGGTCCGCCGGGGGCTTTTTCGTATCTGGGCCCTTGGGATTCTTCGGCCGGACTCAGAACGTCTGGGGCTTGCGGTTCAGGTCGCGGCGCAGCGCGGCCATGATCAGGTCCCTGCCGACCTTCAGCGGCCAGCCGCGCCGCCGCGGCCAGGCCCACCGCCCGGTGCGGATGTTGGGCGGCAGCCGCAGGTGCAGCCTGCCCGCCTCCACGTCCGAATGCATCGGCGTGTAATAGACGCAGTTCTCGAAGTAGTGGTGCGTCACCAGGCTGCGGCGCGTGGCGTCGGGATTGCGGATGGGCGAGCCGCCGTGGGCCAGGTTCGCCGCCCACACCAACGCCCATCCCTTGCGGATCGTCGCGTGCGCCACCGGCAGGTCCGCCGAAGCGATCTCGGCCGCGAACCGCGGAACATAGCTGCGCTCGTAGTCCTCGTGCGTCGGCTGGTCGTGGTTCACCCCTGCCCCGCGCATCGTCAGCACCGGCAGGCGGTGGCTTCCCGGGTGATAGACCAGCGGCCCGGCGTCGGCCGACACGTCCTCGAGCGCGATCCACACCCCGCACATGAAGCGCTCGGGCGCGCTGTGGAAATGGATCGCGTCGGAATGGATGTGCTGCTGGCTGCCCTGCCGGAAGTTCAGCGTCTGGAACGGGAACGGGTCACGGCCGTATGCCCGCCGCAGCAGACGGCGAATCCGTGGCCAGTCCGCCAGTCGGCGCACAGCGGGGCTCCTGTACCAGGCGTCCTGCACCCGCCCCGCGCCATCGGCGAAGTAGCCCTCCGTCTCCGCGACGGCCTGATCGCAGACCGCGAGCGCCTCGGGACCCAGGTCGATCGCCGCAACCCCATCGCGCGCCAGATCGCGGATGAAGGTCTCGGTCTCCGGATCGAAGGCCGAGCCGGCCAGGTAGTCCTCCAGTTCGTCGGACTCGAACCACGGGATGTCCGGCTTCCGCCGCCACCTGAACCGCTCAACGCTCGGCACGATACGCCTCGACCTCGACTGCCCGCGGGATCGGCGAATCCCAGACGGCTGCAAACTACAGATATGCACGCATACAGCGAGGCCTATCGCCCGCCGCTAGCTGATCTTCGCCGCGATCCGCGCCGCCAGGTCCTTCAGTTCGGCCATGTCGGCCATGCCGCCCTCGGCGTGGCGGCCCAGCGCGACGCCGTCCCACCGGGGAATGATGTGGAAGTGGAGGTGGTAGACGGTCTGCCCGGCCGGCGCGCCGTTGAACTGGGTCACCACCAGCCCGTCCGGGTTCAGCGCCGCGCGAACCGCCCGGGCCACGCGCTGCACGCCCAGGATCAGGTTCGACAGGCGCTCGGGCTCCTCTTCTAGCAGGTTGCGCGCCGCCGAGTGCTTGGGGATCACCAGCGTGTGGCCCTTGGATTGGGGAAACACATCCATGAAGGCGAAGACGTGCTCGTCCTCGAAGACCCGCGCCGAGGGCATCTCGCCCCGGAGGATCTTCGCGAAGATGTTGCCGTCGTCGTAGGTCCCGTCCAAGCTCATGACGCACTCCGTGGGGTCGATGCGCCACGGGTAGCAAATCGCGGTCAAGGGCGGAACGATGGGCGCGGATGTATCGTCGACGGAAGGCGCCCGCCCCTACCTCACCGAACGCCAGCGCAAGTGGTTCGCGTCGGTAGAGGCCAGCCTCGAACGCGACACCGGCAAGACCTTGGAAGCCTGGGTCGCCATCGCCCGGACCTGTCCGCACGACACCCCCAAGGCCCGCACCGACTGGCTGCGCGAGCATCACGGGCTGGGCGTGAACCGCGCCGCGCACGTGCTGTCTGTGGCCTTTCCGTCCGCCATGGGATGGGACGAGCCCGAGAAACTGCGTGCGGCGCTGTGGAGCGATCCCCGGTCGGCGGCGGTCCTGGACGCGATCGCCGCGGCCGTGGCCAAGCTGCCTGACATCACCACCGGCCAGCGAAAATCCTTCACGGCCTTCTCGCGCAGGGTACAGATGGCGGCGGCCCGGCCGGTCAAGGGTGGCCACGTGCTGCTGGGCCTGGCCGTCGCCCCCGACGAGGATCCGCGGCTGCAGGCGCGCGGCTCGGAAAGCTGGGGCGAGCGGCTGAAGGCGAAGCTCCGGCTCATCTCCCCCGCCGACGTCGACGCGTCGGTGGAGGCGCTGCTTCGCAAGGCCTGGGAGCGGTCCTGAAGCCCTAGTGCGCGACGCAGGACGGCGGCGGCAGCACCACCACCGAGCCCTGTCCGAAACGCGCGCGATAGGCGGACCGGACGGCCTCGATGCGAGGGTAGGCGTCGCCCTTGGCCGACAAGGCGATCATCAGAACCTTAGGCGCCCCGCGCACCGACACCGCGTCGCCACCGACCACCGGCGCGCCGGCGTCCAGGACGGTGACGCCCTTCGGAAAGCGGGGCGTCACCTCCTGTTCCACGAACCGGCGCACCGCCTCGTCCGAGGGGGCGTTGCTAGCCGGCGCCATCAGGAAGAGCTGGGCCATGCGAAGCTCGCTATGGCCCGGAGGGCAGCTCCCGCCCAGCGGCGCCGTCGCGCAGCCCGCCAGCGCGAGGCAAGACAGGCTCAGCGCGCCCCACCGCACGCTCAGCCCACCAGCTCGCGGCCGATCAGGAAGCGGCGAATCTCATTGGTGCCCGCCCCGATGTCGTAGAGCTTCGCGTCGCGAAGGAACCGCTCCACCGGATATTCCCGAGTGTAGCCGGCCCCGCCCAGCGCCTGGATCGCCTCCAGCGCCACCTTCACGGCGTTCTCGCTCGCCATCAGGATCGCCCCTGCCGCATCGAATCGCGTGGTCATGCCCGCGTCGCAGGCCTTGGCGACAGCATACACGTAGGCCCGGGCGGAATTCAGCGCGACATACATGTCGGCCACCTTGCCCTGCATCAGCTGGAACGACCCGATCGGCTGGCCGAACTGTTTGCGTTCGCGCACGTAGGGCAGCACCACGTCGAGACAGGCCTGCATGATGCCGAGCGGCCCGCCCGACAACACGGCGCGTTCGTAGTCGAGGCCGCTCATCAGCACGCCTACGCCACCGTTCTCGGGACCGAGGACGTTCTCGGCCGGGACTTCGCAGTCCTCGAACACCAGCTCGCCGGTGTCGGAGCCGCGCATGCCCATCTTGTCCAGCTTCTGCGAAACGCGGAAACCCTTGAAGTCCTTCTCGATCAGGAAGGCCGTGATGCCGCGCTGATGCGCCTCGGGCGCGGTCTTGGCGTAGACCACCAGGGTGTCCGCGTGCGGGGCGTTGGTGATCCAGAACTTCGTGCCGTTCAGCACGTAGCGGTCACCCTTTTTCTCGGCCTTCAGGCGCATGGAGACGACGTCCGAGCCCGAGCCGGCCTCGCTCATGGCCAGCGAACCCACGTGCTCGCCGCTGATCAGCTTCGGAAGATAGCGGCGCTTCTGGTCCTCGTTCCCCCAGCGGCGGATCTGGTTCACGCAAAGGTTCGAGTGGGCGCCGTAGCTCAGGCCGACGGACGCCGAGGCGCGGCTTACCTCCTCCATCGCCACCACATGCTCAAGATAGCCGAGGCCGAGACCGCCGTACTCCTCCTCGACGGTCACGCCGTGCAGGCCGAGCTCGCCCATCCGGGGCCAGAGGTCGCGCGGGAAGGTGTTGGTCTGGTCGATCTCCGCGGCGAGCGGGGCGATCTGGTCGGCGGCGAACCTGGCGGTCGTGTCGCGGATCATATCCGCCGACTCGCCGAGGCCGAATTCGAGGTTGGGTCCGGTGTTCGGGATCATGGCGGCTGGTTAGCACGCCGCAGCCGGGGTCGCGAAGGGCGCGTCAGTCCTGCTCGACCTCGCGGCCCAGCCTCTGCAGCAGCCGATAGACCGCCACCACGAAGAAGCCGACGCCCGCCAGACCCGCAGGCCAGGCCACCATCATCGGCGTGATCGGACCACCGGAGGCGACGCCGGTGGTGCTCAACCCCCAGAAGACGCCGAATCCGAAGAACGCGAGGCCCAGGAGCGACAGCAGAAGGTCCCAGACGACCGAGGGCTCCTTGGGCTTCGGCGCCGGCCGCGCGCGGGCGGGGATGAACTCGTAGGGCTGGGTCTCTGACAGCGCGTCGGCGCTGGGTGGCTCGGGCGCCTCGTCCTCGACGGGCGTTCGCGGAATATCGAGTTCCGCGTCGGCGGCGTGCGTGACGGCGGCGGCGATCTCCAAAGGCTCCGGCTCGGCCGGCGGCGCGGGGGCCAAAGCAGCCTGGGGCTCGGCAGGCGCGACTTCGGGTTCCGGCTCGACGGGCGGTTCCGGACCGGTCTCGGGTTCCGGCTCGACGCCGTCGAACGAGGTCGTGATCGGCGGTCCGAAGTCGGCCTGCGGCCGCAACTCCTGTTCAGGCGCCGGCGCGGCTTCCGCCTCGACCTCCAGGTCCGGCTCCTCGCCGGCGTCGGGGAAGAGGCGCTCCAGACGACCCGTCACCGCCTCCGCGGCCATCGTCACCGCAGCGGGCGGCGGCGGCGCGACCTCGGCCGGCGCCTCGTCAGGCAGGAATTCCTCGCGGCGGACCGTGACCTTCTCGCCCTCCAGCGACGTCTCCAGGCCGACCGGGCGGCGCATGGGCACGAGGTCGAGCGCGTCCAGGTCGATCACCGGCCGCAGCATGGGCGACGGCGCCGGCACCCAGGCGTCGCCGGCCGGCGTCAGGAACAGCGCCTTCTCGGCCGCACGCCGGCGCACAAGGGCGTCGACGACGATGCGCTCGCCCTCGAAGTCCGCCTTACGCCACAGCTCCATGGCGCAGGCCGCCTGGACGGCCGCGCCCGCGTTGAGGCGCTTCAGCACCTGGCTGCGGCGGAAGTTGTCGATGCCGATGTTGAACGCAAAGCTGCAGAGGGCGTCGAACTCGTTCTGGCTGATGGGGGCCAGCACGCTTTCGTTCACCGCGTGCTGCACGGCGATGAGGTCGTAGACCAGCAGCGCCTCGGCGTCGGCCTCCGAGACTTCGGCCCCCTCGCGCGCGGTCAGGGTGTGCCCATAGCCGATCGTCCAGCGGCCATCGGGCAGCTGGGCGGAGGCTCGGCGGTAGCCCTCGAACCGTTTGATCAGCTCGATGGCCGCCCGGGAGACGCGGTAGCGCGAGAGCATGGCTCCCATTCGTCCCAAATCGGCACAGGCGGCAGGCGCCTGGGGACGTCCAGCGCAAGCCTGACGCCACTTACAGCAGGATTATTGCCGCGAGTCCCAGGAACGCGAAAAAGCCGGTGAAGTCGGTGACGAAGGTCACGAAGATCGAGGACGAGACGGCCGGGTCGCGGCCGAAGCGTTCCAGGGCCAGCGGAACCACCGACCCCGCGAGCGAGGCCATGAAGAGGTTGATCACCAGCGCCAGGCCGAAGACGGCCGACAGGCGCACGTCGTGGAACAGCGCGAAGATGATTCCCCCGGTGACCGCTGCGAGGGCCAGACCGTTCAGCAGGCCCACCGCAATCTCGCGGAGCACCGTGCGCCGCGCGTTGAAGGCCGACAGCTCGCGGCTGGCGAGGGCGCGGACGGCGACCGCCAGGGTCTGGGTGCCGGCGTTGCCGCCGAGGGACGCCACAATCGGATAGAGCGCCGCCAGGATCACCAGCTTCTCGATCTCGCCCTGGAACGCGCCGATGACGCTGGCCGCCACCGCGGCGGTGACCGTGTTGATCATCAGCCAGGGGATGCGCGAGCGGACGATGCCGATGACGCCGGCGTCGCGTCCGGCGTCGGTCACGCCGGCGAGGGCCAGGATGTCCTCCTCGCCCTCCTCCTGGACGACGCCGACGATGTCGTCGACGGTGATCTGGCCCACCAGCCGCCCGGCGGCGTCGACCACCGGCGCGGAGATCAGGTGGTACTTGTCGAAGATATAGGCGACCTCTTCCTGGTCGAGATCGACGGCGATCTCGTTCACCGGCTCCATGATCTGGGCCAGCGGAGTCTGGCGGCCGGTGCGGAGCAGCAGGCTGACCGGCACGGCGCCGACCGGCTTGTAGGTCGGGTCGACCACGTAGATGTCGAAGAACAGCTCGGGCAGATCGTCCGCGTCGCGCCGGAAGTGGTCGATGGCCTGGCCCACGGTCCAGAACTGCGGCGCGGCCACCACCTCGCGCTGCATCAGGCGGCCGGCGGTCTCGTCCTCGTAGGCGAGCGAGGTCTCGATGGCCGCCCGCTCGGTCTCGGGCATGGCGGCCATGACCTCGGCGCGCTTGTCGGCCTCCAGGTCGTCGACGACGTCGGCGGCGTCGTCCGATTCCATCTCGCCGATGGCCTTGGCGAGGGTCGCGGACGGCACATGCTCCAGCACCTCCTCGCGGATCTCGCTGTCCAGCTCGGAGATGATCTCGGCCAGGGTCTCGGGATCGAGGTGCGGGACGAGCTCTTCGCGCGCGTCGGCCGAGAGGAAGCCCATCAGGTCGGCCACGTCGGCCGGATGCAGGGCGCTCAGCAGCTCGCGCAGTCGCTCAGCGTCGCCGCGGTCGAGGGCATCGGCCACGTCGGAGACGAATTCGGGGTTGAGCGCGTAGTCGTCCTCGAGCGCCAGGTCTTCGAGGTCTTCTTCGGGTTCCGCAGCGTCGGTGAGGTCGTCCGTTTCGCGGCTCATGCGGACCTCCCTGACCTGTGATTAGCGGCTGTGTTCGTTCCCTGGTTAGGGACCTGATTCATTGATGCGGTCGAGAGACTGCCACGGGCTGCTCGCCTCTCACGTCGGCCAAAGCCGCTTACGAGCGAAGGCATGGCCCGAACCAGATTTCAAGTAGGTCTCGAACGCTTCAGCCTGCGTGCGCGTGGAAAAGGCGATGTAGGTCTCGATCTTCCACGGCCGATACTTCGACGTATGCGGAGACTTGCCGCTGTTGTGTTCGATCAGGCGGGCGCGCAGGTCCGACGTGACCCCGATGTAGCGCCTGGGGGAATCACCGACGCTCGCGAGAAGGTAGACGTAGTACAGGCGCGCCTCCTGGCGACCCGCCCTGCTACGCCCAAGGCTTCGCAGGGCATCCTGCTTCGCTTCAACACTTCCTACCAGGGTCCTGCGAAGCCCAAGGGGCGAAGCAGGATGGTGCGGTCGAGAAGACTCGAACTTCCACGGGTTGCCCCACAGCGACCTCAACGCTGCGCGTCTACCAATTCCGCCACGACCGCTCGTGGTGAGGCGCGGCAGGTAGCAAACCCCATCCGGTTTGTGAAGCGCGGCGTTTCGCGCTTTTCAAATTCAGCTCAGGCCGCCCCGGCCATGTAGTCGTAAACATTGGCTTCGCGCGTCACGAGGATGGCGATGCGCTCGTCGTTGATCTGGATCTCGCCCCGGGCGACCGGGTGGTTGTTGGCCAGGATCCAGACCTCTTCGTTCACCGTCGTGTCGAGGGGAATCACCGCGCCGCGGCCCATGCGCAGCAGCTGGGCCATCGGCAGGTTGGCGCGACCGAGCACCACCTGGATTTCCACATTGACCGCCTTGACCTGGCTCACGAAGAACGACCTCGAATGAACGAACGAACGGACCGGGACTTTGCGCGACGCACGCCCGAGCCCCACATTTGGGCCGACATGCTTGATCAGGGGTTAAATCCGGGCGCCGAAGCGCTGTTCGGCCGCACCGACGGCGCTCCCGCCGGCTGGGCGGTCAGCAGGACCCCGGTGAGCTACCCCGAAGCCGTCGCCGCCATGGAGGCGCGCGCGGCCGCGATCGCGGACGGGACGGCTGGAGAGCTCGTCTGGCTGCTGGAGCACCCGCCCCTCTACACCGCCGGGATTTCCGCCAAGCCCGACGATCTGCTCGATCCCGGGCGATTCCCGGTGTTCGAGACCGCGCGGGGCGGACAGTACACCTACCACGGCCCCGGCCAGCGCGTGGCCTACGTCATGCTCGACCTCAGCCGCCGGCGGCGGGACGTGCGCGCCTTCGTGGCGGCGCTGGAGGCCTGGGTCATCGGCGCGCTGGACGCCTTCAACGTGAAGGGCGAGGTGCGCGAGGGCCGCGTGGGCGTCTGGGTGGCACGGAGAGCGCCAGGCGTCCCGGCCCGCGAGGACAAGATCGCCGCCATCGGCGTGAAGCTGCGCCGCTGGGTGTCGTTCCACGGCATCTCACTGAACATCGAGCCCGACCTGTCGCACTTCGCCGGCATCGTGCCGTGCGGCATCACCGAGCACGGCGTCACGAGCCTGGTGGACCTGGGACTGCCAGTGACGATGGACGACGCGGACGCGGCCCTCAAGACGGAGTTCGTGCGGGTGTTCGGTCCGGTCGTGGACGCCGCCCCGCCCGTCTAGACGGCCGGCAGCGGTCCCAGCGGGTTCAGGCCATAGCGGTTGGCGCCCTGCTCTCCCGGCATCACGGCCAGTTCGACCGCGGCCCAGACCAGGACGAGGAAGAACAGGAAGTCGAGGAAGCCGGCGGGATGCGGCCAGACCGCCACCACCGACACCAGGATCAGCGCCGCCCACCAGCCGGACCGGCCTCGGTCGTGCAGCCGCTTCGAGAGCACGCAGGCGCCGGGGTAGAACAGCGCCGGATAGACGAACCAGCCGGTGATCCAGTGCAGGGTCGGCGTGACCGTCGTCTCGTAGAGCGCCGCCAGGAACAGCAGCAACCCCGCAGCCAGCAGGGACGGTAGCCGCGGCGCCCGCCCCTGGGCCGAAAAGAACAGCTCGGCGAAGCCCATCTGGTTCATGCGGCCTCCGGCCGGGTGAGTCCTCAGGCGAACTCTACCAGAACCTCGTCAGCCGCAACGCTGTCACCCGATTTCACGTTGACGGCCTTGATCACGCCGTCCCGTTCAGCCCGCAGGATGTTCTGCATCTTCATGGCCTCGAGCACGGCCACGATCTCGCCGGTCTTCACTTCCTGGCCCAGGGCGACGTCGATGGACACCACCAGGCCCGGCATCGGCGACAGCACCATCTTGGAGGTGTCGGCGGCCTTCTTCGGCGGCAGCTTCTGGTGCAGTTCGGCGGAGCGCGGCGACAGCACGAGGACGTGGAGGGTGGTCGCCCGGTGACGGATGACGAACCCTTCGGCCGCCGGCTTCACCGTGACGCTGAAGTCCACGCCGTCGTAGCGGCCGCGGAAGACAGGCTGACCCGGACGCCAGTCGACGTTCTCCAGCCGCCCCGTGCGCCCATCGCCCTCGACCGTGAAGTCGCCGTTGCTGGCGGTGACCCGCACGGCGCGCTGGTTGTGGCCGGCGACAACGACCCAGTCGTCACGCAGCAGGTCGGGGGCGGCCCGCCGGGTGAGCACCCGGTGCATGGCCAGGGCGACGGCGCCCATCAGGTCGCGCTGCGCCTCGGTCGGCGGCAGGCCCATGAAGCCCTCGGGGAACTCGTCCTTGATGTAGTTGGTCGAGATCTTGCCCGACCGGAACCGGGGCTGGTCCATCACCGCGGCCAGGAACGGGATGTTGTGCCCCAGGCCCTCGATGTGGAAATCCTCCAGCGCCCGGCCCATGGCGTCGATGGCCGCGTCGCGGCTCTTTCCCCAGGTGGACAGCTTGGAGATCATCGGGTCGTAGAACATCGAGATCTCGTCGCCCTCCCGCACGCCCGCGTCATTGCGGACGACCGCGGCGCCGATCGGCCCCTCCTCCGGCGGCGAATAGCGGACTAGGCGGCCGATGGACGGCAGGAACCCGCGGTACGGGTCCTCGGCGTAGATCCGGCTCTCCATGGCCCAGCCGTTGATCTTGAGATCCTTCTGGCCGAACGCCAGCGGCTCTCCTGCCGCCACCCGGATCATCTGCTCCACGAGGTCGACGCCCGTGATCAGCTCGGTGACCGGGTGCTCCACCTGCAGGCGGGTGTTCATTTCCAGGAAGAAGAAGCTGCGGTCCTGCCCGGCCACGAACTCCACGGTGCCGGCGCTGTCGTAGCCCACGGCCTGGGCCAGGGCGACGGCCTGCTCGCCCATCGCCTTGCGCGTCTTCTCGTCGAGCAGCGGGCTGGGCGCCTCTTCGATGACCTTCTGGTTCCGCCGCTGGATCGAGCACTCGCGCTCGAACAGGTGGACGACGTTGCCGTGCTTGTCGCCCAGGACCTGAATCTCGACGTGGCGCGGGCTCTCGATGAACTTCTCGATGAAGATCCGGTCGTCGCCGAAGCTGGCCTTCGCCTCGGCGCGCACCGCCGGGAAGCCCTCCTCGACGTCCTTGCGGGTCCAGGCGACCCGGATGCCCTTGCCGCCGCCGCCGGCCGAGGCCTTGATCATCACCGGATAGCCGATCTCCTCGGCGATCTTGATGGCGTGGGCGGTGTCGTCGATCTCGCCAACGTGGCCCGGAACGGTCGAGACGCCGGCCTTGGCGGCGAACTTCTTGGACTCGATCTTGTCGCCCATGGCCTCGATGGCCTTGGGGTTAGGGCCGATGAAGACAATGCCCTCGGCCGCCAGCCGGCGGGCGAAGCCGGCGTTCTCGGACAGGAAGCCGAAGCCGGGGTGCACGGCCTGCGCGCCGGTCTGGCGCACGGCGTCGACGATCTTGTCGGCCACCAGATAGCTCTCGGAGGCCGGCGAGCCGCCGATGAACACGGCCTCGTCAGCCATCTCAACGGCCATCGAATCGGCGTCGGCCTCGGAGTAGACGACCACCGTCTTGATGCCGAGACGGCGGCAGGTCTTGATGATGCGGACGGCGATCTCGCCACGGTTGGCGATGAGGATCTTCGAGAACATGCGGGCCCTTGAGCTTCCGTCTCCAATACAGCGGGACGCGCCATGCGGACTTTGCATGGTTTCGCGCCTTCCGCCCGGAGGTCGGCGACCTTAGATTGGCGTCCATGAGCACGCCAGCGGTCTCCCCCTCCGGATTCTCTCTCTCGCCGCCTGACCCTGAGGAACGCAAGCGACTGGAAGCCTCGCTGACGCGCGAAGAGGCGGACGTGCTGCTGCATCATGGCACCGAGGCGCCGTTCTGCGGCGGCCTGCTGGATCAGAAGGACGACGGGGTCTACTGCTGCCGCCTCTGCGGCCTGCCGCTGTTCCAGCACCGGACCAAGTTCGAGAGCGGCACCGGTTGGCCCTCGTTCTGGGCGCCGATCGACGAGGCCCATGTGGTCGGGGTACGCGACACCTCCTACGGGATGGTCCGCATCGAAACCCGCTGCGCCCGCTGCGACAGCCACCAGGGCCACGTGTTCCCCGACGGGCCGCCGCCGACGCGCCTGCGCTATTGCATCAACTCGGTGTCGCTGCAGTTCGTGCCCTCAGGCGAACCCCTGCCCGACCCGCTTGACCGTGGCGACAATGACGCCAGGGTCAGCGCCTAGGGAGCGCTCGCTTCGGCTTGCGACCTGGCGCCCGTTTGGACGAGCGCGAAATGGCGCCCTTCGGCAGCGGGTGATCGGCTTCTGACTCCATCAGGTGGCTCAGCACCTGGAACAGGAAGGCCGTGGACCACCCCAGGAGCAGCATCCCGTTGATGCCCTCCAGCGCCCCCATCACCCGCCATTCCTTCGGGAGGAAGGCGCCGGCTTCGCCAAGCGTCGAGTAGGCGCTGGTCGAGAAGTAGAGCGCTTCCTCCAGGCTCGGCAGGATGCCGGCGCTTCGGTAAAACACGGCATAGAGCCAGATCTCGGCGCCGTGCAGCACGAAAAGGCCGAGGACGATCCCTAGAGGCACCAGCAGCCGGTCCACATGCACCCAGGCGCTGAGGAACCGGCGCAGGTAGAGGTCGGTCAGGCGCATCAGCACCTCGAGGCCCACGAGATGCATCACCACCGTGGCGGCGACGAGGCCCGTCGCCAGGGCCAGTTCATGCGGAAGGTTGCCGAGCACGCCGTGTTCCCGAGATCGCCGTCACACGGACGATTCACAGGAAGACCTTGACCACGGCAAGCCTGGATGCGCGAGGCGGCGCGTCGCACGGAAGGGTCCGCGCTCCGATCGAGCGCGGACCCCTGCGCCAGTTCAGCCGGGGGCGATCAGGTCCTGCGGGTCACAGGCCGGGTCGTGTCGTCGCTGGACGAACCCGACTGGTGCAGCATCTGCGGCTTGTCGGCCTCGCCGTCGGTGACGTCCTTCAGCGGGTCGGCGCGCCGCATCTGAGCCTCCTGGACGGAGTCGCCATAGCCACGCCCGGCACTGGTGAAGTAGCTGCCCGCCTGGACGCGCAGGTTGTTCTGCACGTGACTGACGCCCGAGATGTCCTCGACGATCCGCTCGGCCCGGTGTTTGGCCTCGCGGTTCTCGACCGTCCCCGACAGCGTCACCTCGCCGCCGGAGACCGACAGGTTGACGTTGGAGGCGTCTAGCCAAGGGTCGTCGGTCAGGCGCTGGTGGGCGTCCTCGCTGATCCGGTCGTCCGAACGCTTGTAGCCCTTGGGCCCCATGCCGCGATGCCCGCGGGCTTCGCGGTAGCTGCGATCGTCGTCGTCGCGCGTGGCGTCCTGGAACCAGGTCTTCACCCGCTCGCCAGTGCGGCGGAAAAAGTCTCCGGCGTCGCGGGCCCGGTCCTCGAAGTCGCGTTCGCGGGTGAACCGACCACCGTCGCCGTAGCCGCGCTCGTCATAGTCGTAGCCGCCCGTGCCGCCGGACACCGGTCGACGCATCTCCCGCGCCCACCGCTCGTCCGCGTCCCGAGTCCCGAACCGGCGGCCCTCGTCATAGCCGCCATAGGCGCTCCGGCCGGAGGTGTCACCGTAGGCGCGGCCGCCACGGGAGTAGTCCTGCGACTGGAAGCGCGGCTGCGAGCGGTACCCGGAGTCGTAGTCGCCGCGGCGCATGGCCGGCGACACGCCGCCGTAGTCGCGGTCCTGCCAGTCGCCACGGTCGGAGTCCGCCGACCGGCCAGCGCCGTAAGTCGCCCGGCCGCTCAGCCACTCATCGTCCGGCCGTGCGGCGCTATAACGGTCGCGGGTGAAGTCCGACCGCGGACGATTGTAGCCGACCCCGGTGTCGCGTTCTCCGAACACCCGGTCCTCGCGCCCGAACGACCGCTCCTCGGACCCCGACCACCGCGGGCGGTCGTCATCGCGCCAATCGCTTTCGGCCCGCCAGTCCCGGTCGCGCCATTCGTCGCTCCAACGACCCGCCATGTCCGTTCTCCTTCGTTCTTGTGCTGATGGCGGGCGAACCCGCCTCAGCGGCAGAACAAAGGGCGACGACGGTGGTTCCCCCCATCACAGAGGGATGTTGTCGTGCTTCTTCCAGGGGTTGGTCAGCTGCTTGCCCTTGAGGTTTTTCAGGGCGTTGGCGATCCGCCGCCGCGTCGAGTGCGGCATGATCACATCGTCGATATAGCCGCGTGACGCGGCCACGAACGGGTTGGCGAAGCGAGCCTTGTACTCGGCTTCCCGGGCGGCGATCGCCTCGGGGTCGCCGATCTCGCTGCGGAAGATGATCTCCACGGCCCCCTTCGAGCCCATCACCGCGATCTCGGCGCTGGGCCAAGCGTAGTTCACATCGCCCCGGATGTGCTTGGAGCTCATCACGTCGTAAGCGCCGCCGTAGGCCTTGCGGGTGATCACCGTGATCTTCGGCACCGTGGCCTCGGCATAGGCGAACAGCAGCTTGGCGCCGTGGCGGATCAAGCCGCCCTGCTCCTGCTTGGTGCCCGGCATGAAGCCCGGCACGTCCACGAAGGTGACGAGGGGGATCTCGAAAGCGTCGCAGAAGCGCACGAAGCGGGCGCCCTTGCGGCTGGAGTCGATGTCCAGCACGCCGGCCAGGGTCTGAGGCTGGTTGGCGACGATGCCCACTGGCTGGCCGTCGATGCGGGCGAAGCCGACGACGATGTTCTTGGCGAAGTCCGGGCTGACCTCGAAGAAGTCGGCCTCGTCCACGACCTTCAGGATCAGCTCCTTCATGTCGTAGGGCTTGTTGGGGTTGGCAGGGACCAGGGTATCGAGGCTCATCTCGACCCGCTTCGGATCGTCGTAGCTCTCGCGGACCGGCGGCTTCTCCCGGTTGTTCAGCGGCAGGAAGTCGATGAGGCGGCGAACCTGGGTCAGGGCCTCGAGGTCATTCTCGAACGCGCCGTCGGCGACGCCAGACTTCATGGCGTGGACGCGATAGCCGCCCAGCTCCTCGTGGCTGACCTCCTCGTGGGTGACGGTCTTCACCACGTCCGGGCCCGTCACGTACATGTACGAGGTGTCCTTCACCATGAAGATGAAGTCGGTGATCGCCGGCGAATAGACGTCGCCGCCCGCGCAGGGGCCCATGATCACGCTGATCTGGGGTATCACGCCCGAAGCCAGGGTGTTCTCGAGGAAGATGTCCGCGTATCCGCCGAGGGCCGCGACGCCCTCCTGAATTCGCGCTCCCCCGGCGTCGAACAGGCCGATGACCGGCGCGCCGACCTTCAGCGCCTGGCGCTGGACCTTCAGGATCTTCTCGGCGTGCGCGCTCGACAGGGAGCCGCCAAACACGGTGAAGTCCTTGGAGAAGACGAAGACGACGCGGCCGTTGATGCGGCCCCAGCCGGTGACGACGCCGTCACCTGGGATCCGCTGTTTGTCCATGCCGAATTCGCTGACCCGGTGCTCGACGAACATGTCGAATTCTTCGAACGAGCCCTCGTCGAGGAGCAGGTCGATCCGTTCCCGGGCCGTCAGCTTGCCCTTGGCATGCTGGCTGGCGATCCGCTTCTCGCCCCCGCCCAGACGCGCCTCCTCGCGGCGCTTCTCGAGTTCTTCCAGGATGTGCTTCACGCGCGCAGGCCTTTAGTCGAAACGAAGCTGAAGCCGTAGAGCCGCGCCGGACCCGAGGCAAGTTCACGCGGGGACAGCCCCGCAACGCTCGTCGTGCCGTCGGCATCTTCCGTCGACGCGGCGCCCCGGGTCGGTCCTGGCATGCTAGGCGGCCCTTCCCGCCCCGTAGAGGACCAGACCGTGCAAAGACTCGCCTCCGCGCTCGCCGCCTGTGGACTCGCGCTCGCCTTGGCCGGGTCCGCCACGGCGCAGGACGCCCGGACCTATGTCGCGACGGGCGACGGCGGGCGCTACGTGAAGCTGATCGACCCGAAGACCCGCGTCGCCGGGTTTGCGCCGGCTGCGGTCCAGGCGTTCCGCGCGAACATGGACCGGATTCTGGCGCAGCTCGACGCCATGCCCCAGGTGAACCAGCCGCCCCCGGGCGTCTGTCACCAACTCGCCTCGTGGATCGAGCTTTCCGGCGCGCTCGACGCGCGGGTGCTCGGTGGGGACGTGGAGGTGATGCGCCCGCTCGAATACCGCGACGGACGCTGCATCAAGACCAACAACGGCCTCGTGATGATCGGGCTGAACAAGACCTACGATATCGCCAGCCGGGGCGACGCCCTGGTGCAGGGCGCCGAGGGCGCGGAGAACCGCCACTGGTACGTCCTGCCGACCGAATCGACCGCGCCGGGCCGCATCGTGCTGAAGCGCGGCTCAAGGCTTGTGGTCGCCCTGACGCGCCTGGACACGCCCCTGTTGGTCCCGGTCAGCGCCGAGCGATATGTCGCCCAGAGGCTGCGCGAGCGCGACGGCGAGGCGCAGGCCGCGCAGGCGCAGGAGGACCGGATCACCGAAGCCGACATCGAGCGCTGGCGGCGCGAGGAACGCCCCCGGCGCGCGGCCGAGATGGAGGCGTCCCTGCGTGACGTCGCCGCCAGCCTCACGCCCCAGCAGTTGGCCCAGATCCGCGCGTCCAACGCCCAGGGCCTGGATCTGGCCGAACAGACCCTGCGCGAGCGTCTGCGGCTCCAGACCGAAGCCGACGCCCGTAGCCGGCCGCGCGATCCGCAGCTCGACTACTGGCGCGGCGTGCGCGACCAGGTTCGCGGTTCGAACCTGCCGGCGTGCCTGAGACTGTCCGGCTACCTTGAGACGCTGGACCTGACCGGCGGCTGCGCCTCGCGCCAGCAGGTGGTGGAGTTCAATCCTGCCTACTTCGACACCCGGCGACCGGGCGACCTGCAACTCGTGACGCTGGTCACGTCGCTGCGCGCGGACAATGGCTCGGAGCCGTCACGGCGGGCCATCTGGGACGCGCTGGACGTCGAGCGCCTGGCGGCGCTGGTGCGCTGAGCCGACCCGCGGCGGGTCAGGCCTGGAGGGCGCGGAACCAGCGCTCAAGCATGGCCGCTTCGCCGCGCAGGCGCTCGGCGCGCTCCGCCGCCTCGGCGTCGACGCCCCACTTCTCTTCCTGGAACGCCTCATCGACCCGCGACAGGTCGAAGGCCGCCTCCCCCGTCACCCAGCCGCGGTGCAGGGCCACGCCAAGGACGGCGGAGCCGAACAGCGACGCGCCGAAAGCGAGGCCGGCGAGGTTGAAGTCGTCGAGCGCCAGGGCGATCTCGCGCACCCGCGCCAGGGTCTCGCCGGGCTGGTCGCGGTGGATAATGCCCACGCAACGCTCGAAGCGAAGCCCTTCCTCGGCGTGCGCCCGCGCCAGCACCGGCCCCCAGCTCGCCTCCTGGCGCGCCACCAGGGCCGCGGGATCCTCGGCGAAGTAGCAGAGAAGATCCGAGCCGGCGTACTGCGCGACCTGGTCCGCCACCGCATGGCGCGATCCGCCGATGGTCTCGATCGCCGTATTGGCCAGCCGCGTCGCATGCATCCCGGCCATCTCGATGGTCTTTTCCTGGGCGTCCCATTCGGCCGCCACCTGCTCGGCCGCCGCGCGGGTCGGCAGGGCGAGCTTCTGGGCCTTGGGCGTCCTCAGGGTCCGGCCGTCGAGCAACACGGAATAGCCGCCGCCGTCCGCCTCGCCGACGGTCACGGCCTTGTAGAAGCGCTTCGGCTTTTCGGCCGGCTCATGGAAGCCCTTGCGAAAGTCCAACGTCGTCTCTCCCGGCGGGTCGATCGCCCGCCGCCTGGAATGGGGATCGGCCGCGCCGACCGCAAGGTCCGGCGACCAGCGGCCGCGCTCTAGCCCGGCACCGCGTCGAAGGCGATGGTCATCCGGCGCTCGTCGGTCGTGAACGGCACGGTGCCGTGCCACATGTACGAAGGGAACAGGACCAGCCGCCCCGGCTTCGGCCGAACATAGTGCTCGGCGGCCTGGGGCGGGTCGGTCCGGAACGGCGGTTGGCCGAACCGGATCCAGCCCTCGCGGTCGGGGCTGTCCAGCGCGCTCTCGGGCGTCTGCACATAGAAGGCGGACGACAGCCAGCCCTCGGCGTGGAAGTGGTCCTTGTGGAAGCCACCGGGATTGAGCCGCACCGACCAGGCGCCCTCGATCCGATAGTCGCCACTGTTGCGGGACCGCACCGGGTCCGTTCCCTGGCCAAGATGGGCAAGGTGCTGGCGGATCGGCGCGTCCAGGGCGCGGAAGAAGGCCTGGATCACCGGGTCGTCCGAGCCGGTCAGCCGATAGGTCGTCTGGCTGCCGTGGCGCAGCGACTGCGAGGCCGGGTGGTGGCTGTAGAGATGGGCGCGATCCAGCGCGGCCGCGAGATCGGCGAGGTAGGCGTCGAGGGTGACCCACCCCTCGGGCGGCGCGATCTCGTAGGCACGGACCAGCGCTTCGTAGTCGTAGAGCTGGCCATACAGCGGATCGCCCATCGCCCGGGCGGCGGTCGCGGCCCAACCCCAGAGCGACTGGCTCTCTGGCGCCATCTCCAGCCCCTTGCGGGCCTTCTGCAGGGCAAGGTCGGCCTTGCCGAGGGCCAGGTAGACGATCGCGAGCTGGTTCAGGACGCTGGGCGCGAAGGGCAGCAGTCGTTCGGCGGCGAGGGCCAGGCGCTCGGCGTCCGCCAGACGGTCGTTCTCCAGGGCCGACTGCGCCGCCGCGATCAGGATCGCCGCCTCGCCCGGCAGCCGCTCAGCGGCCATGGCCAGGAGTTGAGCGGCCCGGGCCGGCTCTCCGGCCGCCTCGAAGAGCCGGGCCTTGGATAACAGCAGCGTGGGCGCCGGCCCCCCCGCATGGGCGCAGCGGTCGAGCACGACCTGGGCCGCATTCACGTCTCCACGCCGCATCCAGACCAGCTCGGCGTATTCGTCGGCCGTCTCGGCGCGACCGGGCGCGCGGCGGAGCGCCTCCAGATAGGCCTGTTCGGCGCCGTCGAGATCGCCGGCGGCGGCGCGGGCCCGGGCCAGGACGCCCCAGCTCAGCGCGCCGTCGAGGCCCAGGCGCAGCCCCCGCTCCATGGCCTCCACGGCCTCACGGCCCCGGCCCATGTCGCCCAGCGTGGCGGCCAGGTTGTGCCAGGCGACGCCGCTGGTCGGAAAGCGCTCGGTCGCCCGCCGGTCGAACGTCAGCGCCTCTTCCCGGCGTCCTTGCCCCTTCAGCGCCGTGGAGTGCATCGCCAGAGCGCGATGGGCGGCGTCGGGAGATTCGGCGAGCGGCCGGGTGATCGCCAGCGCCTCGTCGATGCGCCCGCCGTCCATCAGGGCCTTCGCGCGGTCCAGGGGATCGGTGCTCAACGCCGCCTCTTGTCGAACGGCTCGGGGTCCGCCTCGTGCTCGTCGAAGCCGAAGCGCTCGAAGCCGGCCTTCAGCTCGGGGCTGATCGGCGCCTCCAGCACCAGCGTGCCCCGCGACGGATGCGGCAGTACCAACCGGCGGGCGTGAAGCTGCAGCTTGAGTCCCTCGGAGAGCTCGACCGACGCGTCGTTGTTGTACTTGGGATCGCCGAGGATCGGATGGCCCATCGCCAGCATGTGGGCCCGCAGCTGGTGGGTGCGGCCGGTGTGCGGCCACAGCGCCATCCACGCCGCCCGCGGCCCGGCGCGCGCGATGGTGACGAACTCGGTCTGGGCGCTCTCGGCGCGTTCGTCCTTCGGATCGGCCGGGATCATCATCTCGCGGTCGCCGACCCCCTTCTTGGCGAGCGGCAGGTCCAGCACGCCCTCGCCTGGCTTGGGGAAGCCCGCGACGATCGCCCAGTAGATCTTCTGCGCCCGCCGCTTGGCGAACGCGCCGGCCAGCTTGGCGGCGGCCGCCGGGGTCTTGCCCAGCACCAGGACGCCCGAAGTGTCCCGGTCCAGGCGGTGGACGAGACGCGGCCGCTCCAGCCCCTCGCCCCAGGCCGACAGCAGCCGGTCGACGTGCTTCGTGGTCTTCGTGCCGCCCTGCACCGCCAAGCCGGACGGCTTGTTGAGCGCCAGGACTTCCTCGTCCTCATAGATCACGAGGCGCTTGGCGAAGGCGATGTCCCGCGGGTCGAGCTCGCCCTTGGCGCGCGGCGGCGGGGCGTCAGGCAACGGCGGCACGCGCACCTGGCTGCCGGCTGACAGACGCGTGTCGGGCTTGGCCCGCGCGCCGTCCACGCGGATCTGTCCCGACCGGGTCAGCTTCTGGATCTGGATGTGATTGAGGTGCGGCCAGCGGCGCTTGAACCACCGGTCCAGGCGCACGCCCTCCTCGCCCTTGTCCACATAGAGGGTGCGGACTTCCTTCATGCGAACACCCGCCGCATCAGCAGGAGGCCCACGAACAGCGCCGCCACAGACAGCACCACCGAGCCCAAGCTGTAGGTCATGGCCGAGAGCCACTCGCGCCGCTCGATCATCAGCGCGACCTCCAGCGAATAGGCCGAGAAGGTGGTGAAGCCGCCCAGCACGCCGACCCCCAGCAGCAGGCGCCACTTCTCCTGGTCGGCGCCGCCGCGCAGGGCCAGGGTTCCGGCCAGGACACCCA
>JBKOYY010000099.1:0-44874 GCA_046725615.1 Pseudomonadota bacterium
GGCGCGCCCGCCGCTCGTGCGCACCGTGGCCCGCTCGGGGTCGGCCCGAAGGCGGGCGTCCACGCCCACCGCCAGCTCCACCTCGGCAGGAGCCCGCCCCTCGAACGTCGCGATCAGCCTGGCCGCCTCGGGCCGGCCGACACCCATGACGCGGGGTGCGGCCACCTCCAGCGCCAGCCGCCGCGGCGGCGGCGCCAGCAGCGCGTCGGCCAGCATCAGGCCAGCCGCCAGCACGATCCACGCCGCCGCCGCGGTCCAGAGCCCGGGCGCGAGCAGGGCCACGGCCAGGGCCGGGGCGGCCCCGGCGGCCATCAGGGCGATCGCCCGGCGGGTGGGATAGAGGCGCAAGGGCTCAGCGCGGCGCCGCGGCCACGTCGACCAGGGCCTGGATGATCTGGTCGGGCCGGCGCCCGTCGATCTCGGCCGCGGGCGACAGGATCACCCGGTGGCGCAGCAAGGGCAGGGCGAGGGCCTTCACGTCGTCCGGAATGACGTAATCGCGCCCGTCCAGCGCCGCGCGGGCCCGCGACGCCAGTGCAAGCTGGGCCGCGCTGCGGGGCGAGGCGCCGCTGGAGAGCTCGGGCGTCTCGCGCGTGGCCCGCACCAGGTCCAGCACATAGTCGACGATCTCGTCCGTCAGCCGCACCGCGGCGACGGCCTTGTGCGCCTCGGCGAGCTGCCTGGCGGTGGCGACGCGCGCCACACCGCGTTCCGCCGGGTCGGAATGGCCCGACTGCATCCCGTATTCGGCGACGATCCGGCGTTCCTCCTCGCGGCTCGGGTAGCCCAGGATCTGCTTGAACAGAAACCGGTCGAGCTGGGCCTCGGGCAGGGGATAGGTGCCCTGCTGCTCCAGGGGGTTCTGGGTCGCGACCACCATGAAGCGATCAGAGAGCTGGCGCGCCTTGCCGTCTATGGTCACCCGCCGTTCCTGCATCGCCTCGAGCAGGGCGGCCTGGGTCTTCGGCGGGGTGCGGTTGATCTCGTCGGCCAGCAGCAGCTCGCAGAACAGCGGCCCCTCGGTCAGCGAGAAGGTCGAGGTCTGGAAGTTGAAGACGTTGGCCCCGATGATGTCGGCCGGCATCAGGTCGGGGGTGAACTGGATCCGCCCGAAATCCAGGCCCAGCGTGCGCGCAAAGCATTGCGCCAGATAGGTCTTGGCCACCCCTGGCGGCCCTTCCAGCAGCACGTGGCCGCGGGCGAACAGGGCGGTCAGCAGCAGGTCGATGGTCTCCTGCTGGCCCACGATGGCCTTGCCGATCTCGGCCCGCACCCCGTCGGCCAGCGCCTTCACCTCAGCGACGTTCACGCGTCATCTCCCCTCGCCACTCGTAGAGTTTCCTGGCCGTAGCCAGCAGGTCGTCCCGGGTCGCAGCAGCCTCGGCCTCGGCCGCCAGCTCGCCCGGCGCGGCCGCGCCTCGGCGGGCGGCCAGTTCCTCCAGCCAGCCCTCCTCGGCGTTGTGCCCGCCGGCCCGGCGCATCACCGCCGCCCGCGTCAGCGCCGCATAGGCCGGCGCCAGCTCATGTTCCTTGCGCGCCGCCCGGAAAAGGTCGGCCGAGTTGTCCACCAGCGCCCGGGCGCCCAGGGCCACGGCGCGACCGCGCCGCCGCGGCTGGCCGAAGCGGGCCAAGGCGTGGAACCCCATCAGCACGCCCGCCGCCACTGCGATCAGCGTCGCCGCCAGCCAGGGCGGCTCCAGCATCAGCCGCCCCAGCCCGCGCCCGCGCTCGTAGCCGTTCAGGGTCACGTCGAACAGCAGCGGCCGCTCGCCCGCGCCGGCCGCCTCGAAGATCGCCAGCGCCGCCCGCGCGGTGTCCCGGCTGGCGAGGCCCTGGTTGTTCAGGAGGTCGGGTTCGGCCAACACCCAGATGCTGGGGGTCTTGGTCGACCGCACGAGCACTCCGCGTCCGGTCTCGTCCACCAGCAGCGGCGTCCACCCCTCGCCCGAGATCGTCGCCAGGCTGTCGATCTCCCCGAGCCGCATCGGCTGGGCCTCCAGAAACGGGCCGCTGACGCCACGGAGCACGGGTCGCGAGCGACCCTTGCGATAGCTGAGGGTCGTCGTCTTCGCATACGACGCCAGCAGGGCCGTCAGGCCGCGCTCGCCCTGCAGCACGCCCATCTTGCGCACGAAGCCCCGTCGGATCGGATCAGGCGCCGTCCCCCACTTCTGCAATACGATCAGCGTCAGGCGTCCCTTGGGATAGGCCTGCAGCTCCTTCGCGCTCAGCCCCGTCTCAGGGGTAAGGATCACGGTCGATTCCGACGGGCGGCTTGGCCGCGTCCGGCTGACCACCACCGGCGCTCCCGCCGCCTTCATGAAGATCGGCGCGCCTGCGTAGCCCACCGCCGACTTCGAGAGCGCGTGCGCGCGGCCGTCCTGGCCGCCGCGCAGGTCGGGCGCATAGGCCGACAGCACCGCGAGACCGGCCAGCGAAACGATCCCCACGATCACCAGCGCCAGGATCGCCCGGGGCGAAAACGCCGGAGCCTGCGCCGCCACCTCCCCGTTCATCTCCACCCCTCCGCGAAGGCGAAGGCCTCGTAGTCCGCCCGCGCGACCTGGAAGGTCTCGGCCCCTGCCGGGAGACCCCCAAAGAAGGTGCGCTCCACCGCTTCGGCCAGCCGCGCGAAGGCGCCTCGGGCGTCGGGCGGCAGCACCGCCAGGCCGGCGATGTCTCGGCTGGTCAGCGCCGGCTTCACCACCCCCGGCCGCCGCGCCACCAGGTCGTCGATGGACCGGAACAGCAGCAGGTGGATAGCCTCCTCGAACCGGCCGGACGCGGCCAGGCTGTCGGCGTCCTCCAGCAGCGCCCGCGCCCTGGCGGGCTCGGGACGCCAGTCGGTGACCGTCCGCTCGATGGGCTTTCGGAACCACCGGTCGGGCACGAATTCGCGCAACACGAAATAGAGGATCAGCGCCGCGCCGACTGCCAGGCCACCCCAGAACACGTACTTCAGGACCGGGCCGATCTGTTCCAGGAACCGCACGAGGGCCTCGGCCCAGGCCGGCGGCGGCTCGGACTTGGCGGCTCCGAAATCGAACTGGATGCCGGGCGTCTTGCGCAGGACCGCGTGTGCGGACGCGAGCTTCTGCTCGGCAGTCTCCCCGCCCGACGCCACACCTGCCCCCGCCACGCACACCCCCGAGTTGCAGGCCGAACCTAGAGCACGCAGCGCCCGCCGCAAGCCTTGACCCGAGGCCGGCTTGGGACGACCACGTGCCCATGACCGATCCTGCATCCTTCATCCGCGGCCTGCCCAAGGCCGAACTGCATCTGCACATCGAGGGCAGCCTCGAGCCCGAGCAGATGTTCGAGTTCGCGCGCCGCAACGGCGTCGCCCTGCCGTTCCGGTCCGTGGAGGAGGTGCGCGCCGCCTACGCCTTTTCCAACCTCCAGGACTTCCTCGACATCTACTACCAGGGCGCCGGCGTGCTCATGACCGAGGACGACTTCCGCGACCTCGCCCTGGCCTACTTCCGCCGGGTGGCGGGCGATGGCTGCCGGCATGTGGAGCTGTTCTTCGACCCGCAGACCCACACTGATCGCGGCATCCCCTTCGCCGTCGTCGCCGACGGGCTGCTCGCCGGCATGGCCGAGGCCGAACGGACCTTCGGGATCACGTCCTCGCTGATCCTCTGCTTCCTGCGCCACCTGGACGAGGACGCCGCATTCGCGACCCTGAAGGCCGCCGAGTCCTACCTCGACCGGATCAAGGGGGTCGGGCTGGACTCCTCCGAGGTGGGCCACCCGCCGTCGAAGTTCGCGCGGGTGTTCGCCGCCGCTCGCGACCGGGGCCTCAAGCTGGTGGCCCACGCCGGCGAGGAGGGCCCGCCCGAATACGTCCACGAGGCGCTCGACCTCCTCCACGTCGATCGCATCGACCACGGCAACCGCGCCCTGGAAGACGCCGGCCTCGTGAAGCGGCTGGTCGCCGAGGGCATGACTCTCACCGTCTGTCCGCTCTCGAACCTCAAGCTCTGCGTGGTGAAGGACCTCAAGTCCCACCCGCTGAAGCGGATGCTGGACCTCGGCCTGCGCGCCACCATCAACTCGGACGACCCGGCCTATTTCGGCGGCTACCTCGGCCAGAACTGGATCGAGACGGCCGAGGCCCTGTCGCTCGACCGCGCAGACCTCGTGACCCTGGCGAAGAACAGCTTCACCGGCTCCTTCCTGCCGACCGAAGCGACGCAACAGCGTCTGGCCGAGATCGACGCCTACGTGGCCGCCGCCGGCTGACCGCCTGCACCGCGGGGGGTTGCGCCGGTCGCCTGAACAGCGGCAGGTTCCAAAGTTGAACGGCGCGTCACGATGCCGGGACAGGGACGGAACAAGATGAACAGGCTCGCTATCGCACTTCTCGCCGCCAGCGCGCTCGCCGGCGCCGCTCAGGCCCGCACGCTCGACGTCGCACCGGGCCCCGACGCCCAGGAGCGCCTGCAGACCGCCCTGCTCGACGCCAGGCCCGGCGACGTGGTGAAGCTCGCGGCCGGCCGGTACGAACTCTCCGACGGCCTGTCGCTGGACGTGGACGACGTCACCGTGACGGGCGCCGGCCCAGACGCCACGGTGCTGTCGTTCAAGGGACAGAAGGGCGCGGGCGAGGGCCTGCTGATCACCTCCGATCGGGTGACGGTCCGTGACTTCGGCGTCGAGGACACCCGCGGCGACGGGATCAAGGCCAAGGGCTCCGACCAGATCAGCTTCATCAACGTCCGCGTCGAGTGGACCGGCGGACCGAAGGAGACCAACGGGGCCTACGGCGTCTATCCCGTTTCCTCCACCAACGTGCTGATCGACCGGGTGCTGGTGAAGGGCGCCTCGGACGCCGGCATCTACGTCGGCCAGTCCAGGAATATCGTCGTCAAACGCAGCCGGGCCGAGTTCAACGTCGCCGGCATCGAGATCGAGAACTCGATGAACGCCGACGTGTTCGACAACGTCGCCACCCGCAACACCGGCGGCATCCTGGTTTTCGACCTGCCCAACCTGCCGCAGATGGGCGGCCACTCCACGCGCCTGTTCCGCAACAAGGTCGTGCAGAACGACACGCCGAACTTCGCGCCCAAGGGCAATATCGTCGCCGGGGTTCCCGTGGGCACGGGCGTGATGGTGATGGCCAACCGCGACGTCCACGTCTTCGAGAACGAGATCCACGGCAACCAGTCGGCCGCCGTGATGCTGGTCAGCTACATCCAGAAGTTCGACGACAAGACCTACAACCCGCTGCCCCGCGACATCGTCGTGCGGGACAACCGGATCGGAAAGAACGGCTACGACGCCAAGTTCACCGGCGCCGAGATCCTGGCCAAGGAACTGGGCGGGACGATCCCGCCGATCATGTGGGACGGGGTCACCCAGCACGCCCAGAACAGCGACCCGGTACGCGTCCGCCTGACCGACGGGCCGATCCTGAACCTCAATCTCCCGGCGCCCGGCGCGCTCATGGCGGCCAAGCCGGCGGTGGTGGACAAGCTCGGCGACGTGGCCCTGCCCGAGCCGAAGCCGGTCGCCCTGCCCAAGGCCCAGGCCGACCTCGGCGCCTAGGCTGCGGCCGTGAAAGCCTGGTTCGCCGCGCTCGCCGCCGTCCTCTGCCTGGGGGCCGCGCCCCGGCCGGAGCCGGTGGCCCTCGAGACCCTGCTGGCCGACGCGCCGGCGCCGAAGCTGTCGGACTATCGGCTGTTCGTGGGGACCCAGGGCGCCCGGCCCAACGCCGGGCTGACTCCCTATGCCCTCAACACCCCGCTCTTCACCGACTACGCGGAGAAGTCGCGCTTCCTCTACCTGCCGCCGGGAACCCGCGCCCGCTATCGGGCCGACGGGGCGTTCGACTTCCCGGTCGGCGCGACCTTGGTCAAGACCTTCGCCTATCCGGCCGACATGCGCCGGCCCGAGACCGACGTCCGCCTCATCGAGACCCGTCTCCTGATCCACAAGCGTGACGGGTGGGTGGCGCAGGCCTACGTCTGGAACGCCGAACAGACCGAGGCGGTGCTGAAGCGCGCAGGGGCGCGGACCGAGGTCCGCTTCGTCGACCTCCACGGGGCGCCGCGCACGGTCGACTATGCCGTCCCGAACCAGAACCAGTGCAAGGAGTGCCATCAGGTCGACAAGCAGATCTCGCCGATCGGCCCCAAGGCGCAGAACCTGAACGGCGACTTCGCCTATCCGGACGGCCGGCGCAACCAGCTCGTCCACTGGACAAGGGCCGGCCTGCTGGAGGGCGCGCCGCGCCCCGCATCGGCGCCTCGCGCGGCGCGGTGGGACGATCCGGCCGAGCCGCTCGCGGCCCGCGCCCGGGCCTACCTCGACGCCAACTGCGCCCACTGCCACAACCCGCGCGGCATCGCCTCCAACTCGGGCCTGTTCCTGAACCTGGGCGAGACGCGCCCCGCGGCGCTCGGGGTCGGCAAGGGCCCGGTGGCGGCGGGCCGTGGAGCGGGAAACCTGAAGGTCGGCATTGAACCCGGTCATCCCGAGGCCTCGATCCTCGCCTACCGCATGGCCTCGACCGAGCCAGGCGTGATGATGCCGGAGCTCGGCCGGACGCTGGTGCACGACGAAGGGCTAGCGCTGATTCAGGACTACATCCGCCGGATGCCGCCGCCGTGAGGCTGTCGCGCCGCGAGGCGCTGGCGGCCGGCCTAACGGTCGCCGCCGGCCCGGTCTTCGCCGAACCGGTGCGCGACGCCGCCCCGCCCGCCTCCGACTTCCGGGCCTGGCGAGACTACGAGGCCCTGCTCCGCGCCCGTCTGGCCGACGCTGGCGGCGGCCGGTTCGACGAGCCTGGCGCCCGCACGGCGCTGGCGGCGACCAACGCCGCCCGGGAAGCAGCCGGCGCACGCCCCGTCCAGTGGGACGACGAGCTCGCCCTCGCCGCGCGGGCCCACGCCGGCGACCTGGCGCGCCGACGCTACGTCGAACACCTCTCACCCGAAGGCTTCGACCCCAGCCATCGCCTGTGGCTGCTCGGCCGGACCACCATCGGCTCACCGTCCGAGAACATCGCCTACCATCATGGCGCCGGTCCGCCCGCGAGCCCGGACCACCTCATCTCGCGCCTGCGGCGCAGCCCCGGGCATTGGGCCAACCTGCTGCGCCCCAGCCATACCCAGGCCGCCTACGCCCTGGCGCGGGGTCCGGACAGCGCCTGGCTGGTCGGCCTCTACGCCTGTCCCGTCGCGACCCTGCCCGAGCCGCTACCCTTCGAGGCGCATGGTCCGGACATCGCCCGCGCGCTCCGCAGCCTCCCTGGCGACCTGCGCCCGCGGCTCGCCGTCCCCCAGGGCGCGCGGCTGGGCGCCGTGGAAGGCACGCCTCCGGTCATGCAGTTGACAGCCCTGCGCCGGACCGAGCCGGGCCGCTTCGACGTCATCGGCGGGCCGATCTTCCTCGCGGCGCAAGTCTGAGGCCGCCTTCAGAAACGCTGGTTTGCCCGACGCGAGGGAAGGCCGCTATCGCTCGCGCAAGATCCTGCCTGGAGACGCGCCTTGTCCGACCTCTTCGCCCCGATGAGCTTCGCCCACGGCCCGGCCATGAAGAACCGCTTCATGCTGGCGCCGCTGACCAACCTCCAGAGCCATCCGGACGGCACGCTGTCGGACGACGAGTTCAACTGGCTGACCCTGCGCGCCAAGGGCGGCTTCGGCCTGACCATGACCTGCGCCGCGCATGTGCAGGCCGTGGGTCAGGGCTTCCCCGGCCAGCTCGGGATCTTCGGCGACCAGCACCTGCCAGGGCTCTCGCGCCTCGCCGCCGCGATCAAGGCCGCGGGATCGGTCTCGTCGGTGCAGCTCCATCACGCCGGCAACCGCTCGCCGAAGGAGCTGGTCGGCCAGCCGGTCTGCCCGTCCGACGACCCCGAGACGGGCGCGCGGGGCCTCTCGCTCCATGAGGTGGAACAGCTGGTGGAAGACTTCGTCGTCGCCGCCGTCCGCGCCGAGCGGGCCGGTTTCGAGGGCGTCGAGATCCACGGCGCCCACGGCTACATCCTCGCCCAGTTCCTCTCGCCTGAGATCAACAAGCGGGAGGATCGCTACGGCGGCTCGCTCGAGAACCGGGCCCGGATCATCTTCGAGATCATCGACGGCGTGCGGGCGCGGACGGGCCCCGACTTCCAGCTCGGACTGCGCCTCTCGCCTGAACGCTTCGGCCTGAAGCTGGCCGAGATCCGCGACACCGCCCAGGCGATCCTCAAGGATGGCCGGATCGACTACCTCGACATGTCGCTGTGGGATGTCTCCAAGGAGCCGGTGGAGGAGGAGTTCCAGGGGCGCAGCCTGATGAGCTACTTCACCGAGCTGGACCGCGGCCAGGTGCGGCTGGGCGTCGCCGGCAAGGTCACCTCGCCCGCCATCGCCGCGAAGATGCTAGCCGATGGAGCCGACTACGTCCTGATCGGCCGGGCGGCCATCCTGCATCACGATTTCCCCGAGCGGTCCCGCGATCCGGCCTTCACCCCCATCGCCCTGCCCGTCACGGCCGAATACCTGGCGAATGAGGGCCTGGGCCCCGCCTTCGTGAAGTACATGTCCACCTGGCCAGGCTTCGTCGAGGCCGCCTAGTCCCTGCGAACGGCCCCGGGCGTTCCAGACCAGGACGCCCGCGGCGATCAGGGCATAGACCGCGCAGGCCAGGCCGAAGACTTCGAACTGCAACTCCAGGGGCATGACAGTCGTCCTCTCAATGTGAGAGGGTGTAAGACGGTCGCGCTGTCCGCGAAATTTCGCATCGCCCCCTAGGTAGCAACCCGTAGGGAACTCTCCGAAGACGCGAGCGCCGCCGGCATCGGCCCGCCCGTGGCCCAGTCCAGCAGCTCCACCGGATGCACCACCGGCGTAACCAGCGCCGGCGCGAGCTGGGCCATGCAGCCGACGTTGCCGGCCGCCACCACGGCCGCGCCCGTGGCCGCGATATTGGCGGCCTTGCGGTCGCGCAGGCGCCCGGCCAGCTCTGGCTGCAGGATGTTGTAGACCCCTGCCGAGCCGCAGCAGAGGTGCCCTTCGGGGACGCTCAGGACCTCGAAACCGGCTTCGGCCAGCAGGCGGGGCGGCGCCGCCTTGATCTGCTGCCCGTGCTGCAGCGAGCACGCCGCGTGGTAGGCGACGCTGGGAAGGCGCTGCTTCACCACCGGCGGCAGGCCGACCTGGTCGATGAACTCGAGGATGTCCTTCGCCGGGACCGGCTCGCCCACGAGCCGACGGTAGCTCTTGAGCATGGTCCCGCATCCTGCGGCCGTGGTGATGATCGCATCGACGCTCCCCACCCGCGCCCAGGCCGCCAGGTTCGCCTGCGCGAGCCCCCGCGCTTCCCCGGCGCGGCCCAGATGCTCGGACAGCGCCCCGCAGCACCGTTCGCCCTCGGCCAGCACCACCTCGAAGCCGGCCCGGGTCAGCAACCGAATGGCGGCGACGCGGACCTGCGGGGTCATCTCG
The DNA here is from genome assembly GCA_046725615.1 of Pseudomonadota bacterium. Classification (GTDB taxonomy): domain Bacteria; phylum Pseudomonadota; class Alphaproteobacteria; order Caulobacterales; family Caulobacteraceae; genus Phenylobacterium. The sequence goes on from JBKOYY010000099.1 coordinate 9,441, forward strand.
GGCTCGACGCAGCCCTGCAGCAGGATCACCCGCCCACGCCGCTGGCCCTGGGGCGCCGTCGGTACGCGCGCCATCCCCGCCCGCCGCGGGACCAGCCGCAGCAGCGCCGCCATCGGCATAAGGCGCAGCTTGACCAGCAAGGGCTCCAGCGGCTGCGCCAGACGCCCGAGCCGCAACGCCCACTTCAGCCGCCCGGGCCGAGTCATCACGGCCGGGATCAGGGCGCGCAGCACGCGCTCCGGCAGCGGGCGGACGTGGTGCGCCTCGATGTGGGCGCGGGCATGGTCGATGAGCTGGGCGTAGTCCACGCCCGAGGGACAGGTCGTGGTGCACGCCAGGCAGGACAGGCACCGATCCACATGCTTCACCGCTTCCGGCGACGGCTTGCCGCCGTCCTCCAGCATCCGCCGGATCAGCTCGATCCGCCCGCGCGGGCTGTCGCGCTCGTCACCGAGCAGGACATAGGTCGGACAGGTGGCCGTGCAGAACCCACAGTGCACGCACTTGCGGATCGCGGCGGCCGAGGCGGCGGTCTCTGGATCCGCCAGTTGTTCGGGGGTGAATCCGGTCTTCAAGATGCACCCTCCAACCGACCGGGATTGAGCACGCCCAGCGGGTCGAACGCCGCCTTGACCCGCGCCTGCAGCGCCCCGAGCGCCCCCTCCCGCGGCGTGAAGGCCTCGTGCCCCCGCAGGCCGAGCGCATGGCCGCCGAGTTCCCGCGCCACGGCGCGCACCTTGGCCGGCGGCTCCTCGGTGGCCAGCCAGACGAGCCCGCCGCCCCAGTCGTAGAGCGCGTCTCCCGGCAGGCCGTGCGGCCCGCGCCAGCCCTGCGCCGGCGGCAGCGACAGCCGCCAGAGGGGACGGGGGTCCTCGGCGAACGCCTCGACCTCGCGCACCTGGCCCCAGAACTCGCGGGAATGCGCCGCGTCCAGCAGCTCGATGCGGCCGAAGCCCTTCAGCGTCGCGGCCAGGGACTCCGCCCGCGCCGCCACCGACGCCTCGAAGCCCTCAAGCCTCATCGCCGTCACCGCCATCTCGGCCTTCAGCGGCCGGGCCCGCGCCACGAAGCTCGGCAGGTGGGCCGCGCCCGACACCTCGAACGGCCCGTTCAGCGCCGCCGTCATCGCCTCGCTGGCGCGCACGTCAGGCAGGCCGAACAGCAGGAGCGTGGTCTCGGTCCGTGGCGCCGGCAGCACCTTGATCGTCACCTGCGTCAGCACCGCCAGCGTGCCCCACGAGCCGGCGAGGAGCTTCATCAGGTCGTAGCCGGTGACGTTCTTCACCACCCGCCCGCCCGCCTTGAACAGTTCGCCCCGGCCCGAGACCGCCTCGAACCCGAGGAAGTGGTCGCGCGCCGCGCCGGCGCGGATCCGCCGCGGTCCGGAGAGGTTCGCCGACAATACGCCACCCAGGGTCGGCTCGCCGCGGGCGGCCAGCAGGCTGGTCCAGCGCGGGGGCTCGAACGCCAGCATCTGCCCCCTCGCCGCGGTCAGGCGCTCCAGGTCCGCGATCCGCACGCCCGGCTCGCATGTCAGCGTCAGCTCGTCCGGCGAATAGTCGACGATGCGATCCAGCCTGGCGGTCGAGAGCACCGCGTCCACCGGCGCCATCGCCCCCACGGCCCGCTTGGTGCCGCCGCCGATCACGGCCAGCCGCTGCGCCCCGGCGCCGGCCTCGGCGACGATGGTCAGCACCTCCTCGGCGGTGATCGGCTTAAGGGTGCGGAGCGTCTCCTCGGGCATCAGAAGCGCGGCAGCTCCGGGAAGGCCAGCTTGCCCCGATGGACGTGCATCCGTCCGAGTTCGGCGCAGCGGTGCAGCGTCGGGAACACCTTGCCGGGGTTCAGCAGCAGGCCCGGGTCGAACGCGCACTTCACCCGCTGCTGGCAGGCGAGATCCGTGGCGTCGAACATCTCGCCCATCAGGTCGCGCTTCTCCACGCCCACCCCGTGCTCGCCGGTCAGCACGCCGCCCACCGCCACGCACAGCTTGAGGATGTCGGCGCCGAACGCCTCCGCCCGCTCCAGCTCGCCCGGCCTGTCGGCGTCGTAGAGGATGAGGGGGTGCAGGTTGCCGTCGCCGGCGTGGAAGACGTTGGCCACGCCCAGGCCGTACTCGGCCGACAGCTCGGCGATGCGCGTCAGCACCTGCGGCAGCTTCCCGCGCGGGATCGTGCCGTCCATGCAGAAATAGTCCGGCGCGATGCGGCCCACCGCCGGGAACGCCGCCTTCCGTCCCGCCCAGAAGGCCAGGCGCTCGGCCTCGTTCTGCGACACGCGTACGAAGTCGGCGCCGCGCGCCGCCGCCAGCGCCCGCACATGGCCCGTCAGTTCGGCGCACTCGGCCTCGGGGCCGTCCAGTTCGACGATCAGCAGGGCCGCGGCGTCCACCGGATAGCCCGCGCCCACGAACGCCTCGGCCGCCCGGATGGCGGGGTTGTCCATCATCTCCAGGCCCGCGGGGATCACGCCCGCGGCGATGATGTCGCCCACCGTCGCCCCCGCCGCCTCCACGGTCGGGAAGCCCAGCAGCAGCGCCTGAGCGGTCTGCGGCTTGGGCAGGATGCGGACCGTCACCTCCGTGACCACGCCCAGCAGCCCTTCCGACCCCGTCACCAGCCCCAGCAGGTCATAGCCGTCGGCGTCCATGGCCTTGCCGCCCAGCCGTACGATCTCGCCGCTCATCAGCACGAGCTCGCAGCCGAGCAGGTTGTTCGTCGTCAGGCCGTATTTCAGGCAGTGCACCCCGCCGGAGTTCTCGGCCACGTTGCCGCCGATGGTGCAGGCGATCTGACTGGACGGGTCGGGCGCATAGTAGAAGCCTTGCGCCTCCACCGCCGCCGTGACGCCCAGGTTGGTCACTCCCGGCTGCACCACCGCGCATCGGTTGGCGTAGTCCACCTCCAGCACGCGGTTGAACTTGGACAGGCCCAGGACGACCCCGTCGGCCAGCGGCAGCGCCCCGCCCGAGAGCGAGGTTCCCGCGCCCCGAGGCACCACCTTCACCCCGTTCTCCTGGCACCAGGCCAGCACCTGCGAGACCTGGGCGGTCGTCTCGGGCAGCACGACCGCCAGTGGCGTCTGGCGATAGGCCGAGAGGCCGTCGCTCTCGAAGGGGACCAGCCCGGCCGGCTCCGACACCACGCCCTCGCCCGGCACGATCCGCTGCAGCGCGCGCACGATCTCGGCCTTGCGGGCGAGCAGCGCGGGGTCGGGGGCGGGCATCTTCACGGGCGGAACCGTAGGCGCAGACTCACCGCCGCTCCAGCTACTTCCCTTCGAACTGCGCGGTGCGCTTCTCGTTGAACGCGGCCACGCCCTCGCGGCGATCCTGCGTCGTGAAGAGGTGGTTGTAGACGGTCAGCTCCAGGTCCATCGCCTGCTTCAAGTCCAGGTCCAGGCCGCCGTGCACCACGCGCTTGGCGCCGCGCACCGACAGCGGCGCCTTGCTGGCGATCAGGGTCGCGACGCCCAGCACCGTCTCCATCAGCTTGTCCGCCGGAACGACATCGCTGACCAGGCCCCAGGCCAGCGCCTTTTCAGCAGAGAACGGCGAGGCCGTCGTCAGGATCTCCACCGCCCGGCGCGGTCCGACGGCCCGCGTCAGAAGCTGCGTTCCGCCCAGGCCCGGAATGATCCCCAGGCCGGCTTCCGGCAGGCCGAACCGCGCGCCTTCGGCGGCGTAGGCGAAGTCGCACGCCAGGGTCATCTCACAGCCGCCGCCCATGGCCGCGCCCTGCACCGCGGCGATGATCGGAACGGGGCACGAAAGCTGGGCGCGGATCATCGCCTCGAACAGCCGGTGCTGCTCGGCCCAGGCCTCGTCAGTCATCCCGTTGCGTTCCTTGAGGTCCGCCCCGGCCTGGAAGTGCTTGCCCTCGCCCCGCAAGATCACGCAGCGCAGGCCCTCGTCGGCCCGCAGCTTCGACCAGACGTCCAGCAGCTCGCGGCCCATCTGCGTCGACAGCGCATTGGCCACGTCGGGGCGGCTGAAGGCGATCACCTTCACGCCCGGCGCGGTCTCATCGACCTTGATGGTTTCGTAGGTCATCTCATCCCCCGCGCGCCGCAGGCGCTGCCTTATTCAACCACGGACCATCACAGACCACCGCGGACGGTTGGCGGACAATGTCTGTGTTGGTCTGTGATGGTCTGTGGTCAATCTTCTCGGCGCCGACGCGCCATGGAGTCGGTCAGAAGCTCTTGGGTTGGCCCAGGACGTGGGTGGCCACGTGGCTGAGGATCAGGTTCGTGGAGATCGGCGCCACCTGGTAGAGCCGCGTCTCGCGGAATTTCCGCTCGATGTCGTACTCCTCGGCAAAGCCGAAGCCGCCATGGGTCTGCAGGGCCATGTCGGCGGCGAACCAGCTCGCTTCCGACGCCACCAGCTTGGCCATGTTGGCCTCGGTGCCGCAGGGCTCGCCGGCCTCGAACAGCTCGGCCGCGCGATCGACCATCAGGCTGGCCGAGGTCATCTGGACGTAGGCGCGGGCCAGCGGGAACTGCACGCCCTGGTTCTCGCCGATCGGACGGCCGAACACGACGCGGTCCTTGGCGTACTGGCTGGCCCGGTCGATGAAGAACCGCGCGTCGCCGATGCACTCCGAGGCGATCAGGATCCGCTCGGCGTTCATCCCGTCGAGGATATATTTGAAGCCCTTGCCCTCCTGCCCGACCAGGTTCTCGGCGGGGACCTCCAGGTCCTCGAAGAAGAGCTCGGTCGTGGCGTGGTTCAGCATGGTGCGGACCGGCCGGATCGTCAGGCCGTTGCCCACGGCCTGCTTCATGTCGACCAGCAGCACGCTCATACCGTCCGACGGCTTGGAGACCTGGTCGCGCGGCGTCGTCCGGCACAGCAGGACCATCAGGTCCGAGTGCTCGGCCCGGCTGATCCAGATCTTGCGGCCCGACACGACATACTTGCCGCCGACCTTCTTCGCGAAGGTCGTGATGCGGGTGGTGTCGGTGCCCGCGTCCGGCTCGGTGACGCCGAAGGCCTGCAGGCGCAGCTCTCCGGTGGCGATCTTCGGGAGGTAGGCCTCCTTTTGCGCGGGCGTGCCGTGCCGCAGCACCGTGCCCATCGTGTACATCTGCGCGTGGCAGGCGCCGCCGTTGCAGCCCGAGCGGTGGATCTCCTCCAGCACCGCCGTCGCGGCCCGCAGGCCGAGCCCCGAGCCGCCGTATTCCTCGGGGATCAGCACCGAGAGGAAGCCGGCCTCGGTCAGGGCCTGGACGAACGCGGTCGGATAGGCCCGGTCGCGGTCGAGCTCGCGCCAGTAGGCGCCGGGGAAGCGCGCGCACAGCTTGCGCACGGCCTCGCGGATTTCGGGGAAGCTTTCCTGGGTCACGCGGCGCTCTCTGCCACGGGAACGCAGCGTGAGCCTAGGGGGGCCGGACCGCCGAGTCGGAGCGGGGCGCGCACAAACCCAACGCCACATCACACTCGCCGGAACGAAATTGCCGAATCTCCGTCGATAGGAGGCAATTCCCACCCAAGTGAATGCAAGGAAACGCGGAACTTGACCGCGGAGGGGAAACCGATGCCTAGGAGCGCCAAGGACCACTAGAGTGCGCCCATGAGGAAACTGAACTCGGGCCTGGACACCGGCTCGGCCGCCTTCGCCGCCAACGCCGCGCTGAACCGGGGCCTCGCGGAGGAACTTCGCGCCCGCTCGGCGAAAGCCGCCCTCGGCGGCTCGGCCCAGAGCCGCGAACGCCATACCTCGCGCGGCAAGCTGCTGCCTCGCGATCGCGTGCTGCGCCTGTTGGATCCAGGGTCACCGTTCCTCGAAGTGGGCGGGCTCGCCGCCAATGGCATGTACGACGACGAGGCGCCGGCCGCCGGGGTCATCACCGGCATCGGCCGCGTCTCGGGCCGCGAGGTGATGATCGTGGCCAACGACGCCACGGTGAAGGGCGGGGCCTACTACCCCATCACGGTGAAGAAGCATCTCCGCGCCCAGGAGATCGCCCTGCAGAACCGCCTGCCGTGCGTCTACCTTGTGGACTCCGGCGGCGCGAACCTGCCCCACCAGGCCGAGGTCTTCCCCGACCGGGATCACTTCGGCCGCATCTTCTTCAATCAGGCCCGGATGAGCGCCGAGGGCATCGCCCAGATCGCCTGCGTCATGGGCTCGTGCACCGCCGGCGGCGCCTACGTCCCAGCGATGAGCGACGAGACGGTCATCGTCCGCAACCAGGGCACCATCTTCCTGGGCGGCCCGCCGCTGGTGAAGGCCGCCACGGGCGAGATCATCAGCGCCGAGGAGCTGGGCGGCGCCGACACCCACGGCCGCCGCTCGGGCGTGGTCGACCACGTGGCGGAGAACGACGAGCACGCCCTGGCCATCGTCCGCCGCATCGTCGCCAACCTCAACACCACCAAGGCCGTCGACCTGACCCTCGCCGAGCCCGAGCCGCCCGCCTACGACCCCGAGGAGCTTTACGGCGTCATCCCCCCGGACGTCCGCGCGCCCTACGACGTTCGCGAAGTGATCGCCCGCATCGTCGACGGCAGCCGCTTCGACGAGTTCAAGGCGCTCTACGGCACGACCCTGGTCTGCGGCTTCGCCCGCATCTGGGGCTATCCGGTCGCCATCCTGGCCAACAACGGCGTGCTGTTCTCGGAGAGCGCGCTGAAGGGCGCCCACTTCATCGAGCTGGCCTGCAAGCGGAAGATCCCGCTGGTGTTCCTCCAGAACATTTCGGGCTTCATGGTCGGCGGGAAATACGAGGCCGGCGGCATCGCCAAGGACGGCGCCAAGCTGGTCACCGCCGTCGCCTCGGCCGAGGTTCCGAAGTTCACCGTCCTGATCGGCGGCTCCTTCGGCGCCGGCAACTACGGCATGTGCGGCCGGGCCTATTCCCCCCGCTTCCTCTGGACCTGGCCCAACAGCCGCATCAGCGTCATGGGCGGCGAACAGGCGGCCAGCGTCCTCGCCACCGTCCACCGCGACGCCGACAAGTGGACGAAGGACGAGGAGGAGGCCTTCAAGGCCCCGGTCCGCCAGCGCTACGAGGACGAGGGCAACCCCTACTACGCCACCGCCCGCCTCTGGGACGACGGCGTCATCGACCCGGCCCAGACCCGCGACGTGCTGGGCCTCTCCATCTCCGCGTCCCTGAACGCCCCCATCCCCGAGACGCGCTTCGGCGTGTTCCGGATGTGAGGCCGCAGATGCCGTTCCATCCGGCGCGGCAGCGCCAGGGAAATTCAACCACGGACCACCACAGACCATCACAGACGATCGGCCCGGCGCCGTCCGTGATGGTCTCCGTTGGTCCGTGGTCCAAAATGACAGCGCCTGCGGCGCGAGGTGCAGCCTGATGTTTCGCTCAGTCCTGGTCGCCAACAGAGGCGAGATCGCCCGCCGCGTCTTCGCCACCGCCCGCCGGCTCGGGATCGAGACCGTGGCCGTCTATTCCGAGGCCGACGCCCAGGCCGCCCACGTGCGCGACGCCGACAGGGCCGTGCTGATCGGACCGGCCGCCGCGCGCGAGAGCTACCTGATCGGCGCGCGGATCATCGAGGCCGCCAAGGCCACGGGGGCCGAGGCGATCCACCCCGGCTACGGTTTCCTCTCCGAGAACGCCGAGTTCGCCGAAGCGGTGACGGCCGCCGGCCTGGTCTGGATCGGCCCGCCGCCATCGGCCATCCGCGCCATGGGCCTGAAGGACGCCGCCAAGGACCTGATGCAGAAGGCCGGCGTGCCCGTGACGCCCGGCTACCTGGGCGAGGACCAGTCGGCCAGGCGGCTGAAGGCGGAAGCCGAGGCCATCGGCTTCCCGGTGCTGATCAAGGCCGTGGCCGGCGGCGGCGGCAAGGGCATGCGGCTGGTCGAGAGCGCCGAGGCGTTCGACGCCGCCCTGGCCTCCTGCCAGCGCGAGGCCGCCGCCAGCTTCGGCGACGACCGGGTGCTGCTCGAGACCTACGTCACCCGTCCCCGCCACATCGAGGTGCAGGTCTTCGGCGACAGCCACGGGAACGTCGTCCACCTCTACGAACGCGACTGTTCGCTGCAGCGCCGCCACCAGAAGGTGATCGAGGAAGCGCCCGCCCCCGGCATGTCCGACGCCGCCCGCGCCGCTGTGACGGAGGCCGCCGTGAAGGCCGCCCGCGCGGTCGGCTACGTCGGCGCCGGCACGGTCGAGTTCATCGCCGACGCCAGCCAGGGTCTGCGGGGCGACCGCATCTGGTTCATGGAGATGAACACCCGCCTGCAGGTGGAGCATCCGGTCACTGAAATGGTCACCGGCCTCGACCTCGTGGAGTGGCAGTTCCGCGTCGCCGCCGGCGAGGTCCTGCCGCTGAAACAGGACGAGATCCGACTGAACGGCCACGCGGTGGAGGCTCGCCTCTACGCCGAGAACCCGGCCACCGGCTTCCTGCCCTCGATCGGTCGGCTGGACAGCTTCAGCCTGCCCACCGGCGTGCGCGTCGACGCCGGGGTCGAGGAGGGCGACGCCGTCAGCCCCTTCTACGACCCCATGATCGCCAAGCTGATCTCGCACGCCCCGACACGGGACGAGGCCGTCGCCGAGCTGGCCGAGGCCTGCGCCGAGGTCGAGGTCTATCCGCTGAAGACCAACGCCGGCTTCCTGGTCCGCTGCCTGGAGCACCCCGACTTCATCGTCGGCAGCGTCGATACCGGGCTGATCGGCCGCGAACTGGAGTCCCTGGCGACGCCGGCCGATCCCTCTCCCGAGGCCCTGGCCACCGCCGGCTGGGCCTTCCGCGAGATGGTCGAGCGCGAGGTCGAGGGCCAGGCCGCTACGCCCTGGGTGTCGCTGACCGGGTTCCGGCTGAACGCCCCGGCCGCGGCCACGACCCGCCTCTTCGTCGATGGCCGGGCGGTCGAGGTGGAGATGGGGGATCAGCCCTCGCGCTCCGTCCACGTGCTCGGCGACGAGGAGGTGGTGGTCTTCGAAGGCGGCGAGGCCTTCGTGTTCCGCGACCACCCGCCCGCCGCCGACGCCGACGGCGCCGCCGGCGACGGCCAGGTCCGCGCGCCGATGCCCGGCAAGGTCACCCACGTCCTGGTGAAGGCGGGCGACAAGGTGGCCAAGGGACAGGCGCTGTTGACGCTGGAAGCCATGAAGATGGAGCACACCCTGACGGCGTCGTTCGACGGTGTCGTGGCCGAGCTCGGCGCCGAGCTCGGCGCGCAGGTCAGCGAAGGAACCCTCCTGGCCAAGCTCGATGCCGCGTAGCGAGGTCGCCCTCGACCGCCGCGCGTTCCTCGCCGGCCTGGCCGGCGCGGCGCTGGCGCCGACCCTGGCGCGGGCCAAGGGCCAGGCGAAGCCCGCCTGGACCGCGCCGGCGCCCGACCGGGAGCTGATGGTCCCCGTCCGCGGCGGGCGGATCTATGTGCGCGTGAATGGCGATCTGAAGGGCCCGCGCGCGCCCGTCGTCTGCGCCCACGGCGGCCCCGGCGGCAGCCACTACTACTTCCTGCCGTCGCTGGAGATGGCCGAGGATCGCGCGGTCATCCTCTACGACCAGCTCGACAGTGGTCTTTCCGACCACCCGAACGATCCGGCCAACTGGACGGTCGAGCGTTTCGTCTCGGAGGTCGACGCCATCCGCGCGGCGCTGGACCTGCCGCGCCTGCACCTCGTCGGCCACTCCTGGGGCTCGACGGTCGCGCTGGAGTACGCCGCCCGGCAGCCCGGCGGCCTGCGAAGCCTGACGCTGGGCAGCCCGCTGATCTCGACCGCAAGCTGGACGCAGAGCACCCTGGCGCAGCTCGCCAAGCTGCCGCCCGAGGTGGTCGAGACGATCAACGCCCTTGAGGCGGCGGGCGACACCGCCAATTCCGCCTACGGCAAGGCCATGGCGATCTTCTATCGCCAGTACGCCGCGCGCCGGCCGCCGCCCGACTACGTCGTCGACTATGTGAAGGCGCGCGGCCTGGCCCTCAACCCGAAGCTCTACGAGGGGATGTGGGGGCCCGGCGAGATCCGCGCGACCGGCAGCCTGAAGACCTATGACGGCGAGCCGCTGCTGCCGCACATCACCGCGCCCACCCTGGTCATCACCGGCGAGTACGACGAGATGACCGCCGACGTGCTGAAGCCGCTGGTGGACCGGATGCCGAACGCCAGCCTGGCCGTCGTCCCGGACGCCGGCCATGGGATGCCGGCCACCCATTCCGAGCCCTACCTGGCCGCGGTGCGCGCCCACCTGGCCCGTCACGACGCCTGACTTCCAGAGCACGGGACGCGGGGTGTACGCTCGCGCCATGCCCACCGCCCAGCTTTCCCCCGATCCCCTCGTCGCCGAGCTGGAAGCCGCGCTCGGACCTGACGCCGTCTTCGCTGGCGAGGCCGCGCTGGAGAAGGCGCAGGGCGCCTGGATGCGCCTCGGCTCGCCGCGGGCCGTGGTCTTTCCCAGGAGCACCGAGCAGGTCTCGGCGGTCCTCAAGGTCGCGCACCGTCTGGGCGCCCCGGTCGTTCCGTGGGGCGGCAAGACCGGCCTGGCGGGCGGGGCTGCCGCAGACGACGCCATCGCGCTCAGCCTCGAGAAGATGAACCGGATCGAGGAGATCGACGTCGCCTCGGCCACCATGACCGTCGAGGCTGGCTGCATCCTGCAGGTCGCCTGCGAGGCCGCGGAGGCGCAGGGGTTGCTGCTGCCGCTCGACCTCGGCGCGCGGGGCTCGGCGACCATCGGCGGCAACATCTCCACCAACGCCGGGGGCAACCGGGTCGTCCGCTACGGCATGATGCGCGACATGGTCCTGGGCCTGGAGGTGGTGCTGGCGGACGGGACCGTCGTCTCGTCCATGAACCGGCTTATGAAGAACAACACCGGCTACGACCTCAAACAGTTTTTCATCGGCGCCGAAGGCACGCTCGGCGTCGTCACCCGCGCCGTGCTGCGGCTGCGCAGCGCGCCGCTCAGCCAGAACACCGCCTACGTCGCCACCGACGATTTCGACTCCATCCCGCGCCTCTTGCGAACCCTGGAAAGCGCCCTCGGCGGCGCCCTGTCGGCCTTCGAGGTGATGTGGCCGGCCTTCTACGCCCTCGTCACCACGCCGCCAGCGAACGGCGCGCCGCCGCTTCCATACGGCCATTCGTACTATGTTTTGGTCGAGGCCCTGGGCGGCGACGAGGCGGCCGACGCCGAGCGTTTCGAGCGGGTGCTGGGCCAGGCCATGGAGGACGGCCTGATCGTCGACGCCGTCATCGCCAAGAGCCAGGCCGAACGCGCGAAGATGTGGGCCCTGCGCGACGACGTAGGCCAGGTGAACCGCAAGGGTCCGGCGATCACCTTCGACGTCTCCCTGCGGATCGCCGACATGCCGGCCTACGTGGCCGAGATCGACGGCAAGCTGCGCGCCCGCTGGCCGAACGTGGACAACTATGTCTTCGGGCACCTCGGCGACGGCAACCTGCACGTCCTGGTCTGGACGGGCGAGTCTGGCCCCGAGGTGAAGAAGGCCGTCGAGGCGATCGTCTACGGCCCGCTGAAGGCGATCGGCGGCTCGATCAGCGCCGAGCACGGCATCGGCCTCCACAAGAAGGCCTACCTGGCCCTGTCCCGAAGCGAAGCCGAGATCGCCCTGATGCGGACCGTCAAGCGTGCGCTGGACCCGAAGGGCATCCTCAACCCAGGGAAGATCCTGGACGTCGCCTGACCGGCCGCGTCACGCCGGGCCGGCCACCACCTTCGCATCGTGCAGGCGCGCGATCTCCCCGCCCGACATCCCCAGCACCTCGGCCAGCACCTCGTCGGTGTGCTGGCCCAGCCGCGGAGCAGGCGCGACCGGCCGGCGCACGTCCTGCGGGATCGTGCCCATGGCGCCCGGGGCAGGATACGACAGGCCGCTGGGGTGCTTCACGGTCTCGAACAGGGGGTTGTCCTTGAACAGCCGCGGATCGTTCAGCGCCGCATCGAGCGTCTGGTAGCTGCCCCAGGTGACGCCGCCCGCGTCGAAAGCCGGCGTCAGCTCGGCCGCCGTCTTCGCCGCGAACGCGCGCTCGAACAGCGGATAGAGCCGCTCGCGGTGCGTGAAGCGCAGGCCCTCGTCCTTGGCGAACGAGACGCCCAGCTCCGCCTCCACCGCCGCCACGCCGGCGCCGATCCCCAGCACGTCCAGCGCCTTCTCCCACTGCTTGGGCGTGATGCAGAGCAGCATCAGTTTCACGCCATCCTTCGTGGTGAAGTCGCGGCCGAAGGCGCCGAAGACATCGTTGCCCATCCGCGGCCGCTGGTGGCCGGTGAGCATGGTCTCGGCGGTGAAGCCCAGGTTGGCCATGGTCGCCGCGCCGATGTCGGAGAGCGGCGCGCGGATCTCGCGGCCGCCCTGGCCGCGCATCCGGGCGATCAGCGCCGACACCATTGAGAAGGCGCAGTAGGCGCCGGTCAGCAGGTCCCAGGCCGCCAGCACGTGGTTCACCGGTCGCTCGTCGCCCACGGGACCGGTCATCAGCGGCAGGCCCAGCGCCGAGTTGATCGTGTAGTCCATGCCCTGCGAGCCGTCGGCCCAGCCCATCACCCGCACGCAGATCAGGTCGTCGCGCAGGGCCTTCAGCTTGTCGTACGAGAGGAACCCGTCGACCGGGAAGTTGGTGACGAAGAGGCCGCCGTCCTCGCCGGGCGCGGCCGCCAGCCGCTGGGCGATCTCGCGCCCCTCGGGCCGCCCGAGGTCGAGGGCCACCGACTTCTTAGCCTTGTTCAGGCCTTCCCAGTAGAGACTCATCCCGTTGTCGGCGAGCGGCCAGCGCCGGAAATCGGGCCCGCCGCCGATGTTGTCGAAGCGGATCACCTCGGCGCCGAACTGGGCGAGGTAGAGGCCACAGGTCGGCGCCGCCACGAAGGCCGAGCCTTCCACCACGCGAAGGCCCTTCAGCAGATCGTACATGCGTCCTCCAACCGGCTCGGATGGCGCCTCATCGCAGGCTTACGCTCCGTCCGCCAAGGTCAGCGGACGAGGGCTGTCACCTCGTCGACCTCTTCCGGCGTCAGCGCCCAACTCGCCGTCGCGGCATTGGCCCGCACCTGCTCGGGCGTGGTGGCGCCGGCGATCACCGACGAGACCACCTGGTGGCCCAGCAGCCAGGCGAAGGCGAGTTCCAGGATGGTGCGCCCCCGCTCGCGGGCCCAGGCCTCCAGCGCCTCGACCTTGTCGAAGTTGGCGTCGCTCATGGCCGCCTGCCCACGCGCGCCCCAGGCCGCGAGGCGCGAGTCGTTCGGCGGCGGCTCGCCGCGGCGGTACTTGCCCGACAGCAACCCCGAGGCCAGCGGGAAGAACGGCAGGAATCCCAGGCCGAAGTGCTCGCAGGCCGGCAGCACCTCGCGCTCCACGTCGCGTTCCAGCAGGGAATAGAGGTTCTGCGACGAGACGAACCGGCTCTGGCCGGCCGCCGTCCAGTCAGCGTCGGCGATCTGCCAGCCCTCGTAGTTCGAACAGCCGATGTAGCGGACCTTGCCCTGGGTCACGAGGTCGTCCAGCGCCCGCAGCGTCTCGTCGACCGGCGTGTCCGGATCGGGCCGATGGTGCTGGTAAAGGTCGATGTAGTCCGTACCGAGCCGCCGCAGGCTGTCCTCGACCGCCTGCATGATCCACCGCCGTGAACCGCCTTGTCGCTTCGGGTCGTCGCCGATCCGCATGCCGAACTTGGTGGCGAGCACGATCTCGTGGCGTCGCTTGCCCAGCGCCTTGCCGAGAAATTCCTCCGACTTCGTGCCACCGTAGATGTCGGCGGTGTCAAAGAGTGTGACGCCCGCGTCGATGGCGGCGTTTACCACCGCGTCGGTCTGGGCCGCGTCGATCCGCATGCCGAAATTGTTGCAGCCAAGGCCCACGACGCTGACCTTCAGGCCTGAATTTCCCAGCCTGCGAACCTTCATCCGGCGTCCTCCCGCTCGTTTTTCTGCGTCGCCAGCCTACCCGCTCGGCCGCGCCCGGCACCAGCCGGTAACCGCGATCTTCAGAATGGTTGGCGCGCCGTTCACCTCGTTCGTTCGGGATATCTCAAGTCGGACGTCGTTAACGTCACCCCATAACAAGAGAAATGTTGGTCGGGTGAGTTCATGCGGCTCGTTACCATCGTCAGCCTGGCGGCTTCCGCCGTCCTCGGCCTCGGCGCCCTGTTCGTGGCCAAGATCGCACTGCCCAACGCGGCGTCGGCCAGGAGCCCCGTGACCATCGAGGCCCAGGGCGAGCCGATCGTGGTCGCCTCGCGGGCCATCAAGTACGGCGAGAAGCTGAACGCAGGCATGTTGAAGGTCATCAAGGTGCCGCAGAGCGCGGTGCCGTCGGGCGCCTTCACCACCATCCCTCAGGCGCTGGCCGCCGACCAGGGGACCCCGCCGGTCGCCCTGACCCCGATCGCCCAGCACGAGGCGCTGCTGCCGACCAAGATCTCCGGTCCCGGCGCGCGCCCAACGGTGGCCGCCGAGATCGCCGAGGGCATGCGCGCCTACACGCTGAAGGTGGACGACGCCAGCGGCGTGGGCGGCCACGCCCTCCCGGGCGACCGGGTCGACGTCGTGCTGATGCGTGACCTCACGCCCGACGGCCCGCAGCGCAACTACATCTCGTACGTAGTCGTGCAGAACGCCCGCGTGCTGGGCGTCGACCTCAACGCCGACCCGACCTCGGACAAGCCGTCCAAGCCCAATACGGCCACCCTGGAAGTGTCGGTCGAGGACGCGCAGAAGCTCTCGGTCGCCATGACGCTCGGCCAGCTCTCGCTGGCGCTGCGCCGCAACGGCCAGGCCGACATCGCCGAAGCGCCGCCCCTGCGGACCAACGACTTCCTCGTCGGCGGCGGTGGCGCGCCCCGCGCCGGCGGCGGCCCCGTCCGCACCGCCTCGCGCCCGGCCGTCAGCTCCGGAATCCTCATCATCGAGGGCGAAGCCGTGAAGCGTGAACGCGCGCCGAAAGCGGCCAAGGTCACGGCCGCCCCCAAGACCGACGCCGACGCCGCCTAAGGCCCCGTGCACAGCATCTCCAGGTCCAGACCCATGTCGATCATGTCCCGAACCCTGGTGAGCGCGCTCCTGTGCGCTTCCGTCCTGGCCGCCGGCCTCGCCACGGCCGCGCCGGCCGCGGCGCAGACCCTGGCCAGCGAGGCGGCCGTGCGCCGCACGATCTACGTGCCGCGCGACAAGTCGCTGTCCTACCGGCTGAGCCAGCCGGCCGCGAAAATTGTCGTGGCCCAGCCTGAGATCGCCAAGGTCACGGCCACCTCGGAGTCCAGCTTCTACGTACAGGGCATCGAGTTCGGCTCGACCAACCTGCTGGTCTACGGCCCCGGCGGCCGGCTGCTGGAGGTGATCGACATCCGCGTCGGTTTCGACGCCACCAGCCTGCAGCATGACCTCAGCAACGCCTATCCGGGCGAGCCGATCGTCGTCCGGAACCTGGGCGAGTCGCTGATGCTCAGCGGCGAGGTGTCCAACAGCGGCGTCCAGCGCCGCGCCGAGGAGATCGCCCAGCGCTACGCGCCCGACTCGGTGATCTCGCGCCTGTCGGTGCGCGATGCCCAGCAGGTGGTGCTGGAAGTGCGCGTCCTGGAGGCCACCCGCTCGGCCCTGCAGGACATCGGTTTCACCGCCACCATCGCCAACAACTCGTTCAACTTCGCCACCGGCAACGGCCTGATCGGCGCCAGCCCGCCGGCCGGCCTCCTGCAGCTGTTCGGCGGCTCGGGGAACACTTCCATCGACACCGCCCTGGGCGCGCTCGAGGAAAAGGGCGTGATCCGCACCCTGGCGCGGCCCAACCTGGTGGCCATCTCCGGCCAGAAGGCGACCTTCCACGCCGGCGGCGAGTACCCCTATCCGGTGCCCCAGCGCGACAACCTCATCAGCCTGGAATTCCGCAAGTACGGGGTCGAGCTCACCTTCATCCCCCTCGTGCTGGACAACGGCATGATCCGTCTGGAGGTCGAGCCCAAGGTCAGCCAACTCGACTTCACCAACTCGCTGCGCGTCTCGGGCTTTACCGTGCCGGGTCTCATCATCCGCCAGACGAAGACCACCGTCGAACTGCGCGGCGGCGAGTCCCTGTCGGTTGGCGGCCTCTTCCAGCGCGACTACTCCAACGCCATGCGCCAGGTTCCTGGAGCTGGGAACGTGCCGATCCTGGGCGCCCTGTTCCGGTCGAGCCGCTGGAAGCAGGCCGAAACCGAGCTGATCGTCATCGTCACGCCGCGCTTCACCACATCCGAGGACAAGGCCAAGGCCGCCGCCACCCTGGCGCCGCCCGGCAAGGAGCCTTCGGCCGCCAGCCTGATCTTCAACGGTAAGGCGCTCGACCGACCGCTCACCCGCGAGGAGGGACGCTGATGGCCGATTCCGCATTCCTGCGCGGGCGTCGCATCCTCGCCCTCGGCCCGAATCTGATGCCGCTGGCCGAGGGACCGCTGGCCGGCGCCGCCCTCGAACCTGGGTCGATCGGACAGTTGAGCGGCCTCACTCCCGGTGCCATCGATCTGGTGCTGATCGACGCCGACGCCTGGGACGCCACGGCCCTCGCCTCCGCCGTCAAGGCGCTGTCCGGCCTCAAGGCCTGCCCGCCAGTGCTGCTGGTCGGCCAGACGCTGCCCGCCGGCCTGGTGCGCAACGTCCTGCGCCTGCCGGCCACCGACATCCTCGAGGCGCCCTACACCCATGAGCAACTCGTCGCCGCGCTGCAGGCCCTGCTGGCCGAGGCCCATCCGGCCCCCACGCACGCCACCGGCGACTCCCGCTGCTGGGGCGTGAGCGGCGCGGTGGGCGGATCCGGCGCGACGACGATCGCCATCGAGATCGCCCACGCCCTCGCCGCGCGCTCGGGCAAGGACCGCGCTGTCTGCTTCGTGGACCTCAACCTCGCCGACGGCGCCGCGGCCGCCTATCTGGGAGCCCAGCCGACGGCGCGCCTCGCCGACCTCGGCCAGGCCGCCGACCGCATCGACGCGGCCATGCTGAACGCCTTCATCACCCCGGTATCCAAGGGCCTCGACCTGATCGCCGGCGTCCGCGACCCGACCGCGTTCGACGCGGTCAGCCGCGAGGCCGTTCTGCGGATGCTGGAGGTCGCCTGCGAGTGCTACGACTGGGTCATCCTCGACCTGCCGCGGCACCGCCGGTCCTGGACGCTGGAGGCGCTGGCCGGCTGTGACGAGGTGCTCGTCATCTCCGAACTGACGGTCCCGGCCCTGCTGGCTGCGCGGTCGTATTCCGACGAGATCGAGGACGCCCTGGGAACGGGCCTGCGGCCGCGGATCGTGCTGAACCGGCTGGCCAGCCGCATGTTCGGGCCGGCCCCCTCGATGGCCGAGGCCGAGAAGGCCCTGCAGCGCAAGGCCGAAGCCGGCGTCAGCTCCGACTGGGAGGCGGCGGCCGCCTCGGCCAACCTGGGCGGCCCGATCGCCCAGCACCGGCCGAAGTCCAAGATCGTCAAGGACGTCCAGACCCTGGTCGAGCGCCTGGCCGCCCAGCCGCCGCGCCGCGACGCACCGCAGAAGGCCGCCTGATGGCCCGTTTCAGCCTCGCGCGTTCGGCTCCCGCCCCCGCAGCCCAGCCGGCCCCGCAACCGCAGGCGGCAGCGCCGGCCCCCGCCGTCGCGCCAAAGGCCGAACCCAAGGCCAAGGCCGCCGCGCCGCGCGACGCGAACCTCGACCTGCGGCTGCGCCTGCACGCCCGGCTGATCGACGAGCTCGACCTCTCCAAGCTGGACAAGCTGGAGGAGAGCGAACTGCGCCGCCAGGTGCTCAGCCAGGTGACCCAGTTCGCCCAGGCCGAGCGCATGGTGATCAACACCAAGGAGCTCGCCGAGCTCGGCGCCTCGATCTACGACGAGATGGTCGGCCTTGGCCCCATCGAGCCGCTGCTCAAAGACGAGGCGATCAACGACATCCTGATCAACGGCCCGTTCCAGGTCTATGTGGAGCGCCGCGGCGAGCTCGAGCTCACCCCGATCCGCTTCCGCGACAACGACCACCTGCTGCGGATCGTCCAGCGCATCGTCGCCGGCGTCGGCCGCCGGATCGACGAGAGCCAGCCGATGGTCGACGCCCGCCTGCCCGACGGCAGCCGCGTCAACGCCGCCATCCCGCCGATCGCCATCGACGGCTGCTCGGTCTCGATCCGGAAGTTCTCCAAGAAACCGCTGACGCTGGAGAAGCTGGTCGAATTCCAGGCGATGACCCCAGCGATGGCGGAGTTCCTGTACGGCGCCGTCCGATCGCGGGTCTCCACCGTCATCTCGGGCGGTACGGGCTCTGGCAAGACCACCCTGCTCAACGCCCTGTCCTCGGCCATCAGCGAGGGCGAGCGCCTCATCACCATCGAGGACGCCGCCGAACTGCAGCTCCAGCAGCCGCACGTGGTCCGCATGGAGACCCGGCCGCCGAACATCGAGGGCAAGGGCGAGATCCGGCAGCGCGAGCTGGTGAAGAACGCCCTCCGGATGCGTCCCGACCGCGTGATCCTGGGGGAGGTCCGCTCGGAAGAGGCCTTCGACATGCTGCAGGCCATGAACACGGGCCACGAAGGCTCCATGGCCACGATCCACTCCAACAATCCGCGCGAGGCGATCAGCCGCCTGGAGCAGATGGTGGCGATGGGCGGCATGAACATCGGCCCCGAGGCCGTTCGCTATCAGATCGCCGCCGCCGTCGGCCTCGTTGTGCAGGTCAACCGTCTCTCGGACGGGAAGCGCAAGGTGACCCACGTCACCGAGATCGTCGGCATGGAGGGCAACGTCGTGCAGATGCAGGACATCTTCCTGTTCAACCGCACTCATACCGACCCCGATGGCACCGTGCACGGCGAGCACCGCGCCACCGGCCTGCGACCGCGCTGCCTCGACGAGATGCTGCGCCGGGGGATTCCGTACGACACCACCAACTTCGATCCGAACAAGGTGCTCTGACCATGGAGATCGACGCCAAGCTCATCGTCATGGTGATGATCGGCGCCGCCGTGTTCGCCGGCGTCCAGGGCCTCGTCGGCGTCTTCTCCGTGGCGACCCAGAAGCGGCAGGTGAACCGCCGCCTGAAGATCGGAGAGAAGGTCGAGGGCATCTCGGCGCTGGTGGTCGAGCTGCGCAAGCAGCGGGGCCTGACCGCCGCCGGCGGCCGCTCGGAGAACCTGCGCTGGCTGTCCGACCTGATCGTCGCCTCGGGCCTGCCGTACGACCAGAAGAAATGGCTGACCTATGTCGGCCTCGCCGCCGCCATCGGCGCCGTCGGCCTCTTCTTCCTGACGAAGCAGCCCCTGGCCCTCGTGGCCGGCGCGGTCCTGGGCGGCGTGATCGTTCCTCTGGGCGTCCTGAAGTGGAAGGCCAAGCAGCGGGCCGCGGCCCTCGGCTTCCAGTTGCCCCAGGCCCTCGACATCATCGTTCGCTCGCTGGAAGCCGGCCACCCGGTGCCGGCGGCCGTGGCGTTGGTCGGCCGCGAGATGTCGGATCCCATCGGCACGGAATTCGGCATGGCCGCCGACGAGATCGCCTACGGCGCGACGCTGGAGCAGGCGGTCGAGCGGATGTCCGAGCGCTGCCAGCATCCGGACGTCGACCTCTTCTCCGCCACGGTGCGCCTGCAGGAGCGAACCGGCGGCAACCTGACAGGTCTCCTGAAGCTCAACGCCAACACCGTGCGCGACCGCCACAAGATGCGCCTGAAGATCAAGGCCGCATCGTCCGAGGGCCGCGCCTCGGCGATGATTCTCACCGCCGCGCCCTTCCTGGCGATCGGCATGATCGTGCTGATCTCGCCCAAGTTCTACGGCGACGTGATCGACGAGCCGATGGTCAAATACGGCCTCGCCGGACTGGGTTTCTGGATCTTCCTCGGCAACCTGATCATGCGCCGCATGATCGACATGCGGCTCTGACCCCATGCCCATCGAGACCCTCATCTATGTCGTGGGCCTGGTGCTGACGGTCGGCGCCCTCGGCGGGCTCGGCTGGCTTGCCGTGGGTGAGCTGCGCGTCCGCGCCCTGCGCCGCAGCCGCCTGGCGGGCGCTGCGGCCGGCCCGGGCGGCAGGTCCGGCCTGGTCGAGAAGCCCGGCGGGGCCCTCGCCGACCAGGTGCTCTCCACCGTCCGCCGCCTCGGTCAGCAGAGCGCCGTGCGCGATCCGGCCAAGGTCTCCCTGCTCCGCTCGCGGCTGATGCAGGCCGGCTTCTACAACCGCGAAGCGCCGGTGATCTTCCTCGGCGTGAAGGCCGCGGCCCTCGCCGCCGCGACCCTGGCGGTCGTTCTTACCCTGCCCGTGATGATCGGGCAGAAGGGCGGCAACCTCGGCATCCTGGCCCTGGCCGTGGGCGTCTCGCTGGCCGCCTTGTACGGGCCGGACGTGGTGCTCAAGAACCGCAAGACGACCCGCGAGCGGGAATACTCCGAAGGCTTCCCCGACCTGCTCGACCTGCTGGTTGCGTCGGTGGAGGCGGGCCTGTCGCTCGACGCCGCGGTCACCCGCGTCACCGAGGAGCTGGAGCGGCGCTACCCGAACCTCACCGTGCACCTGCGCTTCCTGGTGCTGGAGCTGCGCGCCGGCCGCGCCCGCAAGGACGCCTGGTCCGCCTTCGCCGACCGCCTCGGCATCGACGACGCCCGCGCCCTGGCCACCATGCTGCGCCAGGCCGAGGAGATGGGCACCAGCCTGGGCGAGACCTTGTCGGTGTTCTCCAGCGACATGCGGGCCAAGCGGATGCTGCGCGCTGAAGAGAAGGCCCTGGGCCTGTCGGCCAAGCTGACCGTGCCCCTGATCCTCTTCATCTTCCCGTCGCTGCTGGGCGCGCTGATGCTCCCGGCCGCCGCCCGCCTGGTGGCGGTGTTCTCGAACGGCGGCCCCGGCAACTGACGGCCGCTTGCGCCTCGCTTCGCCGGACCGCACAAGGGGGCGAGGCGACACAAGGGAGAACCGGCATGGCTGCACGCGGGCCAGAGAATGGCGAGCTGCCGAACCCGCTCGCCCTCGACCTGCAGCTCTGCTTTTCGCTCTACCGCGCGTCCAACCTGATGACGCGGCTCTACCGGCCGCTGCTGCAGCCCCTGGGCCTGACCTATCTTCAGTACCTCGCCATGCTGGCGCTCTGGGAACGGTCGCCCCAGACGGTCGGCGAAGTGGGCCGCCGCCTAGGTCTCGACTCGGGTACGCTCACCCCACTCTTCAAGCGCATGGAGGAAGCCGGACTGCTGGGCCGCGCCCGCGATCCGGCCGACGAACGGCGGGTGATGATCACCCTGACCGAGGCCGGGCGGGCGCTCCGCGAGAAGGCCCTGGCGGTGCCGGGCGCCGCGCTCTGCCGACTGCCGGGCCCGATCGAGGACCTCGCCGCGCTGAAGGCCTCGATCGACCGCCTGGTCGAGGCCCTGGGCGAAGAGGTAGGCGAGTAGCTCGGACTTCTCTCTAGATTCCCGCGTACCACTGGTAGCCGCGGTCCTCCCAGTAACCGCCGCGCCCTCGGCCCAGGCCCGCGAAGCTGTCGATCAGCTCGATGCGCATGACGTACTTGGCCATCTTGTAGCCGAGCTGTCGCTCCAGCCGCAGGCGCAGCGGCGCGCCGTGGGCGACCGGCAGCGGCGCATCGTTCATCTCGTAGGCCAGGATCGTCTGCGGGTGATGGGCATCGAGCAGGTCGATGGTCTCGTAGTAGTCGCCCGAGCCGTCGAGCGTCAGTTCGAGGGTGTCGGCGCAGAAGAAGGCGACGTAGCGCGCCGCAGGCTTCACGCCTGCCTGGTCCAGCAGGGGACCCAGCCGTGCGCCGCGCCACTTGGCGATACAGCTCCAACCCTCGACGCAGTCGTGCCGGGTGATCTGGGTCCGGCCCGGCGCGGCGCGCAGGTCGGCCAGCGACAGCGACAGCGGCCGCTCCACCAGCCCCCCGATCTCCAGCCGCCAGTCGCGGAAGTCGGCGGCGACCAGCGCCTGGTAGTCCTCGCTGTCCGGCGCCGTGGTGCCGTTGGGGCGGAAGTCGCGGGAGATGGCCTCCGGCGGATACTCCCGGGCCAGGGCCTTGCGGTCGACGATCAGGCGCTGCGCCCGGCGGGTCACCTCGCCCCCGAGCGCCAGGGCGTGGTTCACTTCGGGCGAGGCGCTCAGACGCTCGCAGCCAGCGAGACCCACGCCAAGCGCGCCAGTGGCCGCCCCACCGATCAGCCGGCGGCGGCTCAGGCCGTCCTTCGGAGTCATGTCGGCTCCTTCGATTTGTCGAGACGATACCAGCCGGTGACGATGGCCCTCAGCTCGCGGACAGGGCCGGCGGCCACCACCATCGCCAGGTGGACGGCGACGAACCCCACAAGCGCCAGCATGGTGAGGAAGTGCGCCGTCCGCGCCGACTGCCTTCCACCGAAGAGGTCGCCCAGCCACGGCGCCCAGGCGTGCATCGTCGGCGACATCGCCAGCCCCGAAGTCAGCATCACCGGAAGCGCGACGGCCACCACCGCCAGATAGGCCAGCTTCTGAACGCCATTGTAGTGCCGGGCGGCCTCGCCATGCGGAAACCGAAGACGCAGATGGTCGACGACCGATCGCCCGAGGCCGCGCAGGTCCTCGCGCGTGGGCAGGAGTTGGCGACGCAGCCGGCCGGTGAGCACGCCGTGGCCGAGATAGGCCGCACCGTTGGCGACCAGCAGCCAGGCGAACGCGAAGTGCCAGGCGCGGCCGGCGCCGAGGTCCGCGTAAGGGGGCAGCGTCAGCCAGGCCGGCATGGCGCGGGCCTCCAGCGCCCCGTCGGCCGAGCGGGAGGCGCCGAACACGCCCGTGGTGTCGAGACCTGAGCCCAGCACTTCCAGCCGCCCGGTCAGCGCGCCGTCCGCGGCGACGTCCGAGCGGATCGCGGCCACCGGCTCGGCGAAGCGCGAGGTCTCGCCCCAGTAGAGCGCCGGGTGGGCGTTGAAGATCTGCAGCCCGCTGGTCAGCAGCACCAGCAGGCAGACGGCGTTCAGGGCGTGGGCGATCCGCACCGCCCATGGGTGGCGATAGACCTCCAGCGCCCCCGCCCGCCGTCGTTCGCGCATGGCCGCCATCGGATCACATCGGCGGCTTGGCGCCGTTGACCCCCACGGCGACGCTGCCGGCGATCTGGCCGCCGCCCGGCTTCGGGAACGCCACGAGGAACACCGGCACGCCCTTCTTCACCTGCCCGCGCTCGCCGTTGGTGATCTGCACGACGGGAACCTTCGGCGGCACGACGATGCGGCGCGTCCCGGTCGAGTAGCTGACCTGCAGTTCGCGGCCCCTGGCGCCCGCGGCCACCTTCCCGACCGTGCCGTTGGTCATCATCGAGCCCTTGCGCAGGTTCCAGGCGTAGTGGCCCTCGCCGATCTTCACGCCCGGCGGAAAGACGTGGACTTCCAGCGATCGGCCGGAGCCGTCCTCCTGGGGCATCTCGGAGGTGCCGATGAAGCTGCCCTCCCGGATCTCGGTCACCGCGATCGGCTTGGTGACCTGCACGGTCCAGTCGGGGGTCAGGTCGACCGCCCGCGGGCCTGACTTCGTCCGGATCACGATCTGGCGGGCGTCGATGCTCGCCACCGTGCCGCGGATGGGTTCAGGCGCCGGGGCGGCGGGCGGCGCCGCCTGAGCGGCGGTGGCGACCACGATCGCGGCGGCGAGCGTGCTGGCGAAGGGCTTCATGGGGACCTGTCCTCCTGTTCGGAGGTTAGATCGCTCAAAATTCTATCGTACGCAATCTAATTAACCCGCCGCATTCGCCGTTGGACGAACGCCCCGTTTCAATCAGAACCCGAGCGGGCGGTACGGACCCAGGATCAGCTGCTCGAACACGCCGATGCCCTGCTGGTCCGCCTGACCCGGAACCGACAGGGTCGCCTTGCTGATCGCCTGGATATGCAGGTTGCCGAGGTCATTCTTGTCGAAGTTCTCGCAATCGAGATCTTCGCGCGCCACCGCCAGCTCGCCCTTCAGCGCCCCATGCCGCCAGTCGCCGCCATAGCCGATGCCGCGCATCAGGAAGGTCCCTACCGGCTCCAGGGTCATGGTCGCCGCGCCCTGGTCCATCGGGATGGTCAGCTTGCCGGACTTGGCGTGCTTGGTGCCGGGGATCAGCACCGTCTCCATAGTCGCCGCCTCGGTGTGATGGCCGCCGTCGGGGCCGGCGCCGTCGGGCAGGATCACGGCGCGGGTGTTCCAGGGCTTGCCGTCGGCGTCGGCATTGATGTGGAAGAACACCGACCGATCCTCGAAATTGACCGGCGACCACTGCCAGAAGAACTGCGGGATGCCCGCCCCGGGAGTCGGCTGCGGGTCGGCCGCGCCCACCGGCCGGATGCCCCACGAACGGTCGCGGGTGCCGACCCAGCCCTTCAGATCCAGCCGCTGGTCGTCCACTTCCAGCCAGCCCGAGACGCGGACGTTCTGGGTCAGGCGCGTATAGTCCATGAACAGGCGCGGGCCGACGCGGCGCACGAACCGCGGCTCCTCGATTGGGAACGAGCGCCCCTCGAAGATCAATTCGCCGGCGATTCCCTCGGACTTCGCCACGGTCAGCTTCAGGCGCTGCAGCGGCTCCAGGATGTCGATGGCGATCGGACCGACGCTGATGTCCATCCGCTCCATGCCCAGCACGCGCGAGGCGTGGAGGCAGTATTCCTTGCCGTCCTTGACGATGGCGACGTGGGCGTCGGCTACGTTCAGCGCGGGGTAGACGCCAAAGGCCGCGGCCATGAAGGCCGACCCGTCGGGCGCGTAGGCGTTGAAGAAATAGCGGTCGTAGAAGTTCCGATCCGAGCCCGCATAGGCGATCGGCTCCGGGGTCTGGTGGATCGGATAGTCATCGCCCTTGGTCAGCATGCCCGCCGCTTCCTTCCTTGTTGACGCTCGGTCAGCCTTGCCCGGCCGCCACGCGCAGGTATCTGATCGGCACGATAAGGAAAAAAGGGAGGCGTCGTCCCCCGTGACCTCGCGTCACTCGGGCGACGAAATTACGACATGGGCGTCATGACCGCGGCCGATCACAGGATTCCCCAGGAGCATGCGGCCAATCTGGTCGACCCGGCGGCCTATGCCGACACCCGGATCCACGACACCTATCGGTGGCTGCGGAAGAACGAGCCCTTCGGCGTGGCCGAAGTCGAGGGCGTCGACCCGTTCTGGGTGGCGACGAAGCACGAGGACATCCTCGAGATCAGCCGCCAGAACGATCTGTTCCACAACGGCGACCGCAACCCGGTCCTGACAAGCCAGGTCGCCGACCGAAAGGTGCGTGAGATGATGGGGGGCAGCCCGCACCTGCTCCGCACCCTGATCCACATGGATCAGCCCGACCACTTCAAGTACCGCGCCCTGACCCAGGCGTGGTTCATGCCGCAGAATCTCCGGAGCCTGGAAGAGCGGATCCGCGTGATCGCCCGGTCCGCGGTGGACAAGATGGCGGCCAAGGGCGGCGAGTGCGATTTCGTCAACGAGGTGGCGCTGCACTTCCCGCTGCACGTGATCATGACGATCCTCGGCGTACCCGAGAGCGACGAGGCTCGGATGCTGAAGCTCACCCAGGAGCTGTTCGGCGCCACGGACCCGGAGTTGGGCCGCAATTCCGACAAGCCCGTCGAGGACCGCCCCCTCGACTTCGGCGTCATCACCGATTTCTTCGAATATTTCCGCAAGCTGTCGGAGGACCGCCGGGCCAACCCCACCGACGACCTCGCCAGCATCATCGCCAACTCGAAGATCGACGGCCAGCCGATCTCGGACCTGGAAGCGATGAGCTACTACATCATCGTCGCCACCGCGGGGCACGACACCACCTCGTCCTCGACCGGCGGCGCCATGTGGGCGCTGGCCGAGAACCCGGCCGAATTCAAGAAGCTGAAAGCCGACCTGTCCCTGATCCCCGGCCTGGTGGACGAAAGCATCCGCTGGACCACCCCGGTGAAGACCTTCATGCGGACCGCCACCGCGGACACCGAGGTCCGCGGCCGCGCCGTGAAGCAGGGCGACTGGCTGATGCTCTGCTACGCCTCCGGCAATCGCGACGAGGAGGTCTTCGAGGCTCCGGACGCCTTCCGGATCGACCGCAAGCCCAACAAGCACCTGGCCTTCGGCTACGGCGCACACGTCTGCCTCGGCCAGCATCTGGCCAAGATGGAGATGCGGATCCTTTGGGAGGAAATGATCCCGCGCCTGAAGTCGGTGGAGCTGGCGGGCGAGCCTGCCATGAGCCAGGCCTTCTTCGTCAACGGGCCGAAGCGCCTGCCGCTGCGGTTCGAGTTCGCCTGAGCATGGCCCATCCTCTGGAGGGCCGGCTGGCGGCCTATATCGCCGGCAAGATGCCGCACGCCACCGAAGTGGCGGTCAGCGCCCTGGAGCGCATCTCGGGCGGCGCCAGCCGCGAGACCTACCGCTTCCGCCTCGCCTGGACCGAGGGCGGGCAGGCGCGCGAGCGCAAGCTGATCCTGCGGCGCGATCCGCCGGCCAGCCTGATCGACACCGAGCGGCGGGTGGAGTTCGAGGCCTACCGCGCCTTCCGCGGCTCAGGCGTGCCGGTGCCGGAGATGCTGTGGCTGGAGGAGGCGAGCGACGCCCTCGACCACCCGTTCTTCGTCGCCGAGGAGATCGCCGGCTTCCAGGCTTCGCCGCAGATGCTGCTTTCGGGCGCCTACGACGCCGTGCTGGCGAAGGTGGCCGCCCGCAAGTGGACCATCCTGGGCGAGATCGCCGCCGCCGACCCCGAGGCCGTTGGCCTGACGCGCTGGATGCAGGCCCCGCCGCTCGATGCCTGCTGGTCGCGCGAGCTCGATCACTGGGAGGGGCTGATCGACCGCGACGAGGCCGAGCCCCTGCCGGTGACGCGGGCGGCGATCCGCTGGCTGCGCGCCAACCCGCCGCCGCCGGCGCAGAAGCTTTCCGTCGTCCACGGCGACTATCGGACCGGCAACTTCCTCTACGACGAGGCGGGCGAGATCCACGGCGTCCTGGACTGGGAGATGTGCCACCTGGGGGATCCGCTGGAGGACCTGGGCTGGAGCCTGCAGCCGATCTGGAGCTTCGGTTCGGGGCGCGCCGGCGGCCTCTGCACGGAGGCCGAGGCGGTCGCCGCCTGGGAAGCTGCCTCGGGCCTCAAGGCCGACCCCGCCGCGCTGAAGTGGTGGACCCTTTTCAACTGCGTGAAGGGCCAGGGCATCTGGGTCGGCTCGGCCGCCGCCTTCAACTCGGGCGGCAACCGGGCGCCGATCATGATCTATCCGGCCTGGTGGCTGATCAATGCCCAGGAGCGGGCCATGCTGAAGGTGATGGGCAAGCTATGAACCCGCCGATCCCCAACGTGCTGGCTGAACTGGCAGGCCTGCTCGTCAAGAACACGATGCCCGGCGTGCCCGAAGCCGAGCGGGCCAGCGACCTTGGCCTCTCGGCCGCCCTGCTGGGCGTGGCCGCCGAGATGTGGGACCGCCAGGCCCACATCCTGGTCGAGGAGAACCGCGCCGTTCGCGCTCTGTTGGGCGAGGCGGGCGAAGACGCCGACCTTCGCCTGTCGGTGCTCCAGGCCGAGAACAACCGCCTGCGCGCCGCGCTGGTGGCGGCTCACGCCGCCGCTGAGGCCGCCGGCGACGCCGCGCGGCAGGACGCGATCTGGGCGGAACTGGTGGCTGCGACCGACCGCCGCAGGCTATCCACCGCTCCCGTCTGACCGCCTTAACCGGGCGGAAGCGCTGAAGAGGTCAGGGTCGCGCCCACAACAACAGGTGGGCGTCCATGGCTTTGCCGAAACAGCAGTCCGTCGAACAGGATCCGGTGATCGAGAAGCTGGAAAACGGCGAGTACGAACGCCAGCTCGACCTGTTCCGCGACACGATCGAAGACTGCGCCGCCGTGCTGCGCCGGGCCTACGAGGCGATGAAGGCCGAGAACACCCTGCGGTCCTAATGCGGTGACGCCCTCGAGGCGGCCGCACCTTCCACAGAATCGGCCATTCCCGTCCTGACCGCTGGAACCCGGTTCAAGCTGAGCCGTTGTGGGTTGGCGCGTCTGCTGGTCCACGGTCTTTCCGGCCGCCCTCGCCCGATGGTGGGGGGCGGCCGCATTCCTTGGGAAATCCGCACGAGGGGGTCCACGCCTGCGGCCGCGCGAAGCCGCCTGCAAGGACCTTCATGCCCCAACTCCGGAACCGCCCCTCGTCCCGGCTCGGCTCGCGTATCGAGATCTGGACGGCCGTTGGTCTCTTTATCGTTCTCCTGTTCTTCCTGGTCAGCGGTGCGATCGCCTACGTCAATATCCAGGCGCTGGACGCCAAGAACGAGCGGATCCGCCATTCGCACAACGTCATCGTCGCGCTCGACGACCTGCAATCCTCGGTGCTCGAGGCCGTCGCGCGGCAGCGCGGCTATCTGCTGACCGGCGACGCCAGCTACCTCGCCCCCTTCTCGCAGGCGTCACGCCGGATCGACGGCCAGATCGACGCGATCGAGACGCTGACGCGCGACAACCCCGTCCAGCAGACGAACATCGCCCAGCTCCGGCGCAGCGCCCACAGCAAGCTGGCCGAGCTCCAGGCGATGATCGGCGCCCGCCGCGCCAGCGGGCTGGAAGCGGCCTCCGCGCTCGTCGCCTTGGGGGGCGAGGACAGCGAGATGGAGGCGATCCGCACCCGTCTCGACGTGATGCGCCGGGAGGAGCAGCGCGTGCGGGCGCTGTGGATCGTCGAGATGCAGGCCTCCCACCGGGCCGCGGTCGCCAGCGGCGTCCTGTCGGGCCTCGTGGGCTCGGCCCTCTCGTTCGCGGTCTTCACCCTCATCCGTCGCGACGCCAGGGCCCGCGCGCGACTGGCATGGCTGCAGGCCGGCCAGGTCGAACTCGGTCAGGCACTGATGGGCGAGAAGACCGTACCGCACCTCGGCGACGACATCCTCGCCTTCCTGGCCCGCTACACCGGCTGCCAGGCCGGCGTGGTGTTCAAGGGGGAGTCCGGCGAGTTCCGCCGGACGTCGAGCCTGGGCGTCCCCGAAGACGCGGGCATCCCGGAACGCTTCGGCCTGCGGGAGGGGCTGCTGGGCCGGGCGGCCGTGGAAGGTCGCCTCATGGCGCTGAACGACGTGCCGGAGGGCTACATCTCCGTGGGTTCGGCGCTCGGCCGGTCCAAGCCCCGCCACCTGGTGATCCTGCCGACCTTGGCCGATGGGCTGGTCAATGCGGTGATCGAGCTGGGCTTCATGGACCCGGTCGACGACCAGATCATATCGCTCCTCGAACAGAGCGCGGCCGCCATCGGCGTCGCTCTCCGCTCGGCCAGGTACCGCAGCCAGTTGCAGGACGCGCTGGAGGAGACCCAGCGTCAGTCGGAGGAATTGCAGGTCCAGAGCGAAGAGCTCCGGGTGTCGAACGAGGAGCTCGAGGAGCAGGGCCGCGCGCTCCGGGAATCGCAGGTGCGCCTCGAACAGCAGCAGGTCGAGCTGGAGCAGACGAACAGCCAGCTGGAGGAGCAGGCCCAGACGCTCGAAGCCCAGCGCGACGAACTGGAACGCACGAGCGCGGCGGTGGAGCTGAAGGCCCGCGAGCTCGAACGCGCCAGCCGCTACAAGTCCGACTTCCTGGCGAACATGTCGCACGAGCTGCGCACGCCGCTGAACTCGCTGCTGATCCTCTCGAAGCTGCTGGGCGACAATCCCGAGGGCAACCTCTCCGCAGAGCAGGTGAAGTACGCGCGCACCATCCAGTCCTCGGGCGCCGACCTCCTCACGCTGATCAACGACATCCTCGACCTCTCCAAGATCGAGGCCGGCCACCTCAAGATCCAACCGGAGGCGGTCAGCTTGCAGCGGCTGAGCAGCGATCTCCGCGGCCTGTTCCTCCCCGTGGCCCAGGAACGGGGGCTAGACTTCGAGATCCGGATCTCGGAGCAGGCGCCGCCGGTGATCGAGTCCGACCGCCAGCGCCTCGAGCAGATCCTCAAGAACCTCCTGTCCAACGCCTTCAAGTTCACGGAGCGGGGAAGCGTCATCCTGGAGATCGACGGCGTCGGGTCCGACGAGATCAGCTTCGCCGTCCGGGACACCGGGATCGGTATCTCTCCGGAGCAGCAGCAGAGCATCTTCGAGGCGTTCCACCAGGCGGATGGAACGATAAGTCGCCGGTACGGCGGGACGGGCCTTGGCCTGTCGATCTCCCGGGAGCTGGCGCGCCTGCTTGGCGGCGGCATCGCGCTGCAGAGCACGCCGGGTGAAGGCAGCGTCTTCACCTTGACGACCCCTGTCGTCGTCCCGCCCTCGGGCGGCGAGTCCGCGCCCCTGCCGCCTCCCGTGGCGCCGAAGCCGACGCAAGCGCGGCCGGCCCCCGCGCCGAGGTCGAAGCCCATGCGCGTGGAGGACGATCGTGCGGCGATCAACGCCGCTCGGCGGCTCCTGCTCGTGGTCGAGGACGACCCCGCCTTCGCCGCCGTGCTCTGCGACCTTTCGCATGAGCTGGGCTTCCAGTGCATCGTGGCCGGCACCGCTGAGGAGGCGCTCGCCCTGGCCGCGGAGTTCTCGCCGCACGCGATCGTCCTCGACGTCGGCCTCCCGGACCAGTCAGGCCTGACGGTGCTGGATCGCCTCAAGCGGGACGACGCGACCCGCCACATCCCCATCCACGTCGTGTCGGGGGCGGACCATGCTCAGACGGCGCTGTCGCTCGGCGCCGTCGGCTATGTGATCAAGCCGGCGGACCGGGACCAGCTCGTCGACGTCCTGAGAACGCTGGAGACGCGGCTGACGCGGACGGTCCGGCGCGTGCTCGTGGTCGAGGACGACCCGGTCCAGCGGGACGCCGTTGGCCGCCTGCTGGCATCCGGCGACGTCGAGACCGTGGGCGCCGGCACCGCGGCCGAGTGCCTGGACCTGCTTCGCAGCGAGACCTTCGACTGCATGGTCCTGGACCTCTCGCTTCCGGACGCCTCCGGCTTCACCCTCCTGGAGACCCTGAGCCGGGGCGATCACGCGTTCCCGCCCGTCATCGTCTACACCGGGCGCGAACTGGCCGCGGACGAGGAGCAGCTCCTGCGCCGCTATTCCAACTCGATCATCATCAAGGGCGCGAAGTCCCCGGAACGGCTGATCGACGAGGTCTCCCTGTTCCTTCATCAGGTCGTCGCGGACCTGCCGCCGGAGCAGCAGCGCATGATCCGCAGCGCGCGCAGTCGCGACGCCGTGCTGGAAGGGCGGCGGATCCTCATCGTCGAGGACGATGTCCGGAACGTCTATTCGCTGACGAGCGTGCTGGAGCCGCGCGGCGCAGTCATCCAAATCGCCAGGAACGGACAGGAGGCGATCGAGGCCCTCGCCCAGTCCTCGGAAGACCCGTCGAAGGCCGTCGATCTCGTCCTGATGGATGTGATGATGCCCGTGATGGACGGCCTGACGGCGACGCGGGAGATCCGCCGCGACCCACGGTGGGCCGACCTGCCGATCGTCATGCTCACGGCCAAGGCCATGCCCGACGACCAGCAGCGGTGCCTCGAGGCCGGCGCCAACGACTACATGGCCAAGCCCATCGACGTGGACCGCCTCCTCTCCCTCGTGCGCGTTTGGATGCCGCGGTGAGCACGCTCGAAAAGACCGAAGACCTCGAGATCCAGCTGCTGCTGGAGGCGCTTTACCGACGCTACCACTACGACTTCCGCAGCTACGCGCGCGCCTCGATCAAGCGTCGGCTGACCCAGGCCCGGGAGCAACTCGGCGTGGCCAGCATCTCCGCGCTGCAGGAGGCGCTCCTGCACGACCCCTCGATGCTGCAGAAGCTGCTCGCCTACCTCACCGTCCAGGTGAGCGAGATGTTCCGCGACCCAAGCTACTTCCGCGCCTTGCGGGAGAAAGTGGTTCCCCACCTCAGGACCTATCCCTCGCTCAAGGTCTGGGTCGCTGGATGCAGCCAGGGGGAAGAGCTCTATTCGCTGGCGATCCTCTTCCGCGAGGAAGGCCTGGAAGAGCGCACCATCTTCTACGCCACCGACATCGCCCCCGAGGCCCTCAGGGCGGCCGAGGCAGGTGTCTATCCGATGGATCGGATGCGCAAGTTCACGGAGAATCACCAGAAATCAGGCGGAAGATCATCGCTGTCCGATTACTATACCGCAGACTACGGCAGAGCTATTCTGGACAAGAGCCTGCGGAGCCGCGTGGTGTTTTCGGACCACAGCCTCGTGACGGACGCCGTCTTCGGCGAGATGCACCTTATCTCCTGTCGCAATGTGCTGATCTACTTCGATCGCGCCCTCCAGGACCGCGCGATCGGGCTTTTCCGCGACTCCCTCGCGCGCAAGGGGTTCCTGGGCCTGGGCTCGAAGGAGAGCCTGAGGTTCTCGGCTCACGCGGCGGCGTTCGCCGATTTCGTGCCTGGCGAGAAGATCTACCAGAGGCGCACGCCATGACCGCGACACCGTCCGCCGCCGTCGCGATCGGCGGGTCTGCCGGGGCGGTTCAGGCGCTACTCCGGATCCTGCCCGCGCTTCCTGCCGGCTTCGGCCTGCCGGTGCTGATCGTGGTGCACATTCCGGCCGACCGGGACAACGCCCTCGTCCCGCTGTTCCAGAGCCGCTGCGCCCTTGAGGTCAAGGAAGTCGAGGACAAGGAGCCCGTGCGGGCCGGCGTCGTCTATTTCGCCCCTTCGGACTACCATCTCCTCGTCGAGATGGACGGATTGCTGTCGCTGTCGGCGGACGAACTGGTGAACCTGTCCAGGCCCTCCATCGACGTCCTCTTCGAAACCGCCGCGGACGCGTTTGGCCCGACGCTCGTCGCCGTCCTGCTCACCGGAGCGAACAGCGACGGCGCGGCCGGGCTGAGAGCGGTGCTGGATGCGGGCGGAAGCGCGCTGATCGAGGATCCCGCGACCGCCTTCGCCGCCGCCATGCCCGCAGCTGCCCGGCGGCTCTGTCCGGAGGCGCCGACCCTTTCGCTTGCCGCCATCACCGCCCATCTCGCGAGGCTGGGAACCGCATGACCTGCGCCAAGGACCCCATCTACTTCCTGTTGGTCGACGACCTGCAGGAAAACCTCCTCGCCCTGGAGGCCCTGCTCCAGCGCGATCAGTTGGTCTGCCTCAAGGCGAGTTCCGGCGACGAGGCGCTGGAGCTGTTGCTAAGGCACGATGTCGCCCTGGCCCTGCTGGACGTCCAGATGCCGGGGATGGACGGCTTCCAACTCGCCGAGTTCATGCGCGGGGCCGAAGTCTCCCGGCACGTTCCGATCATCTTCCTGACCGCCGGGACCAGCGACCGGCAACGCCGCTTCCGCGGATACGAAGCCGGCGCCGTCGACTTCCTCGAGAAGCCGATCGAGGCCGACGTGCTGCGCAGCAAGGCGAACGTCTTCTTCGACCTGCATCGCCAGCGGCGACAGATCATGGCCCAGCGAGACGAGCTCGAGGCCTATGCCGAAGCGCTGAAGACGGTCGACCGGCACAAGAACGAGTTCCTCGCGGTGCTCGGGCACGAAATCCGGAATCCGGTCATGGCCCTGAGCGCCGGCCTCCACTTCCTGCGCCGGGGCAAGGAGCCCCAGCGCAGCGGCGAGATCTACGCGCAGATGGAGCGGCAGGTCGCGCACCTGACCCGACTGGTCGACGACATGCTCGACATTTCCCGCATCGATCAGGGCAAGGTCGCGCTGAAGACCGAGCGCATTTCGCTGCAGTCGGTGGTGGACTTCGCCCTGGAAGCCAGCCGCCCGCACATCGAAGCCGCCCGCCACATCCTGACGGTGGACATGCCGCCCGAGACTGTCTGGTTGCACGCCGACCACACCCGGCTCGCTCAGGTCGTCAGCAATCTGCTGAACAACGCCGCCAAGTACACGCCGCCTGAGGGCGCCATCCGGCTCGCGGCGCGCACGGTGTCCGGGATGGCGGAGATCGAGGTCACCGACAGCGGGATCGGCATTCCGCCCGAGATGCAGACCAAGATCTTCGACCTGTTCGCACAGGTCAAAAGTCCCACGGAACGGGCTCAGGAAGGTCTCGGCATCGGTCTGGCCCTGGGGAAGCAGCTCGTCGAACTGCACGGCGGCACGATCGCGCTGAAGGCCAGCTCCCCGGGAGGCGGGAGCACCTTCCAGGTCCGGCTGCCGACCGCCGCAGCGCCGCCCGCCGCGGCGTCGACCCTGAGGGAACCCCAACCCTCGGCCGGCTGACGCCGTCACGGACTCTTCTAGACCTGCACGGCGGGCGCGGAAGCGACCGGCTTCAGCCATGTTCGTTCTTCGCTGACGATGAAGCGCTTCTCCTGCGCCATGGCGAAGTTGGCCGCGCCGGCGGGGTCGGACCGCAGGCGCGCGCGATAGGCTTCGTACGCCGCCAGGCTGGGGAACGAGATCATCGCCAGCGCCACGTTGTTGGTCCCTTCGTGCGGCAGGAAGTAGCCGAGCAGATCTCCGCCGCAGGCCGGAATGATGGTCAGCCAGTTGCGCGCGTAGGCCTCGAAGGCGTCGGCCTGGAACGGGTCGATCACATAGCGGATGCAGCAGGTGACGGTCATGGAAGCCTCCGGTTTCGCGGCTGTGGGCATAGCCCCGCGGCCGCCCCGCAGGCTTCGGCCGCGACCGAAGCGTCGGCGCCCCGGATGGTCTAGGCTCGTCGCATGAGGCTGGGCCCCGACATCACCCGCATCGCCGCCCTGATGGGCGAGCCGGCCCGCGCCAACATGCTGTCGGCGCTGATGGGCGGCCAGGCGCTGACGGCCGGCGAGCTGGCCCGCGAGGCGGGCGTGACGCCGCAGACCGCCAGTTCGCACCTGGCGCAGCTCGAGACGGGCGGTCTGGTCATCCGCCGTGTTCAGGGCCGCCACAACTACTTCGCCCTCGCCAGCCAGGACGTGGCCGAGGCGATGGAGCAGTTGGCCGTCCTCGCCAGCCACGCCGGCCACATGCGCACACGTCTCGGCCCCAAGGATCCGGCCCTCCGCCGCGCGCGGGTCTGCTACGACCACCTGGCCGGCGACCTGGGCGTGGCGATGCTGGACGCCCTTATCGCCCAGGGCCGCATCGTTGACGCCGACGGCGCCCTGGTGCTGACGGACGCCGGCCACGCCTTCGCGCGCGACTTCGGCGTGACGTTCGATGCCGGCGGCCGCCGCCCGCTGTGCAAGGCGTGCCTGGACTGGAGCGTCCGCCGCAGCCACCTGGCGGGGGCCATGGGCGCAGGCCTCCTGGCCCGGATCTACGCCCTCGGCTGGGCGCGGCGCCTGGAGGGCTCTCGCATCGTCCAGTTCAGCGCCCCTGGCCTTGCCGCCTTCGAGGCGGTGTTCGGACGGATGTGAGAGCGGCAGGCGCGCACGACCTGCCTTGGGCCGACGACTGCGGCGTTCCTATTCGTCTAGCCGGGCGACCGCTCCACCTGCTCCGAGTGTGTTCCGGACATAGCAAAGGCCCCCGGGGGTGACCGGGGGCCTAATGTAGACTTGGGTGCGGGGACAGGATTTGAACCTGTGACCTTCAGGTTATGAGCCTGACGAGCTACCGGGCTGCTCCACCCCGCGGCAAAGCCTGGATAGTGATGTGGAT
>JBKOYY010000023.1:0-12312 GCA_046725615.1 Pseudomonadota bacterium
GCGGGTCGCGGAAGCCGGTAGGCCCGAGGCCTGGGGCGGCGTCCTGCCGATCACGCCTAGGACGGCGCAGGCCATCCCGGCCGGCACGAACGCCAGCGGCCGGACGTTCGCGCTGCATCCGTTTCTTGCGCCCCTTCAGACACTCTTCAGCCAGGGGCGGTTGGCCGTCGTGGCCAATGTCGGAACCCTGATCCAGCCAACGACGAAGGCGCAGTATCAGGCCCGCTCCGTATCGCTGCCCACCAGCCTCTTCTCGCACAACGACCAACAGTCCACCTGGCAGGCGCTCTCCACCGAGGGCGCGCGGACAGGGTGGGGCGGTCGCTTCGCCGATCTGGTGGCCGGCATGAACGGCCAGAGCACCTTGTTCACGGCAGTCTCGACCGCGGGCAACGCCGTCTTCCTGTCGGGCCAGTCTGTGGTCCAGTACCAGCTCTCGACGGGCGCCCAGCCCGCCGTGGTGATCTCAGGAGCGCAGGGAAGCAGCCTGTTCGGCTCGACGGCCGCGCCCGCCCGCGTGCGTGACCTTATCACCGACACCAATCTGGCCGGCAGCTTCGCCGCCGACTACTCGACAGTGGTGGCCCGCTCGATCTCGGCGGCTGGCGCGGTAAACGGCGCCTTCGCCCAGCCGATCGTCACCGGAGTCGCCGCGGCGCCCGCCTACACCAACCCGATCACCGGCCGGGCCGAGACCAACACCCTGGCCCTACAACTCCAGACAGTAGCGCGGATGATCGCCGCCGGCTCGACCCTGGGGGTCCGCCGCCAAGTGTTCTTCGTCAGTCTGGGTGGCTGGGACACCCATGACTTCCAGAACACAACGCAGCCCAACCTGCTGGCGAAGGTGGCGCACGCCCTGAGCTATTTCGATGGGGCGCTGGCCAGCATCGGCGGCATCGATCGCCGCAGCCAGGTGACGACGTTCACGGCCTCGGATTTCTCGCGCACCCTTCAGACCAATGGCGACGGCACGGATCATGCCTGGGGTGGCCATCACTTCGTCATGGGCGGGGCGGTGAACGGCGGCGACATATACGGCCAGTATCCGACTGTGGGGGTCGACGTCGGCGGCTTCAACAATCCGGACAACGTCGGCGGCGCCCTGATCCCGACGACCTCCGTCGACCAGTACGGCGCGACCCTGGGCCGGTGGTTCGGGGCGTCTGACACCGAGATCGACACGATCTTCCCACGCCTGCGCAACTTCGGGACGCGCTACCTCAGCTTCGTCTAGGGGGCGGATACGGTCACCGCCCGTTAGCAGCCGCCCGCGTTCTCTCGCCTTGAACGGGCCGCCTTTCACTGTAATGGGAGGCGGTTGTATTTATCGCCGGGGGCGTTCTTGAAGATCCTCATCACAGGCGGAGCCGGCTTCATCGGCTCGGCGGTCGTGCGCAGGGCCATCGCCGACGGGCACCAGGTGGTGAACCTGGACGCACTGACCTATTCGGCGAACCTGGAGAACGTGGACGGCGTGGCGAACCACCCGGCCTACGCCTTCGAGCACGTCGACGTCTGCGACCGTCCCAAGCTTGAAGCGGTGTTCGCGACCCATCAGCCCGACGCGGTGATGCATCTGGCCGCCGAGAGCCACAACGACCGCGCCATCGAGGGGCCGCTGGACTTCGTGAAGTCGAATGTGCTGGGCACGGCGATCTTGCTGGAAGTGGCCCGGGCGTACTGGAACGGGCTGGACGACGCACGGAAGGCTGCCTTCCGTTTCCACCACATCTCGACCGACGAGGTGTTCGGCGCTCTGGGCGAGGATGGCGATTTCACGGAAGAGACGCCGTACGATCCGCGCTCGCCCTATTCGGCGTCGAAAGCGGCGTCCGATCACCTGGTCCGCGCCTGGGGGCACACCTACGGATTCCCGGTGGTGATCACCAATTGCTCGAACAACTACGGACCCTACCAATTCCCGGAGAAGCTGATCCCGACGGTGATCACCCGGGCGCTGGAGGGCAAGACGATCCCGGTCTACGGCGACGGCCGGCAGGTGCGCGACTGGCTGCACGTGGACGACCACGCCGAGGCGCTGCTCCTCGTGCTGCACAAGGGACGCCTGGGGGAGACCTATTGCATCGGCGGCGACGCCTCGAAGCGGAACCTGGAAGTGGTGAAGCTGATCTGCGCCCATCTCGACCGGATGGCGCCGGCGAACACGAGCCACGCCGACAAGATCACCTTCGTCACGGACCGTCCGGGCCACGATTTCCGCTACTCCATCGACTCCTCGAAGATCGAGGCCGAGTTGGGCTGGAAGGCGCGCATGCCCCTTGAGGCCGGGCTCGAGGATACCGTCCGCTGGTACGTCGACAATTATGGTTGGGTGGAGCGCATCCGCGAGCGCGGGTTCCATTCCGACCGCCTGGGCCTGGTGAAGGCGTAGGGGGCAGACATGAGAAGAGGCATCGTCCTGGCCGGCGGGGCCGGCACCCGCCTGCACCCCCTGACCATCGCCGTCAGCAAGCAACTGCTGCCGGTCTACGACAAGCCGATGATCTACTATCCGCTGTCGGTGCTGTTCCTGGCCGGCATCCGCGAGATCCTGATCATCACCACGGCCGAGGATCAGGCGGGCTTCAAGCGCCTGCTGGGCGACGGATCGCGCTTTGGCGTGAGATTCGAGTACGTAATCCAGCCGCACCCGGGCGGCTTAGCCGAAGCCTACCTGCTGGGCGAGGAGTTCGTCGGCGGCGAGCCGTCGACGCTCATCCTCGGCGACAACATCTTCTTCGGCCAGAACTTCGTGCAGATGCTGAAGAACGCCGACGCCCGGACCGAGGGCGCGACGGTGTTCGGCTACCCTGTGCATGACCCGGAACGGTACGGCGTGGTCGAGCTGGCCGCCGATGGCCGGGCGCTCTCCATTGAGGAGAAGCCGACGAAGCCGAAGTCGAACTATGCCGTCACCGGCCTCTATTTCTACGACGGCCGCGCCAGCGAGATTGCCAAGACCCTGACGCGTTCAGCGCGCGGCGAGCTCGAGATCACGGCGCTGAACGATGTCTACCTGCAGGAGGCCAAGCTGCATGTGGAGCTGCTGGGCCGGGGATTCGCCTGGGAGGACGCCGGCACCCATGACAGCCTGATCGGGGCGGGGGAGCTGATCCGCGTCTTCGAGCAGCGCCAGGGCCTGAGAATCGGCTGCCTGGAGGAAATCGCCTTCGAGAATGGCTGGATCGACCGCGCCGAACTGATGAGGTCCGCGGAGTTCCAGGGGAAGAGCGAGTACGGCCGCTACCTGCGGGGGCTGGCGGGGCAGTGAGCGCTTGCGGCGCCGCCGTTTTCGGCGGTGCAGCATAGTGGCACTGATATTGCTGGTGAAAGTTTGGGCGGATCTCCGCGTTCGGTGAAAGCAACTCGCCTGCTGGGGGAATAGGGTTGCTGGGAAATTAAGATCGGGGTTTCTACGCCTTGAACGCGAGTGGACGAACCGAAAGGTGACCCTCACCCGCGGCTCGATATAAAGAGTTTGTTATATGAGCGTTTGACTGGACCTTAACGAGCGGTTAAGGTTGGACAGAAGTTGAAGGGGCTACGACGATGCGAGCTTTCACCAAGATCATGACGAGCGCGGCGATCGCTTTCGCGGCGTCGGCTGTCATCTCGACCGCGGCGAACGCGGCCGAACTCATCACCATCGCTGGCGACAACCAAGTCGGCAGCGGCAAGACCTTCCGCTGGGACGGCGTGGGCCCGAACGGTGGCCACCTGTTCACCAACAACAACGATGGCGTGAACCAGGAAGCCGTTGAAGGCGTGGCCGTGAAGTTCGACTTCAACGCCCTCGGCATCACCGGCCTGGACGCCATCCTGACCTTCGACGGCGTCGCGCCGACCGGCCCGGCCGGCCAACTCGACGACGGCCCGCAGGACGTTCAGTACGGCATCGCCGGCACGTTCTCGATCATCTACAACGGTCCGGGCTTCAGCGCCTGGGGCAACAACTACGCGGCCGGTGCGAACCTGCTTAGCGGCACGTTCAACTCGGCTTGGCTGTCGATCGGCGGCACCTCGGGCAGCGTCGCTGACTCGTTCGCCCTGACCGGCGGCGTCGTGACGTTCACCTCCGACGTCCTGACCTTCGGCCCGAACGCCCTTCCGGACTTCGCGTTCGGCTTCTCGGGCGTGACCCCGGGTGGCAGCGTGACCGGCTCCGGCGCGACCCGCCAACTGTCGGACTTCCGCGCTGGTTCGAGCGGCACCTTCTCGGTGGCCGTGCCTGAGCCGGGCACCTGGGCTCTGATGATCCTGGGCTTCGGCGGCGCCGGCGCGATGCTCCGTTCGCGTCGCCGCGCGGAACCCGCCCTGGCCTAATCCCAGGCCAAGACGACTGAATTGCGGAGCCGCCGCCCTTCGGGGCGGCGGCTTTGTATTTGGGCTGTGCTGCCCATGAGCCCGGCTCCTGGCCCTTGAGGCAGGTCCGGGACGGCGGATCGTCGTCGGTGCGCGTCGATCGTCGCGATCAGATCTGCCGCAGGCGTCGCCCGGTCAGAACCGGCGCCAGCTTCTGCCACTCGCTGAAGAGATCGCCGACCTCTCCCTGGCCCTCGTAGCCCGGCACGTAGCACGCGCTGCGAATCTCGGGCTGGGGGCGGTGTGTGAACACGATCTTCCGGTGCGGCAGGGCGTCGAAGGCCTGCAGGTGCGTGTGCGTCGCGCGCTTGTCCGTGTGACAGACGATCAGGTCGTGCCGGTTGATGCGCGGCGCGCGGTCGCGCCATTTCTTCTCGGCCTCTGCGACGCTGGCGTAGTGCTGCAGATGCAGGCGCACCGGGGCCAGTCCCTCGGCCTCGAGGATGGCCACGGGCCAGCCCTCGGCGGCCGCCATCTCATCGTCGCTGAGGAACGGCAGGTCGAGGTATGCGTCGAGGTTCTGGACGAAAGCCAGGAAGTCATCCGGCGTGATGAACAGGTCCACCGTCGGCGAGTTGAAGCGATAGCCGGCCAAAAGCGAGAGCCTGGAGCCGACGCAGTTCGACGCGATGATCGTCGTGTCGGGGCCAAGGACTGTGCGCAGACGGCCGCCGAGCGACCATTGCCGCAGCGCCTTGCGGGCGTCTCTCAGATTCATCGCGGTCGTCTTCCTCCGCGGCGCAGCCCCGCCGACTGCCGTTATCCTCGCCGCATAAATGCCGTAATTTCATTAATTTCCGCGGCTCGCAAGCAAGGCGGTGCATCGGCGGGCGACACCCTGTAAGAGGCGGCACGCATGTTCGGCGTCGCGCGACCGGGGAGTGGCCGTTGAAGGAAATGCGGGCGCGGGTCGCTCGGGGCGCGATCTGGGTCACCGCCGCGCGGATGGCCGTCAACGCCCTCGGGTTCGTCAGCACCATCGTGCTGGCCCGCCTTCTGGTTCCGGCGGATTTCGGGTTGGTGGCGCTGGCCACGACGATGCTGGCGATTCTCAGCTCGATCACCAGCATGTCGCTGAGCTCGGCGCTCGTTCAGCATAGCGATCCGACGCGCGAACACCTCGACACCAGCTTCACCCTCAATTCGCTGCGCAGCCTCGGCGTCGCGTTGATGTTCTGCGCGTCGGCCTTTCCCATGGCGGCGATCTACGACGAACCGCGCCTGCCCGGGCTGATCTTCGCCCTCAGCGTTTCGCTGCTACTCGAGGGTTGCGTCAATCCACGCCTCGGCCTGCTCATGCGCGACCTGTCGTTCCGCAAGCAGTTCGCGGTGGACGTCTCCACGAAGCTGGCGGGCCTCGTGGTCTCGATCGCGGTGGCGGTGATCTTCCGCAGCTACTGGGCTCTGGTCGCGGGCACGATCGCGGGCCAGTTCTGCGGGTCGGTCCTATCGTACGTCCTGGCGCCGTACCGGCCGCGCTGGTCTACATCCAAGTGGCGGGAAATGTTGAGCTATTCGGTCTGGCTGACGCTGGGTCAAGTGGTCAATACGCTCAACTGGCGGCTGGACCAACTGCTGATCGGAGCGATGTTGGGACGCTCGGCGCTGGGACACTACACGGTGGGCGACAACCTGGCGGCCATGCCGACGCGTGAGGTGACCACACCGCTGACCTCGACGCTGTTTCCCGCTTTCGCGCGCCTCAAGGACGATCGCGAGCGCCTAGCGGCGGCCTACAACCGCGCCCAGCTGCTGCTCACGGCCGTGGCTCTGCCGCTGGGAGTCGGGACCGCATTGGTGGCCCGCCCGGCGATCGAGATCGCGCTCGGCGCCAAATGGGAAGGCGCGATCATCGTGGTCCAGGTGCTGGGGGCGGTGTTCGCCTTCCAGACGCTCGCGCGGCTTAGCCAGCCCTTAGGAATGGCGGTCGGCGCGACCCGACTACTGTTTCTGCGCGACCTCCAGCAGCTCTTCATCCGCGTGCCGCTGGTCGTCGGCGGCATCGTCGTCTGGGGGCTGCCTGGCCTGCTCGGCGCACGGGCTGTTAACGGCTTGATCGGCATCGTGATGAACATGGGAATCGTCAGGCGGATCACTGGGCTGAGCTATGCCCAGCAACTGGTCGGCAACTATCGCGCGTTCATCAGCATCGCCGCGATGACCGGCGCGGTGCTGGCCGTGCCGGATGGTCACGGGGACTGGTTCCAGCTGCTGGCGCGGACCGCGGTCGGGGGCATGGTCTATGTCGGGGTCCACATGGGGCTCTGGGTGGCGGTCGGGCGTCCCGACGGCGCCGAAGCCGAGTTCCTGCGGCTGATCTCGCAGGTGATGGGACGCATTCGTGGCCGGTCGGCCGCGCAGGAGGAGTCGGGGCAGGCATGAGTTCGCGGAACCAGTCCGTCATCGCGGCGCAGCGGGCCGAACTCGACCGGATCGTCGGCCGCTTCGTGGAGCCCGGGCGGCCTTATGCGATCCTGGATTTCCCCGACCACTCCAACGTCGGCGACAGCGCGATCTATGTGGGCGAAGTCCGGCTGCTCGAGGCCCTGACGGGGCGACGTGCGAGTTACGTTTGCACGCACCGCTCCTATGACCCCGCGGCGCTGGCCAGCGCCTGTCCAGAGGGGCCGGTCTTCATTCACGGGGGCGGGAACTTCGGCGACTTCTGGCCGGAGCATCAGCGATTCCGCGAGCTGATCCTGGAAACCCTGCGGGAACGCACCGTCGTGCAGCTGCCGCAGTCCATCAAGTTCCGCGACGAGGCGGGAATCGCCCGCTGCCGGGCGGCGTTCGCCGGGCACAAGGACGCCCACATCCTGGTCCGCGACGCCGAGAGCCTGGGCTTCGTGCGCCAACATTTCGACTGTCCGGTGGACCTCTCTCCCGACTGCGCCTTCGCAATCGGGGCCTTGGACCGTCGCGGCCAGCCCGACGTTGAGACGCTGCTGCTGTTGCGGGAGGACCACGAGCGGGTCGCCCACGACCTTTCGCCGCTGGACGGCCTGCTGTCGCATCGGGTTGCCGACTGGCTCGACGAGCCCGCTCGCGGCCGGGCTCAGCGCGCGCTTGGCCAGTTGGAGGCGGTGCTCGCCGGCCGGCTGACCCGCGCCGGACGAGACGAGATGAAATACGAGAAGCTGGCGACCCAGCGCGTGGAGCGTGGACTGCGCCTGCTGAGCCAGGGACGCGCGGTCATCACCGACCGCCTCCATGCGCACATTCTGTGCACGCTGCTCG
The DNA here is from genome assembly GCA_046725615.1 of Pseudomonadota bacterium. GTDB lineage: Bacteria > Pseudomonadota > Alphaproteobacteria > Caulobacterales > Caulobacteraceae > Phenylobacterium. The sequence continues at coordinate 7,603 of JBKOYY010000023.1, forward strand.
ATATCCCGCACGTGGCGCTGGACAACGTCTACGGCAAGATCGCCAACTACGTCGGCGCCTGGACGTCCGCCTATCCCGCCGTCCGCCTCGCAGGCGACCTGGCCGAGGCCCTGTCGAAGCTGGAGGTCCTTCGGGCTGAACTAGGCGAAGCCGGCCGGCCGACGCCTGCCACGGCGACCGCGTAGCCACGATCGGCGCTGGGGGGCGCAGCACGGCCTTGACCGCTACCGACGTCGCCTTCGCCCGCGATCTCGAACGGCACGGAAGCCGCACGGCTGTCGTTACCGAGGACGGCCTGCGCCTCAGCTACGCCGAGCTCGCCGGTCGCGCCGACGCCTTCGGCGCGCGCTTTGGCACGGCAAAGCGGCTGGTGGCTATCGAAGGCGCGAACACGCTGGACTGCCTGGTGGCTTACCTGGGGGCGCTGCGCGGCGGCCATGCGGTCCTGTTGGTGGCGGGTGGATCTCCCGAGCGCGGCGGGATCCTGGAGCGATACGGGCCAGCCTTCGTCTGCCGGGAAGGGGAGGGCGGCTATGTCGTCGAGGGCGGAGAGCCCGGTCCGACGCTACACCCGGAGCTGGCGCTCCTGCTGTCCACGTCTGGGACGACGGGGTCGGCGAAGCTGGTGCGCCTGTCGGGGGCCTCGGTCCAGGCCAATGCCGCCTCAATCGTCGAATACCTGGGTCTCGGCCCCGAGGAACGCGCGATTACCTCGCTGCCGATGCACTACAGCTACGGCCTGTCGGTCATCAACTCGCACCTGCTGTGCGGAGCAACCCTGCTGCTCACCGCGCGCTCGGTGATCGAGCCCGAATTCTGGGACTTCGCCCGCCGGGAGGGCGTCACCTCGATCGCGGGGGTTCCCTACACCTACGAGTTGCTCGAGCGGGGCGATTTCCGGCGCTGGGCGCCGCAGACGCTGCGAACCATGACCCAGGCGGGTGGACGGCTACCCGTCGATCTCGTCAGAACATACGGCGAGTGGGCCGGCGCGCGCGGCATCCGGTTCTTCGTGATGTACGGCCAGACCGAAGCGACCGCGCGGATGGCCTTCCTGCCGCCGGAGCGCCTGCCGGAGAAGGCGGGATCCATCGGGATCGCCATCCCTGGCGGACGGTTCCGGCTGGAAGACGACGACGGCGCCGAGCTGGCCGAGCCGGACGCGCCCGGCGAGCTGGTCTACGCCGGCCCGAACGTGATGATGGGGTACGCCGAATCCCCGGAAGACCTCCAGCGCGGGCGCGAGCTGGAGGACCTGCGGACCGGCGACATCGCCGCGCGGGACGCGGACGGCTTCTATCGCATCGTCGGCCGCAGGAGCCGGTTCGCGAAGGTCTTTGGACTGCGTGTGAACCTGGACGACGTCGAGGCGATCCTGCAGCGCCAGGGCGTGCGCGCAGCGGCGGCCAGTGACGACCGCATTATCGCGGTGGCGGCACTATTCCCGGCGGATCCGGACGAGGTGGCTGGCGTGCTGGGCGCTGCCTTCAAGCTGCCGGCGGAGGTCTTCGTCGTCAGCGCCGGCGAGGAGCTGCCGACGCTGCCCTCGGGCAAGATCGACTATCGACGCATCCTCTCGGACGCGACCGCGGCGTCGTCCACGGCCGATGACGGCCTGCCGGCTCAGGCGCGCATCGCCGCGGCGTTCGGCAAGACGTTCCGGCGCGAAGTGCTACCGCACGACACCTTCGTGAGCCTGGGCGGGGACTCGCTGAACTACGTCACGCTGTCGCTCGAGATCGAAGATATCCTGGGCCAGCTTCCCGACCGCTGGGAACAACTCAGCATCGCCGAGCTGCAGGCCATCGCGCCTCGCCCGGTGGCCCGAGGGCCCTTCGCCTTCCGCCCCATCGATACCGACATTGTGCTCCGAGCTATGGCGATCACCGCCGTCGTCGTGCTGCACGTTTCCAACCTCGTGGTCGGCGGCGGCTCACTCGTGCTGCTGATGCTGGTCGGCTACAACATGGCCCGCTACCAGAAGCCCAAGCTGCTGGCCGGGCAGGGCGGCGAGATCCTGGTGTCGCTGATTACGCGGATCATCCTGCCCTACTACGCGCTTCTGCTGGTCTACCTGACCATCAAGCGAGAGTTCGATCTGCCGTCGCTGTTGCTGGTCAGCAACTACTTCGGCCGCCGGCAATCGCTCATCGAGCCCTTCTGGTTCATGGAGGCGCTTCTCCAATGCACGATCCTGATCGTCGGGCTGATGTCGCTGCGGAGCGTCAGGGCGTTCGCGGCGCGCGATCCTTGGCGCTTCGGCCTGGGGCTACTAGCGGCGAGTCTGGCGGCGAAGGCCGCGGTCGCGTCCGCCTTCCAGACGGAACACCTGCTCAGCCGCACGGCGGACGCCGTGATGTTCCTGGTCGCCTACGGCTGGTGCGTACAGCATGCTGAGACTCTCGGGCGGCGGGTTGTCGTCAGCCTGCTCGCGGTGGGCTTCGCGGCCATGGAGGTCGCCCATGTCGGGTTCTGGCCGGCGCTGCCGCCGCCGGCCGATCGCGTTCATGCGCTATGGCTTTTGCTGGCGTCCCTCGCCCTGATCTGGGCGCCGCGTGTGCCCGCCCCGAACCTGCTGCACGGCGTGCTGACCACCGTCGCGGCGGCGAGCTTCTACATCTACCTCAGCCACGTGATCCCGGTGCAGATCGTCTATTGGTGGCTGGGGGAGAAGAACCTGTTCCTGAACCTGGCGCTGGCGCTGACCGTGGGCGTCGCGGTCTGGTGGGTGGCTCAGCGCGACGAGATGTGGCGCGGACTGGTTCGCCGGTTCAAGCGCGGCTGAGGGCGCGGCCTACCAGGCGGACAGCGCGTTCAAACCCCGGCGAGTCGCGCCCATGATCCGCCGCGTCAGCGGCGGCGCAGGCTTGGCGTCGGCGCTGCGGTTGCCGCGGTCGAAATCGGGGCCGAACAGGACAGGATGGTAGATCCGCACGCCGGGTTTCGCCGGATCGGGCGCGAATGTCTCGCCTCGGATCGGAACCGTGAGCGACAGGGTCACGTCGTCGTAAAACTCGCGCCCGAAGGCGTTGATGTCCTGGCAGAGGAAGTCGCCGTTGCTCAGGGTCGTGGCGACGAAGCCTTCGTCGTTGGGCCAGGTCTTGCGGCGCTGGGCGCTGCGGCTGTGCGCCCGGCGCTTTTCCGCCAGCACGTCGATGGCGCGCGCGGACAGGCGGACCACGCCGAACAGGCATCGATGGGGCTTCACGCCCCGGCCCAGGGCGTTGCCGTACCAGTCCCAGTCGGACCCCGCCGCCCTATAGCGGCAGGCCAGGAGGTCGATGTCGGGGCGCGCGGCGAAGGTCTCGAAGAACTGCGACGGGGGTCCGCCGGCGAGCCGGATGTCGTATTCGAGCAGCCAGAAATGGTTCGCGTCCGAGAACTGGGCGCGGGCCAGGTAGATCCCGTAGTCCCCGCAGCGCCAGGCGAAGTCGGGGGGGCAGTACAGGCCGAGGGCTTCGCACGCCGCCTGGGTGACCATGACCTTGGGCCGCGGGCTCTCGACCGTGACGGGATGGCGCCCGTCGAGCACGAACGCCACGGGTAGTCCGGATGCGCCGGCGAGGTCTTCCGCGAACGCGGCTGTGGTTTCGCTGAGCGTGGTCGCGCGAATGAGGATCAAGGGTAGGCCTTCCGGTGCTCGTCCTGTTGGCGGGGCATGTCCTATCCTCTAACAGGATGCCGCGCACGCGTCGGTCTCCTGGGGACCGAACGCGTTAGGCAAACTGAAATGCGAGAATCGGATGCTCGGCGGCAATCTAGAACCTGAGCCGGCCCGTCGCGGCGGCGCCCCTCCGTCCCGATCTCCTGGCTGAGTCCCGTCCATGTCCGAGCCACGCCTCGACGTCACCGTCGCGATCTGCACGCGCAACCGCGCCGGCCCCCTGGGCGTGATGCTGGACTCGATCCTGCGCCTGGAGGTCCCGGAAGGCCTGGCCTGGGAACTTCTGATCGTCGACAACGGCAGCACCGACGAGACCGAGGCGGTGATCCGCAGCTACGCCGACCGGCTGCCTGTCCGGTATGCATGCGAGCCTGAGGCAGGGCTGTCCAACGCCCGCAATTGCGCGGTTCGCGAAGCGCGTGGCCGCTACATCTGCTGGACCGACGACGACGTGGAGCTCGATCCGTCCTGGCTGTCGGCCTACGCGGACGCGTTCCGCCGCCACCCCGAGGCGGCGCTGTTCGGAGGGCAGATCGATCCCGTCATCCAGGGGCCATCGCCGGAATGGTTCACCCGCCTCGCCCACCTGTGGCCCATCGCCGACATCGTGGTGGCCCGGAACTTCGGCGAGCGCGAGATCCCACTGTCGTTTGACAATGGGGTGATCCCGTGGGGCGCGAACTATGCTGTCCGCACCGATGACCAGCGTCGCTTCTCCTACGACCCGAAGCTGGGCGTCTCTCCCGTCCAGCGGCGCTCGGGCGAGGAGTCGGAGATGATGTTCCAACTCATGCGCGAGGGTGCGACCGGGTGGTGGATACCCTCGGCCAAGGTTCGCCACCTCTATCCGCCGAGCCGCCAGACCTATCGTTACTTCTTCAAGCACTTCGTCGCCATCGGCGAGACCTGGGCCTATCTGCAGGACACCCGCGCGGTGCACTGCATGAACCGCAACGGCGCCAAGCACTCGATGGTCACCAGTCCCATCCCCTGGCTCTACTTCCGCGCCGGGGTCGAAGCCGTGCTGTTCGCGGGCTTCCACGTCC
>JBKOYY010000100.1:0-12157 GCA_046725615.1 Pseudomonadota bacterium
TAGCGGCAGTGGTTGAAGAGGTAGTCGAGCAGCGCCTTGGACTCGCTGGTCTTCCAGCCGTCGATCCGCAAGGTGAAGGCGGGGTTCACATAGAGCGCCTTGCGGCCGGTCTCGGGATGGACCAGCACCATGGGGTGGACGTACTCGCCCACGTAGCCGTCGGCCTCGGCCACCTGCATCGAACCGCGCTTCTGCGCCGAGGCGCCCTTGGCCGAGTATTCACGGCTGGCGGAGTGGACGGCGCTGAGGCCCTCCAGCGTCGCCTTGAGCCCCGGCGACAGGGCGTCGTAGGCGGCGGCCTGGCTGGCGAACAGGGTGTCGCCGCCGAACTCCGGGATCTCGACGCCATAGAGGATCGAGCCGATGGCCGGGGTCTCCAGGAAGCTCATGTCGGAGTGCCAGCCGCCGCCGAAGTTGATGCGGTCGGACGGCTCCTTGATGATCTCCATCACCTCGGGCTGGCCGGCCATGCCGGTGACGTAGGGATGGATGTTGAGTGGGCCGAAGCGCCGCCCGAAGGCCACCTGCCGGGCCGGCGTCAGGTCCTGGTCCCGGAAGAATATGACCTGGTGCTCGAGCAGCGCCTGGCGGATCGCAGCGATCGTGGCGTCCGACAGGTCCTGCGACAGGTCCAGGCCGCTGATCTCGGCCCCCAGAGCTCCCGCCACGCGGCGGATCGTCAGTGTCTCGGTCATGGTCGGCGCCTCCGAGACCCATGCTATAGCAGCGGCCGGACGCCGCCACACCGGCAAGTCTAAAGGCGCTTGCAGGCCCGCTGGGCCATGGAGGTCAGATGGACCAGTCTGTCGCTGGCTTCGACGCCGACGCCCACGCCGCCGAGATACGCGAGCGCGGCTACACTGTGATCCGCGACTTCATGGACGCAGGCGCCATCGCCCGCTTCCGCCAGGGGCTCGCGCCGTTCGTGGGCCGACGGCACGGCCGCAACGACTTCGAGGGATTCAAGACGGAGCGGGTCTACACCCTGGTCGCCCGCGGCCGGGTGTTCGAGGACCTGACGGAAGACCCGCGCCTCATGGCGATCCTGGATCGCTTCCTGCAGCCCGGCTACTTGCTGACCGCCAGCCAGTCGATCCAGATCAACCCCGGCGAGACGGCGCAGGACCTGCATACTGACGACGGCTTCTACCGTCAGCCGCGGCCGCGCCCGCCGCTGAGCATGACCGTCATCGGGGCCATAGACGACTTCACGCGGGAGAACGGCTGCACCGAGGTGATCCCCGGCAGCCACCTCTGGGGCGACCCCGGCGCGGCGGACCGCCCGAACGATCCAGGCGAGTGGGAGCAGATGCTGGTCCCGATGGAGATGCCTGCAGGCGCCTGCTTCGTCATGGCGGGAACCTGCATCCACCGCGGCGGCGCCAACCGCAGCAGCGGTCCGCGGCTGGGGTTCACCAACCAGTACTGCCAGCCCTGGTGCCGGACGCAGGAGAACTTCTTCCTGGGCGTGCCGGCCGAACGCGCGCGGGCCATGTCGCCACGCCTTCAGAGCTTGCTGGGCTACAATATCTGGCCGCCGTTCATGGGCATGGTCAGCTCGCTGCACCCCTTGAAGGCGTTGGAGCCGGGCTGGGTCCCGCCCGTGGCGGTCGTGCCTAGCTGAGGTTCCGCTTGAAGAGCGCGAACAGCCGCTCCCAGTGCCGTTCGGCCGACGGCTTGTCGTAGACCGCCCGCTGCGGAAAGGCGAAGCCGTGGTGGGCGTCCTTGTAGATCTCCACCTCGGCGTTGACGCCGGCCGCCTTCAGGGACGCATCCAAGGCCTCCACCATCTCCAGCGGCGCGTACGTGTCGTGCTCCGCGCAGGCGAAGTAGAGCTCGGCCTTGGCCTTCTGGGCGGCCAGGTGCGGGCTGTCGGGCTTGTCCGTGACGAGTTGGACCCCGTAGAGCGAGGCGGCGCAGGCGATCCGCTCCGGATGGCGGGCGGCGGCGTTGATCGCATACTGGCCGCTCATGCAGTAGCCGATGGCGCCGGCAGGGCCGGGGCTCGCGGCGGGGTCCCGGCTGGCGAAGTCCAGCAGGGAGTCGGCATCGCTCATCACCAGCGGGATGTTGATCGAGCCCATCAGGTCGAACATCCGCGCCCGCGCATCGGCCTCGGTCAGCGGCGGCAGGTCGGCAAGCTCGAGCACCCCGCGCCGGTAGTAGAGATTGGGCAGCATCACGTAGTAGCCGACCGTCGCGATGCGCCGCGCCATGTCGCGCAACTCCTCGCGGATCGCCGGGGCGTCCATGAAGAACAGGATCACAGGGTGCGGGCCACCGCGTTCGGGATGGGCGATGAAGGTCGTCGTCTTGCCGTCGCGGGTGGCGATGTCGAGCGTCTGTTCGATCATGGGGTCAGACCAGTTCGGAGGGCGCGATCCCCAATTCTTTCAGCAAAGGCTCGGCGTAGTCGAGCCGTCCCGTCATGGTCTTCGGGTCGCCAGAGGCCAGGCGATAGACCGCCTCGGCGATGAACTCGATCGGCTGTACCCGATCCTTAGTCTGCTCGTTGATGAGGCCGTGGACCGCAACGCCGGGGGTGTCGACCAGTCCCGGGGAGACGACGTTCACCGCGATGTTGTCGTCGTAGACCTCTGAGGCGAGGCCGGTGGTGAACCGCTCCAGCGCCGCCTTGCACATGCCGTAGACCGTACCGCCGCCACGGCGGTTGTAGGGCTGCTTCGGGTGGATGCCGGCCGGCGAGGAGATGTTGACGATCCAGCCCGAGCGGCGCTCGCGCATCGACGGCAGCACGAGCTGGCTGAGATGGAACGGCGCCCAGACCTGGACCTCCATCATCAGGTCGAAGCGCTTCTTCGGGAACGTCTCGACGGGAATGAAGAAGGTGACAGCGGCGTTGTTGATGAGGATGTCGACCGGGCCGTAGGCGGCGACGGCCTCGGCCACCAGGCGCTCACGGTCCTCGGCGCTGGAAAGGTCGGCCTTGATGAAGGTCGCCTCGCCGCCCGCGGCACGGATGCGGTCGACGGTGGCGTGAAGCGTTCCGGGCAGCTTGCTGTCACCGGTCTCGGCCGTGCGGGCGGAGCAGACGACCTTGGCGCCCTCCATGGCCAGGCGGGCGGCGATCGCCTCCCCGATCCCGCGGCTCGCGCCTGTGACCAGCGCGACCCTGCCTCTCAGGCTGCCGTTCGGGTCCACCTTCGCCATGACATCCTCCCATACCGTCTTTTCTGATTGCCGGTACGGTCGCGCGCTGCGGAGCCGGGCGCAAGGGGCGTCGCTAGCGTTTCTCCCGGATCACGAGGCGGCCGACCGTTAGCTCGTCCACGTCGAGCCTGCGGATACGAACCCGGCCCACGGACATCCGCCCAATCACCAGCCGCCCGATCGCGACGGCGCCCAGCGCGATCGCGCCGACCGCCACCGCCCCAACCGCGGCGGCGACGAGGGCTGTCGCGCCCGTCGCGCTCGCCCCGACGGCGGAGGCGCCCATTCGCCGGGTCGCGAGCTGTCGGGAAGGGCCAGGATCACTCATGCCGCCTTCTGGAGCTCCTGCTTCACCCGCTCGGCCAGGGTCTTGATGTCGATCGGCTTGGGCAGGAACGAGACGTTGCGCTCGCCTTCCAGCAGGTCCGAGAACTCGCTCTCGGCGTAGCCCGAGATGAACATCACCGGCGCCGAGCCCAGGTACTGACGCGCCTGCTTCAGGAGGTCAGGTCCCTGCATGCCGGGCATGACCACGTCGGAGATCATCAGGTCGATCTTGCCGGCGTTCTCCTCCGCGATCTCCAGCGCCTCCTCGCCGCTAGCCGCCTCGATCACCTCGTAGCCGCGGGCGCGCAGAAGCTTGGCGGCGACGCCGCGGACCGCGTCCTCGTCCTCGACGAACAGGATGCGACCTGCGCCCGAAAGATCGCGGGCCGCGGGACGTTTGGGCGCGGCCGGTTCCACCGGCGGTGCAGGCTCCTCGGCGGTCGGGACGTGCACAGGCAGGAAGATGCGGAAGGCCGCGCCCTCGCCAGGCTTGGACGCCACGGCGATCCAGCCGTCGGACTGCTTGACGATGCCGTAGACGGTCGCGAGGCCCAGGCCCGTCCCCTCGCCCACCGGCTTGGTGGTGAAGAACGGGTCGAAGATCTTGTCCATCACCTCAGGCGGGATGCCGGGGCCGTCGTCCGACACCTCGATCATCGCCTGGTCGCCCACCGCGCTGGAATAGCCGAGGCCGCGGGCCTCCTCCTGGGTGACGCGAGCGGTGCGGATGCGGATGACTCCGCCCCCATGGCTACGGATCGCGTCGCGGGCGTTGACTACGAGGTTCATCACCGCGGTGTCGAGCTGGCCCCGGTCGGCGCGAACGTGCGGCAGGTTGCGGCCATAGTCCGTGGTGAGCTTGATGTCCTCGTGCAGCAGGCGGCGCAGCAGGACCTCGGATTCCGAGATCATCTCGCCCACGTCGAGGATCTCGCGCTGGACGGTCTGCTTGCGCGAGAAGGCCAGCAGCTTGCGGACCAGGTCGGCCGCCCGCATCGAGGTCTGCTTGATCTCGTTCAAGCCCTCGTAGCTGGGATCGCCTACCGGGTGGCGCGTCGCCAGTACGTCGAGCTGCATGAGGATGGCGGTCAGCAGGTTGTTGAAGTCGTGCGCCACGCCGCCGGCCAGCTGGCCGATGGCCTGCATCTTCTGGCTCTGGGAGAGCTGCAGCTCGACCTGTTTCTGCTCGGAGACGTCGACGAGGTAGGCCACCCAGCGCCCGCCGCCCTGCGACAGGTAGAGATGGGCGATCCGGGTCGGGTCGTGGGCCAGGCGCACCTCGATGGGCGCATGGCCGGCGCGGCCGTCGGCCAGGCGTAGCGCCGCCTCTACGCGGCTGTTGGGCTCGATCAGGTCGCCGAACACCTGGCCCGCCTGGCCGCCGTGAGCCACGGCCGCCAGCGCCGGGTTGGCCTCGACGATGCGAGCCTCGAAGGGGTCGTCGCCGTCCAGCAGCGCCGCGCCGAACGGAGACGCGGCGGCGAAAGCGTCCAGCACCTTCGGCGGCGGCGCCTTGGCGCCGGCGACGGCGTTCAGCACCTCCATGGCCGAGGACGGCAGCGCCAGCGGGCCGGAACCGCGGCCGGTGAGGCGCACGAGGAAGCGGCGCGGGCCGATAGGCGAGACCAGGGCCTCGCGTTCCTGCCCGCTGACCTTGAGGGTTGCGCGGCCGAGATCTCCGCGGCGGGCGCTGGCCAGGGCGCCGAACAGGCTTGATGCGGTGGCGCCGCTCTTGGGCAGGCGCGGCGCCTTGCCCATGGCCTCGCGCCAGGCAGGATTGGTGGTCAGCAGCCGGCCGTCGGGTGCGGCCACGGCCGCGGGTTCGTCCAGCGCCGAGAGGAACGCCTCGGCCCCTGCCTCGGTCTCAGCCGGCGTCTCGGCCGGGCCGCGTAGGACCAGGAGGCCCAGGCAGCAGACACCCGCCAGCCCGAACAGCAGCAGCGAACCAGCCAGCGTCTCCGGTCCGGCGTTCACCAGCGGCGCGGCGGCGAAGGCCACCGCAAGCAGAAAGAACACCACCGCCAGGGCGATCAGCGGGTCGGTCTTGCGGGACTTGGACGGCGGCTCGGCCATGGCGAGAGACGGCGCCTCCGGCGATTCGATAGAGGTCATTCTGTCACACGCTCAGCAACTTACAGAGGCTTAGCCCGCCGGCGGTTGGCCTGGCTCAGGATGAAGCCGATCACCTTGGCCACCGCCTCGTAGTGGGCGGGCGGAATCATGTCGTCGATGTCGACGGCGGCGTAGAGGGCGCGGGCGAGCGGCGGATCCTCGATGACCGGGACGCCGGCCTCCTCGGCGACCGAACGGATCTTCAACGCCAGGCTGTCGAGGCCCTTGGCGACGCAGATCGGCGCGGAGGCCGCGCCCTCCTCGTACTTCAGCGCCACGGCGTAGTGGGTCGGGTTCATCACCACCACGGTTGCGTCCGGCACCGCCTGCATCATCCGCCGGCGCGCGCGCTCGATGCGGATCTGCTTCTGGCGCGCCTTCACATGCGGGTCGCCTTCGGAGTTCTTGTAGTCTTCCTTGACCTCTTCCTTGGTCATCCGCATCCGGACCATGAAGCGCTGGCGCTGCCACAGCCAGTCGGCCGCGGCGATGACCAGGATCAGCGCCGCCACTGCGAAGATGAGGCGCTTGGCCACCTGCAGGGTGAACGGCAGGATGGCCGTGGGCTCCATGGCGGAAAGTTCGTAGAGCTGGGGCCAGACGGGTTTCAGCACCCACCAGGCCAGCACCCCAGTCATCGCGATCTTCACCAGCGACTTGGCGAACTGCATCAGCCCGTCGGGACCGTAGATCCGCTCGAAGCCCTTGCGCGGCGAGACCTTGCTGAAATCGGGCTTCAGCTTGTCGGGCATGAAGCGCAGGCCGGACTGCACGAGGCTGGCGGCCGAGCCCGAGAGCGCGGCGGCGGCCATCACGGCGATCAGCGGCGGCATGGCCACGACCAGGGCGTACCGAAAGATCCCGACCCCGCCGCCGTTCTCCACCACCATGCTGCCCGGCTGGGCGATGAAGGGTGTGAGCTGGCCGACCATGTTGCGGGCCATCCAGCCGCCGGCCATCAGCACCACCGCCGCCGTGGCGGCCAGGGTCGCGAACGACCCGAGGTCCATGGTCCGAGGCCCCTCGCCCTTCTCCCGCGCCTTCTGGAGCTTCTGGGGTGTGGCTTCTTCTGTCTTTGACTCGCGCTCGGGGGCCTCGCTCATGACGGCGCGAACATCCCGACGAGCTCTCGGTACCGGTCGATCCAGACCATACCCATCACGCCCAGACTGAGGGCGAAGACCGACAGGCCCAGCAGCAGGCTGAGCGGCGTGGCCACGAAGAAGACCTGGAACTGCGGCATCACCCGGCCGACCAGGCCGGTGGCGATGTTGAAGATCAGCGAGAACACCACCACCGGCGCGGCCAGCTGGAGGCCGAGCGCGAACGACTTGCCCACGGTCTGGATCGCGAGCTGGGCCGCATCGTTGACCGGCACGTCACGGGTGAAGGGAAACAGCTCGAACGACTGAGCCACTGCCGCCACGAACATGTGGTGCAGGTTGGTGGCGAAGATCAGCACGATCCCGATCATGCCCAGGAAGGTGGAAACGGTGGTCGACGGCTGGGCCTGCATCGGGTTGGCCGTCTGGGCGAACGACAGCGAGATCTGGATCGAGATGATCTCGCCCGCGCTAGCCAGCGAGCTCATGAACAGGCGCAGGATGCCGCCGATCATCAGCCCGATCAGCGCCTCCTTGATGACCGCGAGGCCCAGGCCGCTGGCGTCTGCAGGCAGGGCCGGCGCGCGGCCCACCACCGGCAGCAGCATGAGGGTCAGCGCCAGCGCGAAAGCCAGGCGAATCCGCGGCGGGATGAAGGTCTCGCCGATCCCGGGGATCAGCATGACGATGGCGCCGAGGCGCGCGAAGACGAGGCCGGCGGCGAAGACCTGCTGGGCGGTGGCGTAGCTTTCCATGGGCCGCCCGCGCCCGCGCTACATGCCGGCGATGCGGGCGGCGATGTTGCGCATGAAGCCGCTCATCAACGCGCCCATGAGCGGCAGGAAGACGAGCAGGGACACGAAGATCGCCACGATCTTCGGCGCATAGACCAGGGTCTGTTCCTGAATCTGGGTCAGCGCCTGCAGCAGGCCGATGCCGACGCCGACCACGAGGCCCACCAACAGCACCGGCGCGCACAGCTGGATCGTCAGCCAGATTGCGTCGCGCCCGACGTCCAGAACCTCGGCGCCGCTCATGCAAACCCTCATGCGGAGACTGGATGGCGGACCGATCCGCCGACCCCGCGATCCTGGCCCGGCATGGTTAACGAAAGGCTAGTCCCGTTAACTTTCCCGCTAACGCAGAAGCCCCGGCGTCCCCGCCGGGGCCTTGACGCAGGGCAGATTTGGAAGGCTCAGACCAGGATCGCGCGGCGGCGGCGGAGTGTCGCCCCGGCAAGGCCGAAGCCGGTGATCATCAGCGCCCAGGCGGCGGGTTCGGGCACCGCCCCGCCCGGCGCGGCGACGCCCATGGCCGCGGCGAAGGAGCCGTCGCGGTTGGCCACCATCATGACGTCGGTCGCGCCCAGGCCGTTGAGCTGGCCGGCGACGCCGCTGGTCCCGAGGCCATAGTACCAGGTGAAGGACCTGGTCTGGCCGGCGGCCAGGCTGCCCAGGTTCAGCCGCAGGCCCGCACCGCCGTCGAACGGGTCGGCCGAGCAGCAGGGGAAGTTCCACGGGTTCAGCGCCGACGGGTCGTCGAAGCCGGTGATCGTGGTCTCGAGCCCGGTGCTGAAGGGATTGGTCTGGAACTCCAGCCCGTCGGGATCGATGTTGAACTCGGCCAGGCGCTGGAACACCGCATCAAGCGCGCCGCCGGTGATGTTGGTCAGCGAGATGTCGATGGCCAGGACGTTTTCGGCGGCGAAGCTGAAGGACTGCACGACCTTGAACTCGGACGTGAAGGCGGTGACCACGGCGCTGTCGGCGCCGAAGCTGGTGCCGGGGGCCGACGGGACGACGTCGAAGCTGGAGCCGCTGATCTCGTAGGCATAGGCGCCGTTGACGGCCCAGGAGTCCACGGGCGCGCCGGCAAAGAGCACGTCGATGCCGCCGGACTGGAAGCCGACGCCGGTCAGGCCGTTGTCGTCGCTGTGCAGCAGCTGGCCGAATTCGTTCACGCCGACGCTGACCACGCCGTTGGTGATGACGGCGGCGTTCGCCGGCGCCCCCACGGCGGCGGAGACGAGGGCGGCGAGGGCCGCGCCCGCGAGCAAGCTCTTGAAGTTCATGGATCCCCCTGACCAGCCCGGGCCGGCCGAAAACGCTAACACCGGATTAGCGTACAGGAGCTGGGTGACAGTCTGACAACGCCCTTCGCTTCAGTGGGGAACAATGCCCGCCAGGGCCCGATTCACGGGCGCCGCAACGCGCGGGCCGCCTCCGTGGGGGTCAGTTTGTCCAGGTCGCGGTCGACACTGTAGTTGGCCGCCCGCATCGCCTCGACGCTGATGGAGCCGACCAGCGGCCGCAACGCCCCGAGCAGACGGGCATCACCGGCGCGCTTCGGCGAGACGAGGATCACGGCGTCGTACGGCGGGATGGCGCCGCGCGGGTCGGTGAGCACCGTCAGCCGGTCGGCGGCGATGCGGCCATCCGAGGAGAAGGCGCTGATGACGTCGGCCTCGCCGCCGGAAAGGGCGCGGTACATGAAGGTGGGCTGGAACGAGCGGCTGTTCCGGAACGCCAGTCCGTAGGCTGAGCGGACGGACTGCCACTCCGGCCGCGACAGGAACTCGACGTCGGTTCCCAGGGTCAGGCCCGGCGCGGCGCGGGCCAGGTCGTCGAGACTGGAGACGCCCAGGGCGCGGGCCCGGTCAGCGCGCATGGCGAAGGCGTAGGCGTTCTCGAAGCCCAGCGAGCCCAGGACGAGGACACCGTCGCGCCGGCGCAGCTCGGCCGTCAGCGCCTTCAGCACGGCGGCGCGGCCGGGATTGTCGGTGCGGCCGAGGACGTTGGTCCAGAGCGTGCCGGAGTAGTCGACGTAGACATCGATCTCGCCGGCCGCGAGGGCGCGGTAGGCGACGTTCGAGCCCAGGTTCTCCTTGCGCGTCACGCGCGCGCCGACCCGTTCCAGCTCGGCGGCCATCAGCTCGGCGAGGATGTACTGCTCGGAGAAGTTCTTGGCGCCGACCACGTACGCAGTCGGCGCACCCAACGAAACCAGCGGCGACATGGCCGCGCCGGCGCCGAGCACGATCGCCGCGAGCCCGGCCATCACGCGGCCCGGACGCCGGTCGCGCACCCCCGTCTCGGCCAGACCAAGCAGCTGGTCGGCGGACAGCGCCAGCACCGCGGACGCCGCACAGCCGAACAGCACGAAGACCCAGTTCTCGGTCTGCAGGCCGGCGAAGATGTAATTCCCCAGGCTGGTCTGGCCGACCGGCGTGGCGAGGGTGGCCGCTCCAATGGTCCAGACGGCGGCGGTGCGGACGCCGGCCATGATCACCGGCGCGGCCAACGGCAGTTCCACCTGCAGCAGCTTCTGGCGCGGCGTCATGCCGACACCGTCGGCCGCCTGGACGATCGCCGGATCGAGCCCAGTAAGCCCGGTCACCGCGTTCCGCAGGATCGGCAGGACAGAATAGAGCGTCAGCGCCAGCAGCGACGGCAGGAAGCCAAGCGCCGAGAACCCGCGCCCGAGCGTCGACTCGGCCAGCGCCGACAGCGCCAGCAGGAGGGGATAGAACAGCGCGAGCAGGGCCAGGCTGGGGATCGTCTGCACAAGGCTGGCCAGGGCCAGGACCGGCCAGCGCAGCCTCGGGCTGCGCGCGGCGGCCACGGCCAGCGGCAGGCTGATAGCGAGGCCCAACACCAGGGCGCTGGCTGACAGCAGGACATGCCAGGCCAGATACTCGGGCAGGAGCCGGAAGGCGGCGGCCAGTTGCGGGCTCATCCGCCGAGCCTTTCGCGCAAGCGCTCGGCCTGACGGCGCGGCGCCTCCAGGAGAGCGCGGACGGCCGGATCGACGGCGCCCGAAAGCAGCGCCGCCGGAGCGCCGTCCGCCATGATCCGACCGCCGCCCAAGACCACGATCCGGTCCGCGAGCAGCACCGCCTCGGCCATGTCGTGGGTCACCATCACGGTCGTCAGCCCAAGCCGTTCGTGCAGCGCGCAGTAGTCCGTCCCAAGCTGGTCCCGGGTCAACGGATCGAGAGCGCCGAACGGCTCGTCCATCAACATCAGGCGCGGCTCGGCGGCCAGGGCCCGCGCCACGCCCACGCGTTGCCGCTGGCCGCCAGAAAGCGCGGTGGGCGAACGCCCGCCGACGGCCGCCGGCAGCGCCACGAGGTCGAGTAGCGCGAGGACCCGCGCCGCGATGCGCGCACGGTCCCAGCCGAGCAGCTTGGGCGTGACGCCGATGTTCTCGGCCACGGTGAGGTGCGGGAAGAGACCCACCTCCTGGAAGACGTACCCGATCCGCCGCCTCAGGACGTGCGGCGCCATCGCCGCGACGTCTTCTCCGGCGACCGAGACGCGGCCCATCTGCGGCCGGATCAACCCGTTTATGGTCTTCAGGAGCGTGGTCTTGCCCGACCCCGATCCGCCTACGAGGGCGACGAACTCGCCAGGCGCGATAGCCAGGTCGACTCCGGCGATCGCCGTCTGGCCAAAGTAGCGGTGCGACACCCCCGCCAGCTCGATCATCGGTACGGCCATGCGTAACGCGTAGCACGCTGCGGCGTGCGGCGAAGTCTTCGTTTCGCCCCAGAAGCAGCTAGGATCGCGGCTTCACCAGTCTGGAGCCCGTCATGCGTCTGCCTCTCGCCCTCGCCGCCGCCCTCTGCGCCACCGCGGCCTTCGCCGCCGAACCCGTGACGGCGGACCTCAAGACCGGCGCTGGCGAGACCATCGGCAAGGTCACCCTCACCGCCGCGCCCAAGGGCGTGCTGATGCGCCTGGAAACCAAGGGCCTCACGCCGGGCTGGCACGGCCTGCACTTCCACGAGAAGGCGGACTGCTCCAAGGCCGATTTCACCTCGGCCGGCGGCCACACCCACGGCGGCGGCGCGCGGCAGCACGGGCTGCTGAATCCCCAGGCGAACGAGACCGGCGACCTGCCCAACCTCTACGTCGGAGCGGACGGCGTCGGCGCGGCCGAGGTGTTCACGGGCCTGACGACGCTGGACGCACTGAAGGATGCGGACGGCTCGGCGGTGGTGGTCCACGCGGCGGCAGACGACCACCTGTCCCAGCCCATCGGAGGGGCCGGCGCGCGGGTGGCCTGCGCGACGATCAAGTGAGCGCAGGCGCGCTCAGCCGGGGGCTCAGATCGGCATCCGCATGATTTCCTGGTAGGCGCTGATCACCTGATCGCGGACGGCCATCACCGTCTCCAGGCTGGCCTCGGCGGCCGAGATGGCGGTGACCACGTCGACCAGCTCGGTCTTGCCGGCCACCTGGTTGGCCATCTGGCGCTCGGCATGCTTGGAGGCGCCTACGGCGTCGGTGATGGCGGCCTTCACGAGGTCGCCGAAGCCACCCTGCACCGGTGCGGACGCACCGCCGAAGCCGGCGCCGATCGACGGGTCGAGCCCGGCTTCCTGGCCAGGGTTAAGGCTCAGCCCCTTCTGGACGGCGGCGTAGGCGCGGGCGGCCGAGAAC
>JBKOYY010000139.1:0-15273 GCA_046725615.1 Pseudomonadota bacterium
CCTGGCGCGCGGCGGCCGTCATCGCCTCCAGGGTCTTCTTGCGGTCGCGCGGATGCACGAGCTCGATGAAGCGCTCCGAACTCCATCGGCCGTCGGCGCCCAGTCCCAGCACGCCGCGCAGCTCGTCGGACCACCAGATCCGGTCGGCGATCGGATCGAACTCCCAGCTGCCGATGCCCGCCGAGGCCCCGAGGGTCTTGCGCGTCCGGCGCGCCTCCTCGATCTCCTCGCGATAGGCCCGCTCGTCGGTGATGTCGCGCATGCTGCCGACGTGCGCGCCGTCCTCCATGAGCTCGCGCCGCGCCGCCACCCAGCGCCAGCCGCGCTCGGGCGTGCCGACCCTGATCTCGGCCTCGGTCATCTCCCCGACCTGGACCGCCCGGGCGCGCGTCCGCACCCCGTCGACGTCCTCGGGATGGCAGAAGTCGAACAGCGGACGCCCGATGAGCTCGTCCTCCGTCAGGCCGGTGAGCTGCGACCAGGCCGCATTCACCAGCTTGAAGGTCCCGTCCGTGGCGATGACGTGCATGAGGTCGCGGCTGTTCGTGAACAGCCACTGGAACATCGCATCCCTGTCGGCGGCGCGTGTCGCGCTCTTCCGAGCCATGTCCTCCCCCTGGTCCGCCGTCCCTTTGTTCGGGATGCCCCTTGTTCGGGTAGCGGCGGACGCGCGGAGGGTTACGGCGCGAGGGTAAATTTAGCGTTGTGCGCCAAAAACCCCCGGTTGCTGCTCAGAACGCGCTTTCGCCCGTGATCGCCCGGCCCAGGATCAGGGCGTGGACGTCGTGGGCGCCCTCGTAGGTGTTCACGGTCTCCAGGTTCGAGGCGTGGCGCATCACATGGTACTCGCCCGAGATGCCGTTGCCGCCGTGCATGTCGCGGGCGACCCGGGCGATGTCGAGCGCCTTGCCGCAGTTGTTGCGCTTCAGCATCGAGATGGCTTCCGGCACCCACGCGCCCTCGTCGATCAGCCGGCCCAGGGCCAGCGCGCCCTCGAAACCCAGCGCGATCTCGGTGGACATGTCGGCCAGCTTCTTCTGCACCAGCTGGCGCGAGGCCAGGGTGCGGCCGAACAGGCTGCGGCTCGACACGTACTCGCGCGACGCATGCAGGCAGAACTCGGCCGCGCCCATCGCGCCCCAGGCGATGCCGTAGCGGGCCTTGTTCAGGCACGAGAACGGCCCGCGCAGGCCCTCCACGCCGGGCAGCATGGCGTCTTCAGGCACGTGCACGTCGGTCAGCGAGATTTCCCCGGTCACCGAGGCGCGCAGCGAGAGCTTGTTCTTGATCTGCGGGGTCTCGAAGCCCTTGGTCCCGCGCTCCACCAGGAAGCCGCGGATCTTGCCGTCCAGCTTGGCCCACACGAGGGCGACGTCGCTCACCGGCGAATTGGTGATCCACATCTTCGCGCCATTCAGCACGTAGCCGTCCGAGACCTTCCGCGCGGTCGTGCGCATCGAGGCCGGGTCCGAGCCGCCGTCGGGTTCGGTCAGGCCGAAGCAGCCGATGATCTTCCCAGCCGCCATGCCCGGCAGGTACTTGCGCCGCTGCTCTTCCGACCCGAACGCGTAGATCGGGTACATCACCAGCGAGCTCTGCACGCTCATGGCCGAGCGGTAGCCGGAATCGATCGCCTCGATCTCGCGGGCGATCAGGCCGTAGGCCACGTGGTTCACGCCGGCGCAGCCGTACTCCTCGGGCAGCGTCGGGCCGAGGAAGCCCAGTTCGCCCATCTCGGTCATGATCTCGCGGTCGAACCGCTCCTCGGCGTAGGCGCTGACCACCCGCGGCAGCAGTTTCTCGCGGGCGTACTGCCGCGCCGCCTCCCACACCATCCGCTCCTCTTCCGAGAGCCGGGAAGAGAGGTCGAGGGGGTCGTCCCAGCGATAGGTCTTCTGGGGCGCGCCGGCGTCGTGCGGCATGGCAGGGGTCTCCTCACGTCAAGTGCGCGCGGGATACCGGCTTTTCAGGGACGACGGTAGGGGGAAGCGATCAGAGTTCGGCCCACATCCGCAGCAGGTTCTGGTAGGTCCCGGTCAGCGAGACGATCGGCGGCGCGCCCGGCCCCACCTCCTGCGCCAGCTTCTGGATCGCCAGGTCCATGTCGAACAGCAGCGTGCGCCGGCCGTCGTCGCGCACCAGGCTCTGGATCCAGAAGAAGCTCGCCACCCGCTCGCCGCGGGTGACCGGCTCCACCCGGTGCAGGCTGCTGGCCGGATAGAGGACCAGGTCGCCCGCCGGCAGTTTCACCTCGTGGACGCCGTAGGTGTCCTCCACGATCAGCCCGCCGCCGTCGTACGCATCCGGCTCGGCCAGGAACAGGGTCGCCGACAGGTCGGTGCGGATCCGCACGCCCTGGTCCCGCTGGAACCGCATGGCGTTGTCCACGTGATCGCCGAAGGTCTGTCCCGGCCCATAGCGGTTGAACAGCGGCGGATAGACCGTGTGCGGCAGGGCCGCCGACATGAAGAGCGGACTGCGGGTCAGGGCCTCGCGCACCGTGGCCCCGGCCGTGCGGGCCGCATCCGAGCTCTCGGGAAGCTGCAGGTTGCGCTTGGCCAGCGCCGACTGGGCGCCGGAGGTGGCGTTGCCGTCCTCCCAGTGCCCGGCGTCGATCAGGGCCCGCAGCTCGGCCACCTCGGGGGGCGAGAGCACGCCCGGCACATGCAGCATCATGGCGTCGACCCTGGTTCAGAACCGGTAGTTGGCGGTGAGCGTCGCGTTGCGGCGATCGCCCGGGGTGGCCCAGCCGTTGTTGCGGCCGCGCTGGTAGTAGACCTTGTCGAACAGGTTGCTGACGTTCAGTCGCAGCTCAAGGTCCGGCCGCGGCGACCAGGCCACCGTCGCCCGGTGGACCCAGTAGTCCTCGGCCTTGACCAGCGGGATGGTCGTCCGCGCGGCGGGGGTCGAGCCGGCGATCTGGCCGTGCTGGGTCAGGTAGTATTCGCCCTGGTAGGTGACGCCGTAGCCCACCTGGATCCCGTGCGGCAGGTCGTAGGTGGTGAAGAGGCTGAAGGCGTGGTCGGGCACGTTGGTCAGCGGGTCGCCCCGGGTGAAGTCCAGCCCCTGCGCCGCCAGGAACTTCGACACTCCGCGCCGGACCTCGCTGTCCAGGTAGGTGTAGTTGGCGAACACAGCCCAGGCCTCGGTGATCTTGCCCGACGCGCCCAGCGTCACGCCCTCGACGCGCGCGCTGCCGTCGAGCTGCTGGTCCGCGACGGTCGGATCGCCCGAGGCCACCTTGTAGTTCGTCCGGTCGTTGCGGAAGACCGCGGCGGTCAGCGACAGCCGGCCGGCCACATCCCACTTCGCCCCGACCTCGAAGGTCTCGCCCTTCTCCGGATCGACGTTGCAGGTCGCCGCCGTGCAGGCGCCCGAGCCGTTCACCGTCGCCTGCGAGGGCGTCTTGGTGTTGCCGTAGGCGACGTAGAGGCTCGCGTTCGGGACGGGCTTGAACACCACGCCGATGCGATAGGTGAGCAGGGTCTCCGCGTTGCGGAACTTCGGCCCCGGCGTCACCACCCCCAGGCTCGCGCCGGGCGTCGTGTTGTAGGTGTCGGTCGAATTGACCCCTTCGTTGTGCTCCCAGCGCAGGCCGCCGTTGACCGACCACCGCTCGGACAGCTCGATGTTGTCGAAGGCGTACACCGCCCGGTTCTTCCGCGAGCCGTCCTGGGCGCTGGCCTGGATGAAGTTCACCGGCCCGGTCCAGATGTTGTCCGGCCTGGCGATGTTCATGGCCGGCAGGGCCGCCGTCGCGCCCGCCGCCGTCCGCAGGATGTTGCCGGTGTCGAGGTGGAAGTCCTCCTCGAAGACCGCCGCCCCCACCACCAGCGTGTGGCGCATCCCGCCCAGTTCGCCTTCCCAGGTCAGGTCGGTCTGGCTGTGCAGCAGGGTGTTCTCGGTGTCGCGCAGGTTCCCGCGCGGGCCCGACGGCTGGTAGAAGCCGGGAGCCGGATCGGTGGCGCCGCAGGCCTGGAAGCCGGTGATGTTCGTCGCCGTCGTCGACTGGCTCCACGCCACGGGCTTGAGGCCGTTCGCCAGGCAGTAGATTCCCTGCGGCGGGTCCACCACCGTGGTCTGGGTCACCTTCTGCCAGCGGGTCAGGTTGCGGACCGTCAGGCCGCCGCCGAAGTCGTGGTCGATGATCCCGGTCAGGATGTCGACGTCCTGGTCCTGCCGGTCGAGGTTGGCGTAGCCGTAGTAGTTCCCCGGATCGACCCCCGGCAGCGCCCGGCCGTTGTAGAACGGCACGCCGTACTGCGGGACGTTGCGGTCCTCCTGGTGGACGTACATCACGGTCAACTGGGTCGGCCCGTCCAGCCCGATCACCACCGACGGCGCGATTCCCCACCGCTCGAACCGCTCCACGTCGCGGCCCGGCGCGTCGTTGCGGTGGACCATGGCGTTCAGGCGCACGGCGACCTTGTCGTTCAGGCGCTTGTTGGCGTCGATCGTCCCGCGCCAGTAGTCGTCGGTCCCGACCGCCGCCGAGACGACGGTGTTGTCCCGCGCCGTCGGCCGCTTGGAGACGATGTTGATCGTGCCGCCCACCGAACCCGCGCCGGAATAGACCGAGTTCGCCCCGTTGGTGATCTCGATCTGCTCGATGTTGAACGGGTCCGAGCGGCTGTACTGGGCGCTGTCGCGCACGCCATCCAGGGTGATGTCGTTGTTGGCCGAATAGCCGCGCAGGTTGATGGAGTCGCCGAAGCCGCCGCCGCCCTCGCCGGCCCCGAAGGTGATGCCCGGCACCGTCGAGAGGATGTCGCGCAGGGTCAGCAGGTTCTGCGCCGCGATGGTCCCTCGGCCGACGACGGTGACGGTCTGCGGATTGTCCAGCGGCGCGGCGGTGACCTTCGGGTTGGCCAGCTTCGTCCGCTGGCCCTCCACCTCGACGCCCAGCACCGTGGCCGCGCCGTCGGCGTCGGCGGTCGCGATCGCCGCCCCGTCCGCCGCCGCGGCCTCCGCCGCCTGCGCGGCCCCTCCCAGCGACAGGCCGGCGAGACCCGCCAGCGCGCAGGTCAGCGCCCGCTTCTTCCTGGCGACCACGCCACTCGACACCACAGCCATGTCCCCCACGCCCTCGATACTTTGCGACTAAGAATGCGAGTCGTTCTTAGAATTGCCTCGAACGATACGCAATGAGAATCGTTCGCAACTAACCGGAAACAGCTCAGCTCGCCGCCAGCGCCCTGCGGCGGGCGCGGCGCTGCAGCCACATCACCACCCCGGTGACGCTCAGCAGGGCGGGCGCAATCCCGGCGACGAAGATGATGGTCTGCCAGACGATGCCCGTGTCCGCCCCGTCGTGGATCTGGCGCATCAGCGGCGAGACCTTGTCCGCGCCGCCGGGGCCAGCGCCCGGACCGCCCTCGCGGCCCGCCTTCGCCTCGCCGGTGGCGTCCACCACCTGGATGGTCTTCGGCCGCTCCGCGCCGGGAACCCGGAAGCCCACGCGCCAGGCCGGGGCCTCGCCCTTCGTCGGCACGCTGACCTCGGCCAGGGCCGCGCCGGGCGCCTGCGCCTGGGCGATCGCCACCGCCTGCGAGAGGGTCAGCCGGGTCTCCGCGACCGGCGGCGCGAAGCGGCCCGGCCCGGCGGCCCGCGGCGGCGGCTGCGGCAGGCCGAACACCGCCCGGCTGGTCTGCGGGAACGAGATGTAGACCCCGGTCAGCGACAGCACCGCCAGCGGGACGCAGACCCAGAAACCGACCATGTGGTGCAGGTTGGACAGAACCCCAGGCCCGCGCCGCCAGCGCAGGCCCTTCAGCACCGCCCCGTTCCGCGGCCACCACAGCCACAGGCCCGTGGCGCACGAGACGAACATCGCCCAGCCCAGCCACCCCACCACCTTTCGGCCGATCTCCGGGATCATCAGCGTGCCGTGCAGGCGGTGCATCACCATGGTGAAGCCCTTCGCCGTCTCGGCGACGTCCAGCACCCGGCCGGTCGGCGGGTCGATCCAGGCGTTCAGTGTCCGCGGCCGCCCGCCGGGGCCCGGCTCGCCCGCCAGGCGCCCCACCGCCACCACCGGATCGCCGGCCGCCTGCGGCAGCCGAACCTGGGTCAGTTGCGCCCGGCCGGCGAAGGCCGCCTCGGCCGCCCGCGCATAGTCCTCCACCGGCCGTGAAGCCGATGGCCCGGTCGTTGCGTACCTGTGGGCATAGAGGGCGCGGTCAAGCTGGTCGTGCCAGACGAGGATGGAGCCGGTGACGCTCAACGGTATCAGCGCGATCAGCAGGCCGACGCCGATCCACAGGTGGACGTCGAGCCAGAGGCGGCGCAGTCGGGCCATCACGGTCATGGGCGGCGGTCTCTCCACACGCGGCCCCCTGGCCGCACTCCCTGCTAATGCGAGTAATTCGCAGAAACAAGAGGAAGCTGCGCTGCAACCGGCCGCGGACCGCGCCGTTGATCACCCGATGAGCATTCTGAAGCCGTTCGTTCTGCTGGCCTGCGTCGCCTTCACGGTCGGCTTCGTCGGCTACTGGGCGCTCGTCGGCGTAACCGCCCCGCCCGCCTCGGCGCAGGCGCCCGTCACCTGGTCCGCCGAGGCGCAGCTTCTCGCCGCGCCGGACCTGGCCACCGGCAAGCACATCTGATCCGGGACAGGCGCCGAAGGCGCGGGCGGGCGTCGGCCAAACGCGGTCGGCCTGCGCCGCTTCTCAACGGCCCGCGCCTTCAGCCCCTGCCCTGGATCGGAACCTGCCCTGGATCGGAACCTCAGCCGCCCCTGGCGACGAACCAGCCGTTGCGGAATCCCTCGCCCGCCTTGCCGTAGGCGAACGGCTGGCCTTCCGGCGTCAGCACCGAACCGCCGGCGCCTTCCAGCACCGCATGGGCCGCGGCGATGTCCCACTCCATGGTCGGCCCGTGGCGCGGGTAGATGTCGGCCGCGCCCTCGGCGATCCGGCACAGCTTGATCGAGGAGTCCATCGGCTCGCGCAGGTCGAAGCCGTACTGCTCGGCCAGCTTGACCGCGACCTCCTCCTTCATCGTGTGGCTGACCAGCGCCACCGGCCGGCCCTTGGGCCAGGGCCGCACGCGGACGGGCTCGGCCGGGCCGCCGTTCACCCGCTTCATCGTCCCCGCGGGCGTCGTGAACCAGCATTCGCCGCTGGGCGGGGCGCAGACCGCGCCGGCCACCGGCCGACCGTTGTCGATCAGGCCGATGTTGACCGTGAAGTGCGGGTCGCCGCGCACGAACGCCTTGGTCCCGTCCAGCGGGTCCACCAGGAAGAACCGCGGCCCGATGGCGTCCGGCGTCCCGAACTCGGCCGCGTCCTCCTCCGAGATCACCGGCACACCCGGAAACCGCCGGGCCAGGTGTTCGAGGATCAGCTTCTCGCCGCGCTGGTCGGCCTCCGTCACCGGGCTGGCGTCGGCCTTGGTCAGCACCTCCACCCCCGAGCGCCACAGCGGCAGGATCAGGGCCGCGGCGGCTTCGCAGATCTCGGCCAGCGCCTGGCCCACGTCGTTGTCGTTCTGGCTCAATTCGTCCTCGGATCGTCACCCACGAACACCAGCCTCACGACGGCGGCGTCGATCGTCTGCTTGCCCGCATGCTCGAAATTCACGGTCACCCGGCGCCCGGCGACCGACTGCACCTGGCCCAGACCCCAGTCGGCTTGCGTGGGATGACGGACCAGGACCCCCGGCTCCAGGAACGGATCCCGATACGCGTCCATGGCCGGTGTCTTAGAGACGCACAGGCGTTTCCCCAAGGCGCAAATCGCGTAAAGGTCACGCCCCATGACCGAGACGCCCGTCATCCGCCCCGCGGAACTCGCCGCCTACCTGGCCGCGCGGATGTGCCACGACTTCATCAGCCCCGCGAGCGCCATCTCCTCGGGCCTCGACCTGCTGGACGATCCCTCGGCGCAGGACATGCGGGAGGAGGCCATGGGCCTCATCGTCTCCTCGGCGAAGAAGCTGGCGGACCTCCTGTCGTTCTGCCGCGTGGCCTTCGGCGCCTCGGCCTCGGCCGAGACCTTCGACGTGCGCGACCTCGAGAAGCTGGCGCGCGGCGTCTTCGACCACATGCGCGCCGAGATGCAGTGGGTCGTCGAGACCCCGGCGGTCAACAAGCCGGCCGCCCGCGCCCTCCTCAACCTGGCCCAGATGGCCGGGGCGGCCCTGCCCACCGGCGGCGTCGCCAAGGTCCAGGCTGTGCAGGAAGCCGCGTCCCTGGCCATCGCCATCGAGGCCACCGGCCCCCGCGCCCGCCTGCGGCCCGAGGTGCTGGCCGGTCTGCAGGGCCAGCCGCTGGGCGAGGGCCTGCATGGCCACTGGGTCCAGGCCTACTACACCCACCTGTTCGTTACCGACGCGGGCGGCCGCGTCTTCGCCGACGTGCAGGAGGAGCGCGTGATCTTCGCGGCCACCCTGCCGGCCTGACACGCGACTGCGCCGGTCAACACCGCGCATTAACCAGCCCCGCGCGACGATGCTCTCCGAGCTGGGAGCCCCGCGAGCCTTGAATACCTGCCTCGTCGTCGACGACAGCCGCGTGATCCGCAAGGTCGCGCGCCGGATCCTGGAGGACCTCGGCTTCGAGGTCGCCGAGGCGTCCGACGGCGTCGAGGCCATGGCCTGGTGCAACGCGGTGATGCCCGACGTGGTCCTGCTGGACTGGCGGATGCCCGGCATGGACGGGCTGGAGTTCCTCCAACGCCTGCGCGCCGAGCCGGGCGGCGACGCCCCCCGGGTCGTCTTCTGCAGCGCCGAGACCGACCTCGACCGCATCCGGGAGGCGCTCGACGCCGGCGCCGACGAATACATCATGAAGCCCTTCGACGGCGGCATCGTCGCCAGCAAGCTGGGCTACCTGGGGCTGGCCGCGTGATCGAAGCCGAAGACCGCGAATTCCTCGCCGCCCTCTGCCTGGCCCGCGCCGGGCTCATGGTGGATCCCGCCAAGGCCTATCTGATCGACAGCCGGATCGCGCCCGTGGCCCGCCGCGAGGGCTTCCCCTCGCCCCGGGCGTTCGTCGACGCCCTGCGCGCCGACCCGGAAGGCCATCTCGGCTGGGCGCTGGTCGAGGCCCTGGGCCAGGCCGAGTCCGAGTTCTTCCGCGACCGCCCGGTCTTCGAACGCCTCGTCGAGGAGGTGCTGCCCGAGCTCGCCCGCGAGCGCGCCGGCGCGCCGGTCCGCGTCTGGAACGCCGCCTGCGGCGCCGGCCAGGAGATCTATTCGCTCGCCATGATGCTGGCCGACGCGCCGGCGCCCCAGGTCCCCGTCGAGCTCTACGCTTCCGACCTTTCCGAGCGGGCCCTGGAGAAGGCCCAGGCCGGCCTCTATTCGCAGTTCGAGGTCCAGCGCGGCCTGCCGGCCCGCACCCTCGTCCGCCACTTCGAGAAGGAGGGCGAGATGGTCGCCCTCTCGCCACGCATCCGCCAGATGGTCCGCTGGCGGCGCCTCAATCTCATGGACGACCTGAGCCGCATGGGCCGGTTCGACCTGATCCTCTGCCGCAATGTGCTGTCCCAGCTCGCACCCGCGGCCCAGGCCCGCGCCCTGGCCCAGCTCCAGGCCGTCCTCGCCCCCGGCGGGCGTCTGGTCCTCGGGCCGAGGGACCCGGCCGTTGGCCTGGCCCCCGTGATCCCGCCGCTCGGCGTCTACGGTGCGCCGGGCGAGGCCGCGCGCTCGGCCGCCTGATCCTCACCCGGTCGCCCGGAATCGAAACGGCCCCGCGGCAGCGCCGGCGGGGCCGTCCCTGGACCGTGTCAGGTCCGGATCGTCAGTTCTTGGCGTCCTCGGCCGTGGTCGTCACCGCCTCGCCGGCCGACTTCACGTCCTTGCCGGCGCCCGCGACGGTGTTGCAGGCGGCCGTGGCCATGCTCGCGGCCAGGACGGCCAGCAGGAAGACTTTGCGCATGTGAATCTCCGGGGGGAATAATCGTGCCCCACGGCAACGCCTAGGCGGCGGCCTGGTTCCGTGGCGCGGCGGGCTGCTGTTCCAGCGACGGGGTCGGGAAGATCAGGCGCGCCGTCACCCCGCCCGACCCGTTCCGCACCAGCTCGGCGCGGCCGCGGAGCTGGCGCGCGAAGGCCGTCATCAGCGTCCGCCCCACGCCCGACGCGGCGAGCGCACTGTCGCTGACCTCGCCGTCGTCGCAGATCTCCAGCTCGGCCTCCTCGCCCCGCACGGTGAAGTTCAGGGTCAGCACCCCGCCCCGCGCCGAGAAGGCGTGCTTCTGGGCGTTGGTGATCGCCTCCACCGCGAACAGCGCCAGCGGCGCCAGCCGGTCCGGGTCGATGACCAGCGGGTCCACCTTCAGCTCGGTCCGCACCGACAGCCCGTGCATGCCTTCGCCGTTGACCATCTGGGCGGTCAGCTCCTCGAGGAACGGCCGCAGGTCCACCCGCTTCAGGTCGGGGCCCTGGTAGAGCGCGCGGTAGATCAGGGCCAGGGCGGTGATCCGCTGGCGCGTGTCGCTCATGGCCGAGCGGGCCGCCGGGTCGGTCAGCGCCCGCTGCTGCATGTTCAGCAGGCTGGAGATGACCTGCAGGTTGTTCTTCACCCGGTGATGGATCTCGCGCATCAGCGCGTCCTTCTGGGCCAGGCTGTCGCGCAGGCTGGCGTCCCGGCCGACGATGGCGTCGGCCATGTCCTCCAGCGTCTCGGCCAGGTCGCGGATCTCGGGCGGCATCTGCTCGGCCTGCACGGGGCGCACGCTCAGCCGGCCACGGGCGTAGAGGGCCGCGATCCGCTGCAGATAGACGATCCAGCGGATCACCACCCGCTCGGCGGCCGCCGACACCGTCACCAGCGCCAGCAGGAAGCTCAGCAGCGGGAAGACGATCCCCGACAGCGGGTTGAGCCAGGCCCACGACAGGATGCTCGGCGAGGGCGCCGACAGCACCACATAGACCTCGTCGCCGACCACGGGCGCGGCGGAATAGACCCGCCGCCGGGCCTTGCCGTCGTCGCCGTACCAGACCAGCGCCCCGCGCGCGTCCACCTTGGCCCGCCAGTTGGCCGGCAGCGCCGGGAAGGCGCCGGGGTCGGTCGTGGTGATGTAGCGGCCGGTCTTCTCCACCAGCCCCACCTCGGCGCCGCGGGGCAGCGAGGGGTCTTTCACCTGCGGTTGCAGGCTCGACAGCGCGACCACCGCCGCGAACGCCCCGTCGAACGCGCCCGATCCGTCGGTGGCGCGCGCGGCGGTCAGCACCGCCGGCTCCGACGCGTAGGCCGAACCCGGGTCGCGGGTGACGGTGAAGTCGCCGCCGGCCGCCAGCTCGCGGAACCACGGCCGCTCCGCCCGGGCGAGGTCGGCGGGCACGCCGCCCGCCGCGCAGACCACCCGGCCCTGCCGGTCGAAGCGGATCAGGTTGAGGTAGCCAGGGATGCGCGCCCGCACCTGGTCGAGCCGCTTCTGGCACTGGAAACCCACCGCGCCGGGCGCCAGCGTCTGGAGCAGCACGTCGGCGCTCTCCATCCGCGCCCGCGCCGTGGCCGCGCTGCGCTCGGCGGCGAAGCCCAGGTTCTGGCGCAGCTCGCGGCCCTCGCGCTGGAATCCGATCGCGGATTGCAGCGCGCCCAGCACCAGCACGGGCAGGAGCGCCGCCGCCAGGGCCGCGACCAGTCGAACGCGGATCGTGCTGAGCTTACTTCGCCGCCGACCGGCCATGCCCTTGTCCGTGATCGCGCCCGCCCCGACCCTCACCTCGGCCGGGGGCTTCCAGGCTCCCTAGTCTTAAAGACAGGCGCCGCCGCAGCCAAATCGCAGCGGCGCGCCACCGTCAGCGAACGGTGCTGAGGCGCTCGGCGTCCGCGAGGATCGAGCGCATGGCGTCGCCAGCGGCCCCGCCGTCGCGGTCGTAGGCGCCGCCCTCGAGGATCGCGTGCAGCGCCCGCCGCGCCCGGCTGACCCGGCTCTTCACCGTGCCGACCGCGCAGTTGCAGATCTCGGCGGCTTCCTCATAGGCGAACCCCCCGGCCCCGACGAGGATCAGCGCTTCGCGCTGTTCGGCGGGCAGCATGGCCAGGCCCTGGCGCAGTTCGTCCAGGGCGACGGGCGCCTCCGGGTCGTCCACCGCCACCAGGGTCCGCTCGGCGGCCTCCTGGTCCAGCTGGCTCTGCCGCCACGACCGGCGCTTCTCGGAATAGAACTGGTTGCGCAGGATCATGAAGGTCCAGGCCTTCATGTTGGTGCCCATCTGAAAGCTGGCCCGCGCGTCCCACGCCTTCAGCATGGCGTCCTGCGCCAGGTCGTCGGCGGCGGTCGGATCGCCGCACAGCGTCCGCGCGAAGGCGCGCAGGTGCGGGATCAGCGTGACCAGTTCCTTCTTGAAGCCGGCGTCGTCGGCGGCTGTCCGCTCCGGGCGGACCTGTTCGGCGGCCGTTCCCATCACGCCTTCCCCGAGTCGCGTTCGTCGGCGCGGCGCAGGATCTCCAGGAATTCCTCCGGGACATCCTCGTTCACGACCTCGTCGAACATCTGACGCAGGCGCACGCCGATCGCCTGCTGCCGCAGGCGGGCTTCATCCAGGGCGGCGGAGGCCTTGCGGCGCTCCGGTGATGGACGCTGTTCGATCATCTTGTCGGCGCTCCGCTCGCGCGGAGTCCGCCCCCTCTCGTCTGTCTTGCGATCGCTCAACGCCCTCGCCCCATGTCGGGTTCCATACTGAAGCGCGCAGAGGATGCGGAAAACCGCGCTCGATGGGAACCGGTTCCCAGCCGTGGCGTTTTCGCTCCATGATGGGGCTCGGTCGGGGGAATGCGTTCCCGTGCCGGGCGACCAGAGCGAAGCACGACGATCCACGCAATACGGGAGGGGTCACCCTTGAGTCTTCTAGCCAGACTGGCGCCGCATCTGCCCTACGTGCGCCGCTACGCGCGCGCCCTCACCGGCGATCAGTCCACCGGCGATCACTACGTGCGCGTGGCGCTCGAAGCCCTGGCCGCCGGTGAGCGCACGCTGTCCGACACCATGACGCCGCGCGTCGCGCTCTATCACGTGTTCCACGCCATCTGGTGCACCTCGGGCGCCCAGCTCGAGACCCCGGCGGACGATGACGGCAGCGCCGTCGACGACGCCACCCGCCGCCTCATGCGGATCGCCCCGCGTTCGCGCCAGGCGTTCCTGCTCACCGCCCTGGAAGGCTTCACGCCCAGCGAGGCGGCCCAGATCCTGGGCGCCGACTTCCCCGAGGTCGAGAAGCTGATCGCCGAGGCCCAGGCCGAGATCGACGCCGAGCTGGCCACCGACGTGCTCATCATCGAGGACGAGCCGGTGATCGCCGCCGACATCGAGGCCCTGGTCACCGAGCTGGGGCACACCGTGGTCGACATCGCCGCCACCCGCACCGAGGCCGTCGACGCGGTCGCCCGCAAGACGCCGGGCCTGGTGCTCGCCGACATCCAGCTCGCCGACGGCAGTTCGGGCATCGACGCGGTGAAGGACATCCTCCAGCGCTACGACGTGCCGGTGATCTTCATCACCGCCTTCCCCGAGCGTCTCCTGACGGGCGAGCGGCCCGAGCCGACGTTCCTGATCACCAAGCCGTTCCAGCCGGAAACGGTGAAGGCGGCGATCGGCCAGGCCCTGTTCTTCCACCCTCGCAAGGCCAGCAAGCAGGCGGCCTGAGCCGCCTGCCCCCGCAGCGAAGGACGCTGAATCGAAAAGGGCGCCGCTGCGAAGCGGCGCCCTTCTTCATTGGCGCATCGATCACTGGGGCCGGGGCGCGCCGTCCGGCGCGGGCGGCATCGGCGCGTCGGCGGTCTGCGGGACCACGCGCTCCTGGCCGGGCCCCGGCGGGCCTTCCACGGCGTCGCGCCAGGCCCAGGCGGCGAACAGGGCCAGGGCGGCGAGCAGCGTGCCGAACACCAGCACCCAGAAGACCGGCCGGCCCCAGCGGCCCTGCCGCGCGCGGGTGGCGTTCAGGGCGGGCCTTTCGCGCTCGCGCGTCGAATAGGTCATGGGCACTCCTTCATTCCGAGGGGAAATAGCTGAACGGTCCGGTGCGGACCGCGCCGGCGGACGGATCGGCCGGAGCCGTGGCCAGGCCGAGGCCCATGCCGGCGACCGCGAGCGCGACGAGCCCGCCCAGCGTGGTCAGCAGCCGACGCCGCGCCCGGTCGCGGGCGCTGGGCGTCCGCGCCAGTTTCAGGCCGGTGGTGGCGACGAACGAGCTGCGGATCATGGCGGCGTCCTTTCCGACGCCGGCTAAACGCTGCCGCTGTCCCCCCGTTCCGCCCCGCGCCCGGGCCCGACACTCGGCCCGAGGGGCGCGCCAAAAAAAGTGAACGAACGCCGGAACGCTTCGCGGGGTGGTGTGTTTTGAAACGTGCGGAGGCGGCGACGCCCCCCCCGACTTGAGACTGGCCTCACGCCAGTCTGCCGTCTCCGCACCCCTTTTCTCGATGATGCACACCTCGGGCGGGTCGCAAGACCCGCCCTTCTCTTTTGAGAATTCGCCGGGTCGCAAGACCCGCCCTTCTCTTTTGAGAATTCGCCGGGTCGCAAGACCCGCCCTTCTCTTTTGAGAAATCGCCGGGTCGAAAGGCCCGCCCTTCTCTTCTGAGGTCGGGCGGGTCTCAGGACCCGCCGCCCGCTCGCCTACTTCGGCGCCGCCAGGTCCAGTGTGATGTCCGCGCGCCGCCGCACCGGCTGCACCCGGCCGTCGGGGGTGACCGAGCCCGCCTGGCCGAAGGCCTCGACGTCGAAGCTCGCCGCCGGCAGCCCGGCCCGCGCCACCGCCGCGGCCACCGAGCTGGCGCGCTGCTTCGAAAGCTCGAGGTTCGCGGCCGGGTCGCCCGCGGCGTCCGCCAGGCCCACCACCCGCACCGCCTTCACCTCGCACCCGCGCGCCTGACGCGCCGCTGCGGCGATCACCCGCTGGCCGTCGCGGGTCAGGGCGGCGACGTTGGGCTCGAAATAGACCGGCACGGTGACGTCCTGGCAGGCCGGCGCGGGCCGCACCAGCCGGTCGCGCGCGCTCCGCATCGTCGTGCACCCGGCCGCCGCCAGGGACAGTCCCGTTACGGCGAGGATCGCAACTCTGTTCATCGGCTCCCTCCAGCCCTCGAATGGAAAAAGGGCGGCCGGAGGTGATCCGGCCGCCCTTGTGTTCAACGCACGGCCGGCGCCTCAGCGCGGCGTGCCGTTTTCCCAGTAATACCGGCCCGTCGCCGGGTCGTAGTAGTAATACCGGCCCGCGCGCTCGTCGTAGTACTGGCGCCGGTTCGAGGTGGTGGCGCCGCAGCCGCCGTCGTCGCGGCAGCCCTTCACGGCGCCCGCGACCGCGCCGACGCCGGCGCCGACC
>JBKOYY010000163.1:0-13900 GCA_046725615.1 Pseudomonadota bacterium
GGCGAGCAGGTGCCGCGCCAGCATGGCGTCCAGCGCCACCTCCAGGCCCAGCCGGGCCTCGATGCTGCGGATGCGCCCCTCGGCGTCCTGGGTGTCCCAGCTCGAATCCCGCGGTCCGCGCACGCGGCCCTCGAGCCGCACGCCTTCCTCGCTGCAGTGGGCGTGCAGGCCGGCCTCGACGGCGCCGCGCGCCTGGGCGCCGACGGCCTCGCCAATGAAGCCGTCGAAGATCTGCAGCAGGCGCTTGCGGTCGGCCATGGCGGCCGCTTCCGGATCGCCGTCGTAGGACACCAGCAGGGTGACGCCCGCCGACGCCGCGCGCGGCTGCCATCGGTCCTGGATCTCGTCCATCAGGTCGCGCAGGCGGACAGGCTCGGCCTTCAGCTCCAGGCCGCGCTGCGTCACGGCTCGCAGGTCGAGGGTGGCGTCCAGCATCCGACGCACCCCGGCGGCGGCCTCGGCGACGCTCGCGACGCACGCCTCCCCGTCGGCGGTAAGGCGCTGGCGCGCCAACTGCTCGGTGAGGGCCAGGACGCCATCCATCTGCTGACGGATGTCGGCCGTGACGCGGTCGAAGAAGAATTCAGGCAGGGACATGGGCCGCCGGGTTATTGGGACCTTGGATACCCATTCTGGGGGGCAGCGCTTGCGCAGAGGTTAAATC
This sequence comes from Pseudomonadota bacterium, assembly GCA_046725615.1. Classification (GTDB taxonomy): domain Bacteria; phylum Pseudomonadota; class Alphaproteobacteria; order Caulobacterales; family Caulobacteraceae; genus Phenylobacterium. The sequence continues at coordinate 665 of JBKOYY010000163.1, forward strand.
CGCGCGCGTCACACGCAGGAAAATGTCCTCGCGGCAAAAAAGAAGCGGGCGGCGGACCCATGAGGCCCGCCGCCCGGAGTAGGCGCATTGCGATAGGGAGGAAACGCGCCGGATTAGAAGCGGTACTGCAGCTCCACGCCGTAGGTCCGCGGCTGGATCAGGCCGCGGGTGATCGCGGTCCGGGTCTGCACCAGCGAGGTCGTGCCCGGGTTCGGCGAGTCGAAGATCGCCGTCGGCGTCGTGGAGCCGTTCGAGGTGTAGCCCTTCTGGTCGAAGGCGTTCTTCACGTAGCCGATCACGGTGTAGCGCTCGTCGGCGTCGTTCCACAGGACGCGGAAGTCGGTGACGTCGTAGGCCTTCACCCGGTTCACGTCGCTCTTGAACGGCTGGTAGTAGGTCTTGTCGGTCCAGGTGTAGGTGGCCGACAGGATCAGCGAGCCCGGCGCGAAGTCGAAGGTGTAGTTCGCGTTGCCGGCGAACTTGTGCTTCGGCGACTGGTAGATCCGCGAGCCTTCCAGGGTCTGGAACACGAGGCGGGTGCCGTTCGAGGTCACCGAACCGCCCGACGGGGTGGCGTTCGGGTCGAGGGCGCCCGGGTCCGCCGGGTCGTAGAAGCAGCAGCCCTTGGTGATCTCGGTGTGCAGGTAGCCGTAGCTCGCCGACAGGTCGAGCGCGGCGACCGGACGCCAGATGGCTTCCAGCTCCAGGCCGTAGGCCTCGGCGTCGACGTTGACGAAGTTGTTCGCCGCCGCCGTGCCGGCCGCGTTCAGCTGCGACAGGTTGAGCTGCAGGTCCTTGTAGTCGTTGAAGAAGGCCGAGCCGTTGATCTGCAGGCGGCCGGCGAAGGTCTTCTTCAGGCCGACTTCGAAGGCGTTGACCTGTTCCTTGTCGGCGCGCGGTTGCGTCGACAGGGTGCCGAGCAGGAAGCCGCCCGACTTATAGCCGCGGCTGTACTTGGCGTAGCCCAGCGTGTCGGCGTCCGGGGTCCAGTCCAGGTTCAGCACGCCGGTGACCGCGTCCCAGCTGTCCTTCAGCGCGCGGAAGTTCTGCACGCCGGGGGTCGTCGGGTCGGTGTCGGTCGAGACGTCGAAGGCGACGGCGCCGCCGAGGATCGCCGGCGACTGGATGATCAGGCGCTGGAACTCGGTGCCCGCCTTCTTGTCCTTCGTGTAGCGGAGGCCCGCCGTCAGGGCGAACTGCTCGTTGAGCTCGTAGGTGCCCTGGCCGAACACGGCGTAGGCCTTCGAGGTGAGCGTCGCCTGGGTGTCGGCGAAGTTGCGCAGCGGGTTCGGCGCGGCCGGCGTGCCGGCGAGGGTCAGCGGGGTGGCCAGGGCGGCCTGGTTCGGGTTCCCGAGCTGGATGCGCTGACGGTACTCTTCCTTGTACTGGTAGACGCCGAGGATCCAGCGGAGCGGGCCGTCGCCGTTCGAGGTCAGGTTGATCTCGTTCGAGTGATAGCGCTTGTGCTCGTTGAAGTCGGTGGTCTGGGTCGGGAAGTAGAGCTGCCCCGCCAGGATGCCGGGGATGCCGGCCGTACGGCTGGTGCCGTCATAGTCGCCGCCGGTCTGGTAGTTGTACTGCTGGAAACCGCCGATGTACTTCAGGTCGGCGAAGCCGAGGTCGTAGGTGACCGTCGCCGTCAGCACGTGGTTGCCGCGCAGCTGGCCATAGCCGTCGGTGTTGGTGTTCTGGACGTAGGGATCGGTCACGCCCGGGTTCGGCGTGGTGTAGCCGAACTGCGGGTTCACCTGCAGCTGGCCGATCGGGCCGAACACGCGGGTGGTGTCGTACGCGGTCACCAGGTTCGACAGGCGGTCGCCCACGCCCATGGTGTCGTCCCAGACCGAACGGTTGTAGCGGGCGAACACGCTCAGCTTCTCGGTCGGCTCGGCCTCGACCATGAACTCGAAGTAGGTGCGCTTGATCTTCGCGCCTTCGTTGGCCGTGCCGATGTTCTTGATGAAGCCTTCGCGCTGGTTGTCCTGGCTGCCGCCGACCTTGAAGCGCAGGTTGTCGGCCACCGGCAGGGAGACCACCGCCTCGACGCGGGTGCGGTTGTAGTTGCCGTAGCCGGCGCGGATCTCGCCGCCGAACTCGTGCGCCGGGCGCTTCGAGATCTGGTTGATCGCGCCGCCGATGGCGTTACGGCCGTACAGCGTGCCCTGCGGGCCGCGCAGGATTTCCGTGCGCTCGATGAACAGCGGGGTCTTGAACAGCTCGGACGAGGAGGCCGAGTAGAAGCCGTCCGAGTAGGACGCCACGCCCGGGTCGTTGCCGATGTAGAAGGTGTTGCGGCCGGCGCCGCGCAGGCTGACGCGGTCGGTGCCGGAATAGTTCATGCCCGGCGTGAAGTTCACGAAGTCCTGGATGCCGGTGATGCCGGCGATATCGCGCTTCTCGGAGGTGAAGGCCGACACTGCGACCGGCACGTCCTGCAGCGACTGCTCGCGCTTTTCGGCGGTGATGACCAGTTCTTCCAGGGTCGCCTCGCCGGTGTCCTGGGCGAGGGCGGGTTGGGCGATTGCGGCCAGGGCGATGGCGGAGACGCTGGCGGCCAGGATCGGCCGCACAGAGGCGGTCTTGCGAGACATAAAGGTCCTCCCAAGGCGCATCCGACGTCACCGTCGCCGGCCCTGTGGTTTGAATTGTTGGAGCCGGCGCGGGGAGGCGCACGACGGGCGGACCCTCAAGGCGGATCGGGCGCGTCGTCAACTCATCGGCGATAACTTACCCACAATGAGCGCTGCCATTTTTTCAGACTGTGGCGAAAAGACCGCATTTTCGAAACAAGACGTTAAAATCGAACGCTGGTCACCGATCCCTTGTGCAGTAAGGGGTGGCGTAACGCCGAGATCTGGATTTCCGGATACCGGTCTGTCAAAAATGTGACTGGCAGGCGTTCGGGCGCACAGGACTGCCCTGACCCATGGCTGCCGCAGGGGCTTCCGCGCGGCCGTCATCCCGGTTTCGCCGTCTGGGCCATGCGCCTCTGGCGGAGTTCCCCACACCAGCCCTTCGCCCATGAAAAAGGGGCGGCGGATTGCTCCGCCGCCCCCGAAGGCTCCCTGGAAGGCGCTGATTACCAGCGCTTGGTCACCGACACGCCGTAGGTGCGCGGCTCGGTGTAGAAGACGTTCCGGAACAGGCCGGAGCTGTCGTCCGTCAGGTAGAAGTCGGTGATCGCCTTTTCGTTGGTGGCGTTCTTGATGAAGCCGCCGACCTCGACGCCCATGTCGCTGTTCACGACGGTCAGGGTCAGGTTGACGTTGTCCCAGCCGCGGATGCGGTCCGGAGCGGAGTTGTAGATCCGGGCGAACGTCTTGGTCTGGCGGTAGTAGTCGCCGCGCAGCGTTGCGTCCCAGTCGCCCAGCGTCCAGGTGTACTGGGCGCCCAGCGAGACCGTCCAATGCGGCGAGTTCGGCAGCTCGTTGCCGCTGATGTCGACCGACACGCCTTCGCTGACCAGGCCGCCGAAGGCGTTGGTGCCCGCGGCGATGGCCCCGCCACCGATGTTGGTGCCCGCACCGGCCGCGGAGGCCAGCGTGCAGACGCCCAGCAGGTTGAACGGGTTGGTGGCGTTCGCGATCGTCAGCGCCGCCGCGGCGTGAGCCGTGGTGACGACGCAGTTCGAGGCGGCGCTCGACTTCACCAGGGTCAGGGCGGCGTTGCTCTGGGTCCGGTTGAAGGTGTCAATCGAGGTCGCCTTGCCGATCTTGGAGTCGAGGTAGCCGATGGCGGCGTTCAGGCGGAGGCCTTCGACCGGCTGCCAGATCGACTCGAACTCCACGCCCTTCACCTTGGCGTCGATGTTCTCGTTGATCGAGGTCCGGTTGATGATCTTCGAGACCTGGTAGCCCTTATAGTCGTAGTGGAAGGCCGCCATGTTCACCTGCAGGGTGCCGTCCAGCAGGGTGTTCTTGGTGCCGATTTCGAAGGAGTCGATGAACTCCGGCTCGAAGGTGGCGGACACCGGCACGATGCCGATGCCGGGGCTGAACGGCGGGTTCAGGCCGCCGGCCTTATAGCCCCGCGAGTAGAAGGCGTAGATCAGGGTGTCGTTGGTGAAGCCCAGGTCCGGCTGCCAGTCGAAGCCGAAGCGGCCGGTCGGTTCCTTGAACTTGACCTTCTGGATGCCGATCGGGATCGGGTTGATGCCCGGCTGGCCCAGCGTGACCGAGTGCGAGAGCACCTTCTTGTCGTCGATCGAATAGCGCAGGCCGAGGGTCCACTTGAAGTTCTCGGCCATCTGCCAATAGAGCTCGCCGAACACCGCGTAGGACGTCAGGCGGTACGGGCCGTAGCTGTCATAGTAGTTGTGGCCCGAACGGTTCGGATCGGCGTTCGGATCGATGGACACGCACGGCGCGGGACCCGAGCAGTTCGCGTTCCCGGTCGTGAGCAGGTTGTTGATCTGGTAGTAGCCGGTGCCCGTGTTGAACATCACGAAGTAATCGCCGTCGGTGCGGTACTTCGTCATGAAGGCGCCGACGTTGAAGTTCAGCGGCCCGTCGAAGCTCGACTGGAAGCGGACTTCATGGCTCCACTGCTCGGTGTAGGCCGAGGAGATGTCGCTGGTCGTGAAGCGGTTCTGAGAGCCGTTCTGCGGGTCGCGGATGGCGCCGTTCGGGAACAGGCCGGGGTAGATCGCGGTCGCATAGCCCGGGACCGCCGCGAACACGTTCACCGGGTTCGGGGTGGTGTTGAAGGCGACGCTCGGCGTGTAGCGGTTATAGTCCTGGCGCGTGTACAGCTTGTAGAAGGTGTACGCCGACAGCCAGTTCAGGCTGATGTTCTCGGTCACGTCGAAGACGGCGTTGAACTCGTAGATGTCGGTCTTCGACTTGTAGATCGGGTCGAAGGTCGACTCGATGTCGCGGATGTTCGGCGTCTGGACCTTGCCGGCATAGGCGTCGCCGGTCTGGAAGCCGCCGAGGGCGCCGAACAGGCCGCCGAGGGTGGCCTGGGAGTTCACGGTGCCCAGCACGTTGGCCGAGTAGAGCGAGGTCGGCGAGCAGCCTTGCGAGAACAGGCCGCGCTCGATCTGGCCGATCAGGCCGCCGGCAGCGCTGGAGAAGGCCACGCCGCCGACGTTCGTCGGGCCGGTGTCCTTGGTGCAGAACTGCTTGCCGATGCGCGAGCGGTTGTCGTCTTCCTCGAAGTGATCCCACATCAGCCAGGTCTGCAGCCGATCGCTGGGCTTGAACGACACGGTGGCGCGGGCGCCCCACAGGTCGCGGTCGTCGGCGTCGTTGCCGGTGACGAGGTTCTCGCCGAAGCCGTCGCGCTTCAGGTAGCTGCCCGCCAGGCGCAGGGCGAACATCTCGCCCAGCGGCAGGTTGACCATCCCGCGGGCCTTCATGGTGTTGTAGTTGCCGTACTCGGCCCGGAGGTTGCCCTCGAAGGTGTCGGTCGGCTTGGCCGTCAGCAGGTTGACCACGCCGCCGGTGGCGTTACGGCCGTACAGGGTGCCCTGCGGGCCGCGCAGCACTTCCACCCGTTCGACGTCGTAGAACTCGGTCTCGAACAGGTTGTTGGCGATCAGCGGGGCGTTGTTCAGGTGGATGCCGGTGCCGGCGTCACCCGAGGCCGCCACCAGCTTCGAGCCGATGCCGCGGATCTGGAAGTTGTAGCCGGTGAAGTTCCCCTTGGAGAAGTTCACGTTCGGCACGGCCAGCACGAGGTTCGGGCCGCCGTCGATCTTGGACTTCTCGAGGGCGTTCTGGTCGAAGGCCGACACCGCGATCGGCACGTCCTGGAGGGCTTCCTCCTTCTTCTGCGCCGTGACGACGAGTTCCTCGATCACGTTCGCCTGGCCCGATTGGGCGAAGGCCGGCGCCGCAAACGCCGAGATAGCTGCGGCGGACACGCCAACAGCCAGCCAACTCCGAAGAGTTCGGGTATCCTTCATATGTTCCTCCCAGGGCGGTCCGGGCTCTTTTGGTGGCCCGTGGTCGCCAGTTACGCCGCTTGAGCGTAGCCGCTGGGGAGGCGGCGTGCCCCCCAGTCGACCCGGCCAAGCTCAACCGACTGCGACGAACTGTCAACGGAAGCCTAGGCTCCGTAAGGGATTGCGTTGCGTAACTGTGGCGCCTGGAACAACGAACTTGCCCCTACGTCGCTTCCCACGAGCGCCTCCGCGCGCCATATGGACACGATGAAAGACGGCGCTCTTGTGCTCTTTTCCGGCGGTCAGGACTCCACGGCATGCCTCGCCTGGGCCCTGTCGCGGTATGATCGTGTCGAAACGGTCGGTTTCGACTACGGCCAGCGCCATGCGGTGGAGCTGAAGGCGCGCCAGGCGGTCCGGGCCCGCATCGCCCGCGATTTTCCCGACTGGGCCCCGCGACTCGGCGAGGACCACATGCTGGACATCCGCAGTTTCGGCGCCCTGGCCGAGACGGCCATGACCGCCGAGCGCGAGATCGAGATCACCGAGAAGGGGCTGCCCTCCACCTTCGTGCCGGGCCGCAACCTCGTGTTCCTGGTCTATGCGGCCGCCCTGGCCGACCGTCGCCGCCTGGGAGCGCTGGTGGGCGGCATGTGCGAGACGGACTATTCCGGCTATCCGGACTGCCGCCGCGACACGCTGGACGCCATGCAGCAGGCGCTGAACCTCGGGATGGCGCAGGATTTCCGGGTCGAGACCCCGCTGATGTGGCTGACCAAGGCGCAGACCTGGGCCCTCGCCAAAGGTCTGGGCGGCGAGCCGCTGGTCGCGGCCACCGTGGAGGACAGCCACACCTGCTATCTCGGCGAGCGGGGCGAGGCCCACCCCTGGGGCCACGGCTGCGGGACGTGCCCGGCGTGCGATCTGCGCCGCCGCGGCTACGAGCAGTGGGACGCCGACGGCCGGCCGGCGCTGACGCCGTGAGCTACGCCGTCAAGGAGATCTTCCTGACGCTCCAGGGCGAGGGCGGTCAGGCCGGGCGTCCGGCCGTGTTCTGCCGCTTCGCCGGCTGCAACCTGTGGAGCGGGCTGGAGCGCGACCGCGACAAGGCCGTCTGCACCTTCTGCGACACCGACTTCGTGGGCATGGACGGTCCCGGCGGTGGCCGCTTCGCCGACGCCGAGGCGCTGGCCGCCGCCATCGAGGCCGCCTGGACCGGCGGGCCCGACGATCGCCTGACCGTGCTGACCGGCGGCGAGCCCCTGCTGCAGGTGGACACCGCGCTGATCGACGCCCTGCACGCCCGCGGCTTCTCCATCGCGCTGGAGACCAACGGAACCCTGCCGGTCCCCGAGGGGGTCGACTGGATCTGCGTCAGCCCCAAGGCCGACGCGCCGGTGGTCCAGACCCGCGGCCAGGAACTGAAGCTCGTCTATCCCCAGGCGAAGGCGCCGCCGGAGCGGTTCGAGCACCTGGATTTCGAGCGCTTCCTGCTCCAGCCGATGGACGGCCCGGACCGCCTGGCCAACACCGAGGCGGCGATCGCCTATTGCCTCGCCCACCCCCGCTGGCGTTTAAGCGTCCAGACCCACAAGTACCTCGGCATCGCCTGAGGCCCTTCCGGCCGTTGCGAGCCCCTGCACCTCAAGATGAACCAGCCCTATTTCGAGATCACCAAGGCCGCGACGTTCGACGCCGCGCACTACCTGGCCGAAGGCCCGGCCCACCGGCCCTACACAAACCTGCATGGCCACTCCTTCAAGGTCGAGGCGACGGTCCGCGGACCCGCGCAGGAGCCGGTCGGCTGGGTGGCCGACCTCGCCGACCTGGAGTCCGCGCTGAAGGGCGTCGCCGCCCAGCTCGACCATGGGCTGCTCAACGAGAAGCCGGGCCTTGAGCGGCCGACCCTCGAGCACCTCTGCCTCTATTTCGCCGAGCGGCTGAAGCCCGCCTTCCCGGGCCTGTCACGGATCGTGGTGTCGCGTCCCACCATCGGCGAGAGCTGCGCCTTCAGCCTCTAGATCCTGGGCTTCGGCGCGTTCCGCAGGTACGGCGGATCGGTGTGCCGCCGCCAGGGGCCCTCGAACTTGGGGTCGTCCTTGCGGCGCCGGTCGGGGCCGAAATAGTCGTCGCAGCGCACGAAAGGCCGCGGGTTCTCGATCGCCTGGTGCAGCCGTTCGATCACCGCCCGCGCCGTCAGCGGCTTGGTCAGGATCTCGCTGACGCCGGCGTCGCGCGCCTCCTTCACCCGGGCCAGGGTGGAGTGGGCGGTGATCATGATCACCGGCGCCATCATGTTCGGGCTGTCGGGCGAATTGCGCAGCAGGCGGACGAAGTCGATGCCGTCCAGGGGCTGCATGGAGAGGTCGGTCATCACCACGTCGATCTCGTGGTCGCGCATGATCTGCAGGCCCTCGGCCCCGTCGCGGGCCTCGTAGATCTTCTGCACGCCGACCGAACGGAGAATCTCGCGCACCATCACGCGGATGTACTGGTTGTCGTCCACCAGCAGGATTCTCAGCAGGTCGTACTTCAAGTCGCCCCACGTGGCCGCATGATCACCCTCGGCGCATGACGCTCGGTGAACAGGTTCGGCAGATAGGGCGCGCCGCCTCCGCCGGTCAATCGGGGACGTCGTCGCAGGCGGCGGAGACCGCTGCGCGATCCGCCACGTGCGGTCTGTCCGCCCGTCAGGGACCGGGCCGGAAGGCTTCGCCGCCGGTCTGCGCCCGGTGCCGCAGGAACGCGTCGGCGAGCACGCACGCGACCATGGCTTCCACCACCGGCACGGCCCGGATGCCGACGCAGGGGTCGTGGCGGCCCTTGGTGCGCAGCTCGACCTCCTCGCCGGCTTCGTTCAGCGACCGGCGCGGTGTCAGGATCGAGGACGTGGGCTTGAACGCCACCCGCGCGGTGACCGCCTGGCCGGTGGAGATCCCGCCCAGCACGCCGCCGGCCTTGTTCGACAGGAAGACCGGGCCGTCGTTGCCCATCCGCATCTCGTCGGCGTTCTCCTCGCCGGACAGCGCCGCCGAGGCGAAGCCGGCGCCGATCTCCACCCCCTTCGCGGCGTTGATCGACATCAGGGCCGCCGCCAGCTCGGCGTCGAGCTTGCCATAGAGCGGCGCGCCCCAGCCGGCCGGCACGCCGCTGGCCTCCACGGCGACCACGGCGCCCGTGGACGAGCCCGCCTTGCGGACCTTCTCCAGGTGCTCTTCCCACACCGGCACGATGGCCGGGTCTGGCGCCCAGAACGGATTGTCGCCGGTGACGTCGAAGTCGATCCGCTCCGGGTCCACCGCATGCGGGCCGATCTGCACGACCGCGCCGCGGATCGTGACGCCGGCGATCACCTTCCGGGCGATGGCCCCAGCCGCCACCCGCGCCGCCGTCTCCCGCGCCGACGAGCGACCGCCGCCGCGATAGTCGCGCACGCCGTACTTGGCGAAATAGGGATAGTCCGCATGGCCGGGCCGGAACGCCTGGGCGATCTCGGAGTAGTCCTTGCTGCGCTGGTCGGTGTTCTCGATCATCAGCGAGATCGGCGTGCCGGTGGTCACCTGTCCGTCCGTCCGCTCGTCCTGGAACACGCCCGACAGGATGCGGACCGCGTCCGGCTCCTGGCGCTGGGTGACGAACTTGCCCTGGCCCGGGCGGCGGCGGTCCAGCCACGGCTGGATGTCGGCCTCGGTCAGCGCGATGCCGGGCGGGCAGCCGTCGACCACGCAGCCCAGGGCCGGGCCGTGGCTCTCGCCCCAGGTGGTCACGCGGAAGAGGTGGCCGAAGGTGTTATGCGACATGGCGCCGGTTCTCTAGCCCGGAACTTCGTCCCGAGGGAACCTCAAGGCTCAGACGCGCAGGTCGATCAGGCTGCCGACCGGCCGGACCTCGGCGCGGCGCTGGTTGTCGGCCGCCAGGTCCTGCAGCGTCCGCTCGACGATCATGGCCGTCTCGGCGCGGATGCGCTCCTGCGAGCTCAGCTTGAACAGGCTGACCGGGTCGCGGCCGCCCTGCGCCGGTTCAGGCGCACGCACCGGCTCGCGCGGCGGGGCCGGCGCGTAGGCCAGTCCGCGGGCGATGGCGCCAGTATGGGTCAAGCCGAGGCTCATGGATCACCGCCACGCAATGGCGGCGCCAGATCAAGTGGCGGCGACCCCGGCGGCCACCGCCAGGCCGAGGACGGCGAAGATCGCGGTCCCCTTGAAGAGGTCGCGCACGTGCTTGGCGTGGTCCAGCGGCGGGGCGGCGGCGGCGACCTCGGCGGGCAGCAGGCCCCGTCCGCGCAGCAGGCCCAGCCACAGCTCGTCCAGCACCAGCCAGTCGGCCAGGTTGAACGCCATGCCCAGCAGGAAGGCGTGCAGGGCCAGGCCGGCGAACGCCTCGCCCCGCGCCTCGGCGCCGAGCGTCGAGAGGATCATTCCGCCCAGGACCCAGCCCACCAGCGCCAGGCCGCCGGCCGCGCCCGCGCGCCGTTCGCCCGGCGTCAGCGGGGCCGCCTGGCTGCGGAGGGGTTCGGGAAAGTGCCGGAGGAAGAGGCGCGGGTTGGCCCGCATCAGGCCCGCGATGATCGCGCAGGCGCCCAGGGCGACGATCCCGCCGTCGCGCAGGATCGCGCCCCAGTCCAGCGTCACGCGCCGTCCCCGTCGAAGGTGATGAGGACGGCGCGCATTGGCCCGACCGTCAGGCCGGCTGCTTCTGCTGGTTGTTCTGCGAACCCGGCAGCGGGCCGCGGTTCAGGTCGAAGAACTTCGGGGCCATCTTCGGCACCGCTTCCTCGAGGATCGACTGCACGGTCCAGCCTTCTTCCTTGGTCACCGTCTCCACGGGGCGCGGCTGGCTGTAGAGGATGATGTTCTCGCCCGACGAGCCGAAGATCTGGCCGCTGACGTGGGCCGCGGCCGGCGTCACCATCGCCACCGAGAAGCGGGCCGGCTGGTCGGCGCGGATCTTCTCGGCCATCACCGCGCGGCGGGCGGCGGCGGCCTCGTCCTTCACCGGCACCGACTGGGTCATGCGGGTCCAGGCGACCGGCGCCAGGCAGTTGGAGCGCACGTTGTTGCGGGCCCCTTCCATGGCGATGATCCGCGACAGGCCGGCGATGCCCATCTTGGCCGCGCCGTAATTGGCCTGGCCGATGTTGCCGAACAGGCCCGACGTCGACGTGAAGAACATGTAGGCGCCGTCGTTCTGGTCGCGGAAGTGCTCAATGGTGGCGCGGGCCACGTTGAACGAGCCGCGCATGTGCACCTCGATGACCAGGTCCCACTCTTCCTCGGTCATCTTGTGGAACATCACGTCGCGCAGGATGCCGGCCGGATTGATCACCGCGTGCAGGCCGCCGAAGGTGTCGAGCGCCTGCTCGACCATGCCCTTCACCGACTTCATGCTGGTGACGCTCTCGGAGTTGGAGACCGCCTCGCCGCCGTTGGCGCGGATCAGGGCCGCCACTTCCTCGGCCGGGCCGGCGGAACCTTCGTCGCCGCCCTTCAGGCCGCCGCCCAGGTCGTTGACCACCACCTTGGCGCCTTCCTGCGCCGCGATGATCGCCGCGTCCCGGCCGATGCCGTTGCCGCCGCCCGTGACGAGGACCACCTTGCCTTCCAATGCGCCCATGACCGATCTCCCTGGAAATTGAAAAATTGGAATGGGCGACAGTTATTCGAGCCGGTCCGCACGGCGCAAGTCGGGGAAGAGCTTGGCCCAGAGCGCGGTTACCGCAACGGCGCCCACGCCGCCGAACACCGCCGCCCCGACCGGACCCAGGACACGGGCCACCACGCCGCTCTCGAACTCGCCCAGCTCGTTCGAGGCGCCGATGAACACCGACGAGACCGAGGCTACCCGCCCGCGCATGTGGTCGGGGGTGACGAGCTGCACCAGCGTCTGGCGCACGTAGACGCTCAACATGTCGGCGCCGCCAAGGACGGCCAGCGCCGCCACCGACAGCCACAGCGACCGCGACAGGCCGAAGGCGATGGTCGCCAGGCCGAAGACCGCGACGCCCGCAAACATGAACAGGCCCGCCTTGCGCCGGATCGGATTGGCCGCCAGCCACAGCGCCACCAGCGTCGCGCCGATCGCCGGCCCGGCGCGCAGGATGCCGAAGCCCTCGGGCCCCACGTGCAGCACATCGCGGGCGAAGACCGGGAGCAGGGCGGTCGCCCCGCCCAGCAGCACGGCGAACAGGTCCAGCGAGATGGCGCCGAAGACGATCTTCTGCCGCCAGACGTAGGCCAGCCCTTCCTTCATCAGCTGCCAGCGCGAGCCGGGATTGGTCTCGGGCTTGGCGTTGCCCCGGATCGACAGCACCAGCAGGGCCGAGACGCCATAGAGCGCGAAGGTGGTGAAATACGCCGTCTCCGCCGACCGCGCGACCAGCAGGCCCGCCGCCGCCGGCCCGGCGATCGAGGCCGTTTGCCAGGCCAGCGAGTTCCAGGCGATCGCCCGCGGCAGCAGCCGGCGCGGCACCAGCATCGGCCCCAGCGCGGTGTTGGCCGGCGCGAAGAACGCCCGGCTGGCCCCGAACAGCGCCGCGATGCACAGCAGCAGGGTTGGCGAGGCCCAGCCCTGCACGGTCGCCACCGCCAGCGCCAGCACGCTCAGGATCTCCCCGGTCAGGCAGACGAGCAGCACCTTCTTGCGGTCGTAGCGGTCGGCCGCCTCGCCGGCGGGCAGCGTCAGCAGGAAGACGGGGAGAAAGGCGGCCAGCCCGATCATCCCCACCAGGAAGGCGCTTTCCTCGACCGATCGGGTCTGCCGGGCCAGGGCGTACATCTGCCACCCCATCGCCACGCTCTGGATCTGGGCGGCGAAGCTGCCGGTCCAGCGGGTGCCCCAGAAGAACAGGTAGTCGCGCTCCTTCAGCAGGGCGCGGGCGGAGGGGACGGAGTCGTCGTCGGCAGGAGGCGTGTCGGACATGGAAGGCGTGCAGCTTGGCCGCCGTTGCGCGCCGGGGCAATGGCGCATGCGCGTGCGAGGATCGCGTCAGTATATCCAAGTCAACGCGCCAGGATTGCAGTGTAGAGCTCGACTGAAGTCCCGTCTGTGGAGTCCATTTCAGATATTCGTCTGCGACATGTTGTCCTTTTTGGCCCGTTTTCGATGGTTAATCAGGGATTCAGGACGAACGGTCGTCGATGGTTAAGCCGTACCGACGTTCTTCCTGCAGGCGAAATTCACGACACAACGTCGTCGAAATCCCTCGGAGAATCCAACAGATGAAGTTCGCTTGCCTGGCCGCCGCTGCGGCTGCCGCCCTCGTCGCCATGCCCGCCGCCGCCGCCGACCTGCGCGTCTCGCAGGAGCCGGTCCCGACGGTCCGCATCAGCCTGATCGGCAAGACCGACGCC
>JBKOYY010000014.1:0-6485 GCA_046725615.1 Pseudomonadota bacterium
ATGATGGGCACCAACATGATCCCCAAGGACGTGCTGGTCCGCTCCAACGGCACGAACGTCACCCGGTTCAACGAAGCGGTGGGCTTCGGCCTCGACTTCATGGTGGTGAACGAGCCCCGTGCGGCCGGCACGCTGGAAGGCAAGGGCTCCATGAGCTGGGGCGGCGCGGCCGGCACCTGGTTCTGGGTGGATCCGACCAACGACATCATCTTCGTCGGCATGATCCAGCGACTGGGCGGCACGGGCGGCGACGATCTCGGGACCATGGCCCGGACGCTGACCTACCAGGCGCTGCTGCATCCGGAGAAATAGGTGGGGTGTCCCGCCTCGTCAGGGGCGGGATGCTTGACATCGGGGCAGGCGCATGCGCCCTTCCGCGCCTCGTAAAACACCCCGAATTTCGAAGAAAATGCACGCCTACCGCACGCACACCTGCGGCGCGCTCCGCGCCGCCGACACCGGCCAGACCGTCCGCCTCTCGGGCTGGGTCCACCGCAAGCGCGACCATGGCGGCCTGATCTTCATCGACCTGCGCGACCACTATGGCCTGACGCAGCTCGTCCTGAGCCCCGGTACGCCCGGCTTCTCGGTGGTCGAGCACCTGCGCGCCGAGAGCGTCATCAGGGTCGACGGCGAGGTCGTGGCCCGTTCGGCTGAGACCGTGAACCCCAACCTCCCGACCGGCGAGGTCGAGGTGAAGGTCGCGACGGTTTCCGTGCTGTCGGAAGCCTCGGAACTGCCGCTGCCGGTCTTTGGCGAGCCGGATTATCCCGAGGACATTCGCCTGAAGAACCGCCACCTCGACCTGCGCCGCGAGACTCTTCACAAGAACATCGTGCTGCGGTCCAAGGTGATCCAGTCGATCCGCAACCGGATGATCGGCCAGGGCTTCCTGGAGTTCCAGACTCCGATCCTGACGGCCAGCTCGCCGGAGGGCGCGCGCGACTTCCTGGTCCCCTCGCGGCTGCATCCGACGAAGTTCTATGCGCTGCCGCAGGCGCCTCAGCAGTTCAAGCAGCTGCTTATGGTCTCCGGGTTCGACCGCTACTTCCAGATCGCGCCGTGCTTCCGCGACGAGGACCTGCGCGCCGATCGTAGCCTCGAGTTCTACCAGCTCGACGTCGAGATGAGCTTCGTCACCCAGGAGGACGTGTTCGCGGCCATCGAGCCGGTGATGCACGGCGTCTTCGAGGAGTTCGCCAACGGCAAGCCGGTGACGCCGTACCCGTTCCCGCGCATCCCGTACCGCGAGGCGATCGCCAAGTACGGCTCTGACAAGCCCGACCTGCGCAACCCGCTGGTCATGGAGGATGTGTCGGAGCACTTCCGCGGCGGCGGCTTCGGCCTCTTTGCCCGGATCCTCGAGGATGCCAAGAACGCCGTGTGGGCGATCCCGGCGCCGAAGGGCGGGAGCCGGGCTTTCTGCGACCGCATGAACAGCTGGGCGCAGGGCGAAGGCCAGCCGGGCCTCGGCTACATCTTCTGGTCCGAGGATCAGGGCGGCTGGGGCGGTCCCATCGCCAAGAACCTGGGCGCGGAGAAGACTGACGCGGTCATGGGCCAACTCGGCCTCGGTCAGGGCGACGCCGCGTTCTTCGTCGCCGGCGACCCGAAGGTCTTCTACAAGTTCGCCGGCTCGGCCCGCACCAAGGTGGGCACGGACCTGAAGCTGGTCGACGAAGACCGCTTCGAGTTCGTCTGGATCGTCGACTTTCCGATGTTCGAGTGGAACGAGGACGAGAAGCGCGTCGACTTCTCGCACAATCCGTTCTCGATGCCGCAGGGCGAGCTGGAAGCGCTGAACACCAAGGATCCGCTGGATATCCTGGCCTACCAGTACGATATCGTCTGCAATGGCTACGAGCTGTGCTCGGGCGCGATCCGGAACCACCTGCCCGAGATCATGGTCAAGGCGTTCGAGATCGCCGGCTATGGCCCGGAAGTGGTCGAGGAGCAGTTCGGCGGGATGCTGAACGCGTTCCGGCACGGCGCGCCGCCGCACGGTGGTCTCGCGCCCGGCATCGACCGCATCGTCATGCTGCTGGCGAACCAGGTCGCCATCCGCGAGGTCATCGCCTTCCCGCTGAACCAGCAGGGTCAGGATCTGATGATGAACGCGCCGTCCGAGGTGACCGAGCGGCAGCTCAAGGAACTGCACATCCGGACCGCCCCGCCGATCAAGGCGTCCTGACGCGCACCGGCCGAGGGGACAACCGCTCGGCCGGCCCGCTCGCCAGGCCTATCGCAGCCCTGCAGGGGGGGCGGGGGGCGCTGGCGGCTGCGGGACGGCGGGAACGAACCGTGTGATCGCCTTCGGGTCGGACTTGAATATAAAGCGCACGCCGTGACAGGTCCGGGCCGCCAGCCCCGGCGGCAGCCGCGTGCGTGAGTCGGCGCAGGCCTCGTCGACCTGGTCTTGCGTCAGCCCGCGGGCGGTCGACAGGTCGGCGCCGGCCAGCATGGTCTGAGACAGGTCCGCGTCGCGGAAGTCGGCGCCGTCGAACTCGGCATGCATCAGGTTGGCGGCGCGCAGGTCGGCGGCGCGGAACGAGGCTCGGGCGAACTGACCGTAGGCGAGCGTGGCGCCCGTCAGGTCGGCGTCGGTGAAGCTGGCGCCGCGGGCGTCGGCCTTCGAGAAGCTGGCGCCCTTCAGTTCGGCCGAGCGGAAGCTGGCGCCCTTGAGGTTCGCGCGTTCGAACACCGCGCCGCTCGCCTGGGTGTCGGTCAGCACCGCGTCGGACAGGTCGGCCCCACCGAACATCCCGCCGCGGATGGTCATGGCGCGGAGGATGGCCCCGGTCATGATCGCCTTCTGGAAGATTGCGCCCGTCGCCTCGGAGTCGCTCATGTCCACGCGGGTCATGTTGGCGGAGCCGAAGACCACGCCATTGGCGTGAGACGATCGCGCCTTGGCCCGGGTGAGGTTGGCGCCCGAGAAGTTCGCGCCAGTCATCGAGGAGTCGCTCAGATCGGCGCGGCTGAGGTCGGCGCCGGCGAACACCGAGGCGTGCAGCTTGGAGTCCCGCAGGATCGCGCCCACCATGGCCGCGCCCGAGAAGTTCGCGCCGACGATCCTCGCGCCCGTCAGGTTACGGCCCGACAGCTCGCACTTCACGCAGGACCCGCCGAACGAGTCCTGACGCCGCACTTCCTTCTCACCGGCATGGGCGCTCGCCGCGATCGGGGCGATCGCCAGGGCGGCGGCCGTGATGGCCAGGGCGCGGGTCGTACGCATCATCACCAGTACAGAACCTCACAGTACGCAGGCTGGATGTGCCCGCGCAGGTCCCGCCACGCCACTTAATTCGCGGTAACTTGGAAGGACTTAGCTGGCCTGGTCTTCGGAAATCCGGCCCGAGCGCGTGCCGCAGGTTTCGCAGATCAGCGCCTGGCCCTTGCGAACCACGGCGATGTCGCCGCAGGCCGCGCAGACCTCCGCCGCGCCCAGGGCGGCGGGTCCTGGGCTGCGGTTCGCGGACGGCAGAAACACCAGGTTGTCCGGCGCGGCGCCCCGAGCGAACCCGCGCGAGATGAAACGCGAGGCCGGCTGCGGCTCGGGCTCCTCGGCGGTGACGGCGTCGGCCTTGCCCCGGCCCAGACCGTCGGCGTTGAGCGCCTCCGGGTCGGCGCTGGCCAGGTCGTCGCGGCCCAGATAGCTGATCCCCAGCTCCCGGAAGATATAGTCCAGGATGGAAGTGGCTGATTTTACGGTGTCATTCCCCGTCACGGGCCCCGCCGGTTCGAACCGGGTGAAGACGAAGGCGTCGACGAACTCGTCCAGCGGCACGCCGTACTGAAGGCCGATCGAGATGGCGATCGCGAAGTTGTTCATCAGCGATCGGAAGGCCGCGCCTTCCTTGTGCATGTCGATGAAGATCTCGCCGAGCTGGCCGTCGTCATACTCGCCGGTGTGGAGATAGACCTTGTGGCCGCCGACGCTCGCCTTCTGGATGTAGCCCTTGCGGCGGTCGGGCAGCTTTTGGCGGCTGCGTCCGCGCTCCACGATCCGCTCGATGATCCGTTCCTGAGGCGGCGTCTCGGCCTGCGGTTCCGGACGCGCGCTCTGCGGCGTTTGGGCGCGGGCGGGGAGTTCCGCCACCGCCGGAATATCCAACGCCAGTCCGGCGGGCGCTGCGGCCCGGCGCGGACGGACGGCGATCGCGCCGTCGCCCAAGGCCGCTTGCACCTCGTCCAGCGTCGCCGACCAGGGGAGGGCGACGTCCAGCACCGGCGGCGCGTCCAGCAGCGGCGCCAGCGCAGACAGCATGGCTGCCTGCGCCGACAGCGGCATGTCGGCGGCGGTCACGAAGACCCGGCCCTGGTCCTCGGTCAGCACGCCGTCCAGGCGATCCGAACCCAGCACATGCGCCTCGGCGACGCGGATCTCCTCGGGCGAGAAGCCGGCTAGATCCAGCACGTCCAGCGCCGGATCGGCCAACTGGTCGGGCGTGGCGCCGAGGACGTCGCGGAGGAAGCCTTCGCCCACCACTTGCGGCGCGAAAGCCCGCGAGAGGCTGCGCACGAAGGGAAGCTCGGCCTCGACGGCGCCGATCTCGAGCCCAGTGAAGCCGCGGGCGGCCAGACTCTGGGCGTTGACGCCGGGCGCATCGGCGAAGCTGCGATGGCCGAGCAGGGCGGCCTGCACCGTAGGAAGGTCCGCGCCCACCGCCGCCAGACCGAGGACGGCGGACTCCGACAGGACGCGCACGGTCTCACCGTCCGCGGTTTCGGCCGCGGTGACCGGTCCGCCCCACGGCGCGGCGTCCAGGCGCACGCCCAGCCGCAGCGCCAGATCGGGGTCGTCGAGCAGGCCGAAACGCAGGTCGAGGTCGAGGTCCTTCACGGCGTCCCGCGCGGCCTGGAAGAGGTTGCGTGCGGCCTGCCGCGCCTCGTCGGTGTCGTAGTCGAAGCCCTGGGCGACCAGCCACTCGCCGAGGCCGCCGAGACAGATCATCGCCGGACCGTCGGCCTCGGCGCCGATAGCGAGCCCCGCGAGCTTCACGGTGGCCGCGAAGGCGGCGTCGTCGAAAGCGCCGTCCCGGAAGTGAGCCATCAGCTCGACTCCCGCCGCCGCCAGACCCGCGGCCTCGGCGATCGCGGCTGCGGCCGGCGCGTCCGGAGCGGCGATCACGCGCCCCGTGGTCCAGGCGGCGCGGGCGAGGGCGTGGCCTTCGCCGGCCAGGGCCACGAACGGGGTCACCGGCGCCGGGGGCGGCGCGGCGCAGGTCCAGTCCGTCTCGCCGGCGCGGGCGAGGGCGATGGCGTCGAGGATGGTCGAATCGGCGGCCCCCGCGCTGCGGGCGGCTTCCGCCGCGCGAGCGAGGCTGGTGTTGCGGGTCGGGTCGGCGCAGGCCTCGGGACCGCCTTCACAGCGCAGCACCGCATCCATCACCGCCTGAAGCCGGGCGCTCATCAGCGCCGCCGCCGCCTGGGCGGCCTCGCGGCCGCGCTGCGAGGCGGTCACGCGGTCCAGCGCGGCAGGCCCCGCGTCCAGCACCTTCAGCGGCTGACCGGCCGGCCTCAGGGCGATTACGCCCAGCATCATCGCTTCGGTAATGGCTTCGCGGAACCGGGTCCGGGTGCGCAGATCCTTGGTCAGTCCCTTGGCCTGGGCCTTGCCGGCGAGGCCATAGGCATATTGCAGGATCGCGGCCGCCAGGTCCGTTCGCCCGCCGGCCCAATCGACCCACGCCTCAACGCGGGCGTTGGTGAAATGGGCGGGGGCCTCCAGCTCCACGAGCCGGTCGCCCAGCTCCAGGATCCGTCCCTCGATTCCCGCGCGCGACGTTTCGCTGTCCATAGACGCCGACTCCCTGTCGCGTCAGGCTAGGCGTCGCCGCAGTCGCGGCGCAATAGATGTTGGGTGCGCCAAGCGTCTGATCCCCAACATATTGCAGACGAGGGCGCGACGGCGCCGCGCTGGACGCCCCTTTGGCGCTTCCCTATAGTCCGGCCGCGTTCACACCTCGCAAGAGCCCTGATTTGTCCGTCCTGAAGAGCATTTTCACCTGGTGGAACGGCGCGACGCCGGGGATCCACTTCACCATCGCGCGCCGCGGCCGGTTCGTGGGCCAGGACGAGATGGGCAACCGCTACTTCGAGGCGCGCGACGATCGCGACAGCTACGACCGTGGCCGCAAGCGCCGCTGGGTGATCTACAAGGGATACGCGGACGCCTCGAAGGTGCCCGCAGAGTGGCACGGCTGGCTGCACTACACGTTCGACGAGCCGCCGACGACGGCGCCGCTGCCGCGCAAGGCGTGGGAGAAGGACACCATCCCGAACCTCACCGGGACCATCCACGCCTACCGGCCCAAGGGCGCCATCGCCCGTGGCGGCGAACGCCAGCGCGCCACCGGCGACTACGAGGCCTGGACGCCGGAATAGCCGTGGGCCCGCGCCGCACCCCGTCGCCATTCCTCCGCAGGGCCGGTCTCGGCGTCGCGCTCGGCGCGCTGCTCGCCGGCATGGTGTCGGCCCAGCCG
>JBKOYY010000016.1:0-22158 GCA_046725615.1 Pseudomonadota bacterium
CCTCTACACCGAGCACCGGCTGCGGCCCGACGTGACCCTCCGCATCGAGGCCAACGGCATCAACATGCGCGACGCCAAGCGCATCCGGGAGGTCTATGCCGGCCCGCGCAGCCTGGGCCAGCTGGTCTACACGGACGTCCGCGACCTGGAATGGGGCGGCAACCTGATGGTCCGCCTGCGCAAGACCTTCGGCCGATAGCGCGCGACCTAGTTTGCCGGTGTGAGCTTCATCACCACCTCGGCGTCGCCCTCGACGGCGGCGCGGCTGAAGCGCAGCGGCACGTAGGAACCGGCGGCCCACAGCGGGAAGAGATCGCGATAGTGTGGGCTGGTCGGGTCGGCGGACTGGCCGGGGGTGTTGATGGCCATGGAGTTGTCCCAGGCGCCCACGTCCAGCACCAGGCGCACGGAGGCTCCCGAGGTCTGGGCGAAGTCGTTCGGCCGCCAGGTCGCCGCGCGCGGCGTCGAGGCCGAGCCGGGGACCTGCAGCGGGCCGACGGTCATCTGGGCGGCAAGCTGCGGGTCGGCCAGGGTGGCGACGGCGGGGACGAACTTCGCATGGTGCAGGCGCCCCCAGGTCCAGGTGGTCATGTCGGGGCCGAGGCGGCCCTTGAGCTCGGCGATCGTGTCGGCGAGGGCCGCGAGCAGTAACGGTGCGCGGGCGGTCGCCGGCTGGGTCTCCAGCCAGACGAAGGTCGGGTCAGGCGAGCCGTCTCCGATCAGTTTCGCGGCGGCCGGGGTCGTGGCCTTGGCGGCCACGTGGCGGCCGAGGTGCTTCAGCGCCCAGGTCTCGTAGAGGGCGGCGGCGACGCTGTCGGTGGTCTCGTTTCCGTCCCAGGCCTGGAGGTAGCCGAGCGCCTGGGTGACCCCGGCGTCTGGCGAGGCCAGGCCCTTCAGCAGCGCCACGCCCCGGCGGGCCTGCGGGCTGACGCTGTCGACCTGCAGGGCCATGGAGTCGGCCAGCGTCGACTTGGGCAGGGTGTTCAGCACCTCGTGGATGCGCTGGGCGCGGCTGGGGTCGGCCCATTCGAAGCCGAGCTGGCGCTTCTCGCGCGGATAGTCGGGCTCGGCCGGAATGTTCATGGCGTTGGCGGTGGCGAAGAAGCCCGCGGCGGGGTTCTTCACCGCCGGGAGGCCACCGTCCTCGACGAAACCTGCCCATTCGTACCGGCCGTCGCCGGGCACCGGCATCAGTCCGTCCCAACCTTTCCGCACCGGCGTGCGGGCGGCCACCGACCAGCCGATGTCGCCATGGGTGTCGGCGTAGACGAGGTTCAGCGGGGGCGCGCCCCATCGGTTGCGGGCGAGCTGGAAGTCCTCCCACGACTTGGCCCGCCACATGCGCGAGGATCCGAAGTAGCCTGCGAGGCCGGCCTCGTTCCAGATGGTGCGGACGGCGAAGGCCTGGCCCTTGGCGGGGTCTTCCCAGACCACAGGACCGTGGCGGGTGAACTTCAGCTCGACTTCGCGCGGCGCGCCGCCCTTGACCTCGATCGTCTCTCGCAGGACCCGCATCGGCTCGTACCCACCCTTGTAGCGGTAGGCGCCGTCCCGCGTCTGATAGGCGTAGAGGTCCTCCTGATCGACGTAATTGATGGTGATGCCGAAGGCGCTGGTCCCGTTGTGACCGAAGGAGACGCCGGGCAGGGCCGGCTCGCCCGCGCCGATGATGTTGAGGCCCGGGGCGTCGAGGTGGGCGATATAGCGCAGCGAGGGCGCGCCCACCGGACGGTGCGGGTCGTTGGCCAGGATCGGCCGGCCAGTGGCGCTGCGCGCGGCCGAGATGGTCCAGTTGTTGGAGCCTTCGGCGGCGCGCTCGTTGATCACCTCGGCGAGCTTCTTGGGCGCCTCGGCGCGGGCCTTGGCGAGGGGCGCGAAGCTGACGGGCTCGGTGGCGCGCACATAGTCGTCGAGCACGTTCTCGGGCACCTGGCAGGGGGCGAGGCCCTTGGGCACGGTCACCTTGTGCGCGGGCTCCAGTTTGCGGCGCAGGGTGTCGGCCGCGAGCCCACCGGCGCAGATGGTTCGGGCGCGGGCGACCTCGGAGGTGACGTTGCTGACCAGGGCATGGCTGCGGATCCGCAGGATGTCCTCAGGCGCCCAAGTCTCCGGCTGGCTGTCGGTAAGGGCGAACTCTACAGGCAGCGGCCGTCTGCCGGCGCGGACTTCGGCCACATAGGCGTTCACCCCCGCCGCGAACGACTCCACCGCCTCGCGGCCGATGGGGTCATAGGCGGCCCATTCGGCGGCCATGTCGCCGCGATAGAGGAAGAGGCGCGCGGCCCGGTCCTGGGCCACGTAGGCGGGGCCGAAGCTGGCGGAAAGGCGCCCCAGGCCCCGCTTTCGCCAAAGGTCGATCTGCCAGAGCCGGTCGCGGGCGGCGTTCCAGCCCTGGAGGAAGAAGGCGTCCTTCGTGGAGGCGGCGTAGATGTGGGGGATGCCCCAGCGGTCGACGATGATCTCGGCCGGAGCGGAGAGACCCCGGACGGCGCCCGACTCCTGGCGCACCGCCGTCGACACCTCGGCTCTGGCGGCGCCCGCCGCCGTCAACGCCACACCCAACACCACACCCGCCAGCTTCATGCGCGCCTCCCCGATCCGCCGATACTGAACCTTCGAAGGGGCGTTCGTCACGCGGTGCTTGCGCTTCCGTGTGGGTCAACGGCTACGGTTCGGCTCTACACTGGGAAGGATTCCACCATGATCGGCTACGTGACTATTGGGACCAACGACCTCGAGAAGGCCAAGACGTTCTACGACGCGGTGCTGGCGCCGCTGGGCGGCAAGCGCACCTTCGCCAACGGCGACCGGATGCAGTTCTACGGGGGCGGCGCTACGCCGGGGATGATCGCCATCAGCAAGCCCTACGACGAGAAGCCCGCCAGCGTCGGCAACGGCAGCATGTTCGGCTTCCCGGCGACCTCGACCGAGCAAGTCGACGCCGCCCATGCCGCGGCCCTGGCCGCCGGTGGCACGTGCGATGGTCCCCCCGGCCAGCGGATGCCGACCTTCTACGGCGCCTACGTCCGCGACCCGGACGGTAACAAGCTCTGCTTCTTCAAGATGGGCTGACGGCGGTCACGTCGCGTTCGCCGCCGCCGCCAAAGCCTTCGCCTTCCAGTTCACTTGAAGGGGAAAAAAGGCTCGCTTTCTAGGCGGCGGGCGCGACCCGCCAGACGATGCCGCCCACATCGTCCGCAACCAGCAAGGCGCCCTTGCGATCGACGACCACGCCGACCGGCCGGCCCTGGATCTTGTCGTCGGCGTTCAGGAAGCCGTTGAGGAAGACTTGCGGCGGCATCTGCGGGCGTCCACCCGCGAAAGGCACGAAGACGACCTGGTAGCCGTTGAGCGGCTTGCGGTTCCAGGATCCATGCTGGCCGATGAAGGCGCCGCCCCGATATCCCGCGGGAAAAGCGTCGGCCCGGTAGAACGTCAGGCCCAGCGAGGCGGTGTGGGCGCCGAGGCCATAGTCCGGCTTCAGGGCCGTGGCGACCAGGTCCGGCCGCTGGGGCTTGACCCGCGCGTCCACGTTCCGCCCCCAGTAGCTGTAGGGCCAGCCGTAGAAGCCGCCCTCGCGCACGCTGGTCAGGTAGTCGGGCGGCAGGTCGTTGCCGATCTCGTCCCGCTCGTTCGAAACGGTCCACATGACCCCAGAGGCTGGCTCGAAGTCGATACCATTGGGGTTGCGGATGCCGGTGGCGAAGACGCGCGCCTTGCGGGTGGCGAGGTCGTATTCCCAGATCGCCGCGCGGCCGGTCTCGTTCTCCATGCCGTTCTCGCCGATGTTGGAATTGGAGCCGACGGTGGCGAACAGCTTCGAGCCGTCGGGGCTCGCGACGACGTTCTTGGTCCAGTGGTGATTGATCGGCGGGCCGGGCAGGTCGAACACCTTCGTGCCGGGACCGGCGACCGAGGTTTGGCCGGGCTGATATGGGAAGCTGACGACGCCGTCCGAATTGGCGACGTAAAGCACGTCGCCGACAAGGGGCATCCCGAACGGCTGCTTAAGTCCGGTGGCGAACTCGGTCTTCGTCTCGGCCACGCCGTCGCCGTCGGCGTCCCGCAGCAGGACGATGCGGTTGGGGCTTGGCTTGGCCGAGCCGACCTTCTTCATGAGCATCTTCTGGAAGAAGCCCTTGATGCCCTGGTTCGACTTGTCGGCCTTGCTGGGCTCGGAGGCGGAGAGGGCGGCCAGGACGTCGCCGTTCGGCAACACCAGCAGCCAGCGGGGATGGTCGAGCCCTTCGGCGAAGCGCGCGACGGTGAAGCCCGGCGGCGCCTTGGGCGCGGCGCCCGCCGGCCAGCCGACGACCTCGGGGACGCCGACCGTCGGGATGAGGCTCTTCTGCGGCCGGGGCATCGCCGGGTCAGGGCCGAAGCCGGCGAACGGGTCGTTCGATCCGGGACTGGCGCAGGAGGTGAGGAGGACCAGGGCGGCGGCGGCCGGCAGGAGAGATCTCATCGCATCACGTCCAGTTCGAATTTATCGCTCAACGCTGACGCCACGGCGCCGTTGCGCCGCGGTGGGAAACCCGATGGATTGGCCGCCTCGAAACGAACAGGGGCGAGGCCATGGACCTCACGCTTACGCCGGAACTGGCGGCCTTCCGTGAGGAGGTGCGCGCATTCCTGGAGGCGCACAAGGCCGAATACGAAGGCGGCGCGCCCAGGGACCCCAAGGCCTGGCAGAAGCTGCTGATCGCCAATGGGTATGCCGCGCGCACCATTCCGCGCGAGTACGGCGGCTACGGCGCCGAGCCTAACATTCTGAAGTCACGGATCATCGCCGAGGAGTTCATCGCCGCCGGCGCGCCTCCCGGGATGTCGGGGCAGGGCATCTCGATGCTGGTCCCGACGCTGCTGGAGGTCGGCTCGGAGGAGCAGAAGCGCCAGTGGATCCCGCCAACGCTGGCTGGCGACATCATCTGGTGCCAGGGCTACTCCGAACCGGGGGCCGGATCGGACCTCGCCAGCCTGCAGACCCGCGCGGTCGAAGACGGCGAGGATTTCGTCATAAACGGCCAGAAGATTTGGACGTCCACGGCCGCGCAGGCGCAGATGATGTTCTGCCTGGTGCGGACCGAGCCCGACAAGCCGAAGCACGAGGGCATCTCCTACATCCTGTTCCCCATGAATACGCCGGGGATCGAGGTGCGGCCGCTCAAGACCATGACCGGCCAGGCCGAGTTCAACGAGGTGTTCTTCACCGACGTGCGCGTGCCGAAGGCCGGCGTGGTCGGGGGGCGGGGGCGCGGCTGGTTCGTGGCCAACGCGACGCTGAAGCACGAGCGGGGGATGCTGGGCGATCCCAACGCCACCGAAGCCCGGCTGAAATCGCTGATCGAGCTGATGAAATCGGAAACGGTCGACGGCCAGCGGATCATCGACAATCCGCTGTTCCGCGACCGGCTGATGCAGTTGCAGGCGCGGGTGCTGTCGATGAAGTTCAACGGCCTGCGGGTGATGACCGACCCGACGGCGGCGCTGGCCCGGCTGGTGGTCAAGCTGCAGGGCTGCGAGCTGAACCACCAGGTGGCCGCGCTGGCGATCGACGCGCTCGGCGAGCTGGGCATCCTCTACCAGGACGGACCTCACCTGCGGGCCAAGGGCCGCTGGCAATGGAACTACATGTTCGACCTGGGCCTGATCATCGGCGGCGGCACCGCCCAGATTCAGAAGAACATCATCTCGGAGCGCGGCCTCGACATGCCGCGCGAGCCCAAGGTCGTGGAGGCCTAAGCCATGCGGTTCGCGCTTTCTGACGACCAGGTGATGCTGCAGGACAGCCTGAACCGGGCGCTGGCCGACCTCGCGCCGCTGGAACGCGTGCGACGCTTCGCCGACGGCGGCGAGACGGCGGCGCCGGACATCTGGAAGGGGCTGGCCGACCTCGGCCTGCCCGGCTTGCTGGTGCCCGAGGAACACGGGGGGCTGGGCCTCGGGATGCTGGAGGCGGCTTTGGCCGCCGAGGCCCTGGGGCGCGTGGTGGCGCCCACGCCGTTCCTCAGCTCGGCGGTGCTGGCGCCCCTGGCGCTGGTCGAGGCCGGCAGCGAGTCCCAGCGGCGCGAGTGGCTGCCGAAGCTGGCGGCAGGGCAGGCGATCGGCGGTGCGGCGATCTCGGAGCCGATCGCCGGGGCGCGGGATGGCGCGGGCGTGACGGCGGTTGGCGGCCGACTGTCCGGCAAGGCGCTGTTCGCGCTGGACGTGGCTGGCGCGGACCTTCTGGTGGTCGCCGAGCGGGGCGGTGCGCTGCATCTTGCCCGGGGCGCGGCCGAGACGGTGGCCATGCCCAGCATCGACGCCACACGGCGCCTGTCGGAGCTGGCGTTCCGCGACACGCCAGCCGAGGCGCTGGGAGACAATGGCGCGCTGGAGCGGCTGCGCGACGCGGCCTGGATCGTGCTGGCGGCCGACACGCTGGGCGCGGCCCAGGCGATGCTGGACAGGGCGGTGGCCTACGCCAAGGAGCGCAAACAGTTCGGCCGCACCATCGGCTCGTTCCAGGCCGTGAAGCACCTGTGCGCCGAGATGGCCGCCGAACTTGAGCCCGCGCGGGCGCTGGTATGGTATGCGGCCTACGCCTTCGACCACGCGCCGGAGGAGGCCTCGCTGATGGCGGCGCACGCCAAGGCGCACCTGTCGGAAATCGGCCGCTTCGTAGCCCGCACGGCCACCGAGGTGCACGGTGGCATCGGGATGACCGACCTTCTTGGCCTCCACTACTGGTTCAAGCGGATCGGCCAGAACCGCCAACTCCTGGGTGGCCCCGAGCGGGTGCGCGAGGCCGCGGCCAGGATGCAGGGCCTGGCCGCTTAGAGTCTCAGTGCTTGTGCTCGGGCTTACCCTTGCGCTTCGTCGAGGCCATCTTCTCGAGCTCCTTCTCGGACATCGACATCATGGATTTCGACGCGCCCTTGAGGTCGCTCTTGGGCGTGTCGCCGCGCTTGGCGGAGAGGGCTGCGCCGGCGGCCTTCTGCTGGGCGGCGGACTTGGCAGGCATGGTTGTCCTCCTCTCAAACCCGCGCGAGGGTGCGCGGGCCAGCACTGAACCCGCGAGCGGTCCGGGAGTTCTGGCCGAGCTGTGGGCGGAGGACCGCCGGAGGGGCAATGGCGCCGGAAGGGCGGGAGACACCGACTGAGCTGGCGGGGCGAGCGGACCGCCGCGAGGCCGCGCCGCGGCTGCGGGCCCGGCTGCGGGCGCTCTACCACGGCAAGTCGCCCGGGGCGGTCCGCTTCCGCCTGTGGGTCATCACGATCGACCTGCTGTTGATCGGCTTCTTCGTCGCGGCCCCGTTTCTGCGGGACTTCCCGGCCTACTTCTACGTCGACTACGCGATCGCCTTCGTCCTGGCGCTGGACATCGGCGCTCGGGCGCTGAGCTATCGAAGCCTGAAGGAGTGGATCACCCGGCCGCACTCGTGGGTCGACCTGTTCGTGCTCGCGACGCTGCTGTTCCCGCAGTGGCTGTTCAACCTGGGCTTCCTGCGGGTGCTTAGGCTGTGGTCGCTGTTCCACAGCGAGTTCTTCTGGACGACGATCGGGCGGCGGTATGACGACACGCGCTGGGAGGACGTGACTAAGACCCTGGCGACGCTGGTCACCTTCGTCTTCGTGGCCACCGGCTTCGTCTACGCCAGCTTCGCGCGAGAACATCCGGGCATCCAGGGCTATGTGGACGCGCTCTACTTCACCGTGACCACGCTCACGACCACGGGTTTCGGCGACATCACCCTGCCCGGCGTCTGGGGCCGTCTGCTGACCGTGGTGATCATGATCAGCGGAATCAGCCTGTTCGTGCGCCTCGTCCAGACTCTGATCCGGCCGTTCAAGGTGCGCTTTCCCTGCCCGCGCTGCGGCCTGCTGCGGCACGAGCCGGACGCGGTCCACTGCAAGGCCTGCGGTACGCTGCTGAACATCCCGAACGAGGACTAGCAGCCCCCGGTCATGGCCTTGCGCCTTTCGCATTTGCTTTAGGATTCTGTGACCAGATCGCAACCTGGACGCGCGTGGGGTGCGTCTGGTCAGGGGCTGCGAGTGTCGGGGGAGTCCGCCCAGACGGCGCCGTTGGACGTGGGCCAGGTGGACCTGGCCGCGATCCTCGACGCATGGCCGGAATGCGCCCGCCTGCTGAGTTTGTCGGGCGAGATCCTCTATGTGAACCCGGCGGGCCGCGCGCTGTGCGAGACTCCGCTTGAACAGATGACCGGCCAGTTCTGGCCCCTGCTCTGGCCGCCCGAGGCGCGGGGGCCGATGCAGGACGCCATCGCCGCGGCCGCGCGTGGTCAGGTGAAGGTCTTCCGCGGGGCCTGCGCCACCGTCACCGGCCGGCACCTGCATCTGGACACGGTCGTCTCGCCCATCCGCGACACGGCGGGATCGGTGGTGCGGCTACTGGCGGTGTCGCGCGACGTCTCGGAAGCGTTCGAGTCCGAGGCTTTCCTCGAGACGCTGGTGCGGCTGCTGCCCAACCCGATCCTGGCCAAGAACGCCCGCGACGGTCGCTACGTGCTGATCAACCGCGCCGCCGAGGAGGCGTTCGGCCTGTCGAGCGCCCAGTTCGTCGGCAAGGACGCCTACCAGCTCTTCCCGCACAACGAGGCGCGCGGCTTTGCGGCCGAGGACGCCGAGGTCATCGCCTCGCGCCGGATGAAGGTGTCCGAGGAGGAGCCGATCACGACCCGCACGGGCGTGCGCTATTTCACCACCAAGAAGTTCGCCACCTACGACGGCGACCAGCCGATGCATCTGGTGACCCTGGGCGAGGACGTGACCGAGCGGCGGCAGGCGGCCATGGCGCTGAAGGCGGCCCTGGCGGAGGCCGAGGCGGCGAACCGGGCCAAGAGCGAGTTTCTGGCCAACATGAGCCACGAGATCCGCACGCCGCTGAACGGCATCGTGGCCGGCGCCGACATGCTGGCGCGGCTGGCGCTGGAACCGCGGGCGCAGGAGCTGGTGCAGATCATCGCCGGGTCAGGCGCGACGCTGGAGCGCCTCCTGTCCGACATCCTGGATCTGGCGCGGATCGAGGCCGGCCGCATCGCCATCGAGACCACCGACTTCCACCTGGGCGAGCTGGTGCGCTCGGCGGCGGCGCTGGCGCGGCTGCAGGCGGACGAGAAGGGGGTAGCTGTGAAGGCCGAGGTGGCGGCGTCGGCGGACCGGGCGTTCCGTGGCGATCCCTACCGGATCCGGCAGGTGCTGCTGAACCTGCTGTCCAACGGCGTGAAGTTCACCGAGCGGGGCGAGGTGCGGATCGAGGCCGGGATGCTGCCGTCCGGCGCGGTGCGCATCAGTGTTCGCGACACGGGCATCGGCTTCCACCCCGAGGCCAAGGAGACTCTGTTCAGCCGCTTCCAGCAGGCCGACGGGTCGATCACCCGCCGGTTCGGCGGCACGGGCCTGGGCATGACCATCAGCCGCGAGCTATGCGAGCTGATGGGCGGGACGCTTGACGCCGAGGGTGAGGTCGGCCGCGGGGCGCGGTTCTGGTTCGACCTGCCGCTTGCCGCGGCCGAGACGACGGCGGAGACGGGCGTGGCCGACGAAGCAGTTCTGGAGGCGCCGGACCGGCTGCTGCGCATCCTGCTGGCCGATGACCATCCGACCAACCGCAAGGTCATCGCCCTGATGCTGGAGGGCGTCGCCGAGGTGGTCAGCGTCGAGAACGGCGCCGAGGCGCTGATGGCGCTGGGGACCGACGTCTTCGACATCGTGCTGATGGACATGCAGATGCCCGTGATGGACGGGCTGGAGGCCACGCGCCGGATCCGCGAGACGGAGGCCGCCGCCGGCCGGCCGGCGACCCCGCTGGTCATGCTGACCGCCAACGCACTGCCCGAGCATGTGGCGGCGAGCCTCGCCGCCGGGGCCGACCGGCACCTGGAGAAGCCGGTCACCTTCGCCGAGCTGGTGGAGGCCATGAACGAGGTCCTGGCCATCGGCGAGGCGCGGACGGCGGCCGTAGGCTGACCGCCGCCCGCCAGGGGATACTCAGAAGTCCAGCCGCACGCCGACGCGGATCACCCGGCCCAGGACATCGTAGAGGGCGCGGTTGGTCTGCACGTAGCCGACGGTGTTCTCGGCCCCGAGGTTGGCCGGATTGGCCGTGAGCGGCGGGTCGGTGTTGAACAGGTTGCGGACCGACAGATAGACCTCACCCTGGCCGCCCACCGCCTCGAAGCCGTAGTTGATCGACAGGTCGAAGAAGGTCTCGCCCGCGATGTGGTTGTCGTTGATCGTGAAATAGGGCGCGGTCAGCGTCGGACAGGCGCTCTGGCACTCGGTGTAGGCGTTGCTGATGACCCCGTCGCTCACGCCACGGGCCGTGAGAGTGAAGGTCCAGTCCTCGATCTTGTAAGTAGCGCTGAGGCGGTAGATCCAGTCCGGCGTGCTGCCGGCGTTGGAGCCCGCCAGGTCGATGGCGGTCACCTTGTCGTCGGTGATGTTGTCGATGTAGTGCGTCGCCTGGGCGCGCAGGGTCAGATCGCCCCGCAGCGGACCGTAGAGGTCCTCCAGGCTGGTCCGGTAGCTGGCCTCCACGTCGAGGCCGCGGGCGACGAGGCTGTTCAGGTTGTCGTAATAGAGGTTGATCGTCTGCAGGACGCCCGCCTGCGAGTAGATCAGGTTGCTGCAGTAGCTCTGGACCTTCTGGACGAAGCAGTAGTCGGCGACGTTCTGGGCCGAGACGAAGCTGATCACGCCGTCGACCTTGATGTCGTAGTAGTCCACCGAGGCGGCGAAGCCGGGGAGGAAGCGCGGCTTGACCACCACGCCCAGGCCCCAGCCGTCGGCGACCTCGGGATCGGCGTTCGGGTTGCCCTGCAGGTTCTGCACAAAGGCCACGGCCGCGCCGTTGATGTTCACCGAGTTGCTGCGCGCGGTGCCCGAGTCGAACAGCTCGCTGAGGTTGGCGGCGCGGATGTCGCGCGAGCGGGTGGCGCGGAACATCAGATCCTCGATCGGCGTCCAGGTGAGGCCCGCCTTCCAGGTCTTCACCGTGCCCGAGGTGCTGTAGTCGGTGATGCGGGCCGCGCCGTTGAAGTCGAGCCCCTTGATGATCGGGACGAGGGCTTCGACGTAGGCCTCCTTCACCTTGTAGGTCCCCTTGGTGACGCGGTAGTTGCCGTACTTCCAGCCGGACTCGAACTGCGGGTCGACCTCGCCCGAGAGCTGCTCCTTACGGTACTCGGCGCCGGCCGCCAGCGAGATCGGGCCGGCCCAGCCCTCGATGCTGTTGGTGCGGAAGTTGATGGCCGCCACGTCCTGCTTGAACGTCTGCTCGCGGAAGGGCTCGCCGAGGACGTAGTCGAGGGCTGCCTGGCTCGCGACGCCGACGCCGAAGCGATTCAGCGGCACGCAGCCGTTGGTCGGGTTGGTGAGGGTCGAGCGGCAGACGATCTGGCCGCTGGCCGGGTTGACTACGGCGTCGGTGGCGAGGGCCAGGCGGGCGTTGTTCCACGTGGCGGTGAGCTGCTCCTTGGCCTGGGTGACGCCGTGCTGGAAGTAGCCGTCCCAGTCGATCGCCAGGCCCATGGTCTCGAAGTCGCCGTTGACGCCCACGACGTAGCGTTCGGTCTCGCGGACGTTGTTGCTGCCCGAGGCGGGCATGTCGGCGTTGCTGGTCCCCATGGTGAAGGACGTGACGTTGGCGGCGACCATCTGCGCGCGCACCGAGGCCGGCAGGAAGGCGTTGTCGCGCTGGATCACGAGACCGGTCTGGGTGGGATTGATATAGTAGCTAAGGCCTTCGTAGCGTGCGTATGACGCCTGGGCGAAGACCTCCAGATTGTCCATCACCTGGAAGCTTACCCGGCCGAACAGGCTGTCGCGGTCCTCGTCGGGCGCCAGGCTGTTGGTGCCGAGCATCCCCGAGGACGAGTACTTCCAGTCGCCGCCGATCATCCACTGACCGGTGGTCGTGCCGTAGGCGAGCTGGCTCACCGCGCCGTTGGTGCCGAAGTAGGTCCCGCGCAGGGGGCCGGCCGTGATCAGGCCGCCGGGCGTGTAGGTGGAAATGCCGACGTTGTCGGAGACGATGTAGAACGGCTGACCGGCGGCGGTGTTGGGGTTGCGGACGGCGAAGTGGCCCTTCGTGTTCCAGTCGCGCGCGGTGTAGTGGATGCCGTCCTGCCGCACCCGCTCGGCGCTGAACAGGACATGGCCGCGGCCGTCGGCGAAGCCCTTGCCGAAGGTGAAGTTGAGCTTCCAGTTGTCGTTATCGCCGTAGGTGGTCTCGCCGTACTCGGCCGTGGCCTTGATGCCCGTGTATTCCTTGTCGAGGATGAAGTTCACGACGCCGCCTATGGCGTCGGATCCATAGGCCGAGGACGCGCCGCCGGTCACCACCTCGACCCGCGAGATCAGCGACTGCGGGAAGGTGTTGGTGTCGACCTGGCCCGTGGCCGCCGAGGCGACCGAACGCTGCCCGTCCAGCAGGACGAGGGTGCGGCCCGTGCCGAGCGCGCGCAGGTTCAGGGCGCTGATTCCGGCGACGCCGTTCGAGAGGCCGCCAGAACTGTTGGCGGCGGTGGCGCTGCCGGCGACCGATGGCAGGGTGTTGACGAAGTCGGCGATGTTGGCGGCGGCGGCGGCCTTGATCTCTTCGGTCCCCAGGACGTTGACCGGGGTCGGGGCGCTGTAGCCGTCGCGGGCGACGCGCGAACCGGTGACCACCACCTCCTCAAGGCTGCTCTCGGCGGCCGGCGCCACGGCGGCGG
The DNA here is from genome assembly GCA_046725615.1 of Pseudomonadota bacterium. GTDB lineage: Bacteria > Pseudomonadota > Alphaproteobacteria > Caulobacterales > Caulobacteraceae > Phenylobacterium. The sequence goes on from JBKOYY010000016.1 coordinate 12,720, forward strand.
CGGTGGCGACCTGGGCCTGCGCCGCGCCGGCGCTCGCGGCGAGGGCGGCCACGCTGACCGTGGTGAGCGCCCAACGGCGGGGGGAAGGGTTCAGGCGGCGGCCAGGCGAAGCTCTCATGATGATCCCCATTGTTTTCATTTAGGAAAGTGAACGCAGCCGGCCGCGGGGATGCGCGCGCCGCGCATGCGGCGTCGCTTGCCCGGCCTGTCCGCTGGCGGCCGGTCCCTCGACCTTCGAACCTGGATCGTCCGCGTCATCGGCCTGCAGCGCGCGGCGGCGGGAACGGTCCATGGGCACTGGCCCCGGCGCCCGCGGACGGGACCGGTGCAGCCCTTCGACGTTCCCCTGCTCGGCTGCTCTTGCGGCGGCCATTCCGCCCCGCTGGCGGGGCAGGCCGGTCAGAAGATCGAAGCCCCTCTTCGATCTTCGGCCGGTTCTTACAGGATCAATTCTAACCGGCCTGAAAAACTAGAACACAAAAAGGCTCGAATTTGACTCTCGAACACCTATTATCTTGCCGATCTGTGCATGGATTGGGCGCATCATGTCGAAAACTGAACCACTCGACCTGGACGACGTCGACTATCGCATTCTCAAGGAGCTCTCGGCCGACGGGCGCGCCTCTGACGTCTTCCTCGGCGAGAAGATCAACCTGTCCAGCACCGCGGTGGCGCGCCGTCGCAAGAGCCTGGAGGAGCGCGGCGCGGTGGTCAGCTACTCTGCCAACCTGAACCTGCCGATGCTGGGCTACAGCGTGGTGGTGTTCGTGGCGGTCGAGCTGAGCTCCCAGGCCGAGAAGGCGCTGAACGAGTTCGAACGCGAGGTCGTGAAGTGTCCGTCCATCTCGTATTGCGGCTTCGTTTCGGGCGACACGGACTTCCTGATCATGCTGAACGTGGAGTCGTTCGAGGACTATGACCGGGTCTATCGCCGGGAGCTGTCGACCCTGCCGCACGTGGCTCGGATCCGGTCCAGCTTCGTGCTGCGCGAGGTGACGCGCCGGAGCACGCCGCCGGTCGTCTTCACGGACCGGGAGTCCTGACGACCGGCGGCGTGGCGGCTCACTTGGCAGGTTCGCCCGGGTAGGCGATGCCGAGCTGGTCCAGATAGGTCTTATATTTCTTGGAGTTGTAGTAGTACGGCTCCATCTTCGGACGAAGGCGCTGCATGGTCTCGGCGTTCAGCCAGATCGCCGGCTGGTCCGACGGCTGCAGGACCGGATCGTACTTCTGGTCCTTGAGCTGTACGTCGTTGAAGTAGGCCTTGGCGTCGGCGACGAGCTGCGGCGTGGTCGCGATATCGAGCACCGTCAGCGCTACCGCCTTGGCCCCCTGGACCACGCCCTTGTGCGCGATCGGCGTGGCCATCGCCATGGCCGAGGTCACGTTGTGGCCGATGGCGCCGGGGATGTTCGACGGATAGCGGATGGTGATCGTCGGCACCGTCCACATGATGTCGCCGATGTCGTCCGAGCCGCCGCCGAAGCCGCTGCGGTCGTCCGGCGTGGTCAGCTTGCCCACCTCGGTGGGAAGCGGGTCTCCCTTCAGCTTGTTGGTGGTTTGCACGGCCTTGGCGAACGCCTTGTCGGCTTCGCTCCACTGCGGCATCCCGACCCGTTTGATGTTGGCGTAGGCGGCCTCGGCGAGGGGCTTGTTGCCATAGTTGGGGGCCGCGTAGCCGAGCACCCGGTGCGAGACCGTGGTGTCGGTGGCCATGGCGGCCGCTTCGGAGATCTTGTTGCCGAGCTCGTAGAGGTCGCGGATCGATTTGAAGTTCTGTTCGCGGAAATAGTACCAGACCGTCGCCGTGCCCGGGACGATGTTGGGCTGTCCGCCCCCGTCCGTGATGACGTAGTGCGAGCGCTGGGTGAGCGGCAGGTGCTCGCGGCGCATGTTCCAGGCCACGTTCATCACCTCGACCCCGTCGAGGGCGCTGCGGCCGTCCCAGGGCTGGCCGGCGGCGTGGGCCGTCTTGCCCTTGAAGTTGTACTCGACGCTGACCATGCCGTTGTTGCCAGCCGGCCCCCAGCCGGTGGAGAAGTCGCGGCTCACATGGGCGAAGATCGAGGCGTCCACGTCCTTGAACAGGCCGGCGCGGACGTAGAAGGCCTTGGTGGCCAGCAGCTCCTCGGCGACGCCGGGCCAGAGCATGATCCGGCCGGGAATCTTGTTCTTCTCCATGACGTCCTTCGCCGCCAGCGCGGCGACGATCATCATCGGCATGCCCGAGTTGTGTCCCTCGCCGTGGCCGGGGGCCCCCTCGACCATCGGCGTGATCGCGGGCTTGCCCGGATATTGCGACAGGCCCAGCAGGCCGTCGATGTCGCTGCCGAGGGCGATCAGCGGGCCGCCTTCGCCCCAGGTGGCGGTCCAGGCGGTGGGGATGCCGGCGACGCCGCGCTGGATCTTGAAGCCGTTCTTCTCGAGGACGCCCGTCAGGTATTCCGAGGTCTTGAACTCCTGAAAGCCCGGCTCGGCGTAGCTGAACACCTGGTCGACCATTTCCTGGGCGAGCTTGGCGTTGGCGTCGACCTTGGCGAGGGCCGCGGCGCGCATGGCCTCGGTCGGTTCGGCGTGGGCGAGGGCGCCGGGCGCGGTCAGGGCCGCCGCCAGCAGCACGGCCTTCAGCGTTCGCGCGCGCCCCGAACCGGCCTGGACGCCGTGTTGTGCGCTGGATTTCAAACTCATTGCCCCATCTCCCGCAGGTTTCCGAACGTCACGTTCATTGGCCTGTGAAAAACGGGCGCTCGCAAGGGTCCGGCGCCGGATAACAGAACGGTGCTGTTGCTTTGGGCGGCGGATCAGCGCCGGCGCCGGAATCCCGGCGCCCGGCGCCTGTCAGATGATCGCCCCGCCGTGCGCGGCCGCGCGGGGAGCGTGCAGCGCCCGCCGGACTCGCGTGAAACGGGCGCTGGTGGGTCAGTAGTAGTCCTTCAGCACCAGGCTGACCGTCTCTCCCGTCGCCAGGGTCAGGGCCAGGGGCTGGCCGGCAGGCGCCGTGCGCAGGGCGGTCAGGCCTGCGACCCCAAGCTCGGCCGCCGGGCGGCCGTTGACCGCCGTGATGACCTGGCCGGTCTTCAGGCCCGCCGCCTCGGCCGGCGATCCGGGGGCGACGAGGCCAATGGTGAAGGCGCCGTTCGCGAAGCGGGTCAGGGCGCCTGCGCGGTCCTTCGGGAAGGGCGCGGCGATCACGTCGGGACGCGGCTTCAGCAGGATGCGGTTGCGGGCATAGTCGGTGGTCAGCTCGAACCGGCCCAGGATGGGCATGCCGATGTTCCCCGAGGTGTGGCCGGTGTTGAACGCGCTGTTGTCCTCGTCGCCAAACACGGCGGGGATGTCGTGCAGGGTGACCCCGGCCAGGGTCAGGGACGTCACCGTCGCGACGTTGCGGGTGCGCATGCCGCCGATGGCGCCCGACAGGCCCTTGGAGGTCGGCCGGTCCGACAGCATGCCGTGCGGCTTCCAGTAGGTGGGGAAGACCAGCAGCGGCTGGCCGTTCCCGAGGTCGAAGTCCATCAGCACGGGCTTGCCGCCCTCGATGGACGCCGGGATGGCGTGCAGGCCGGCGACGTTGGTCACCGGGACAGGCACCGCACCCGGCGGGGCCGTGTAGCGGGCCGGATCGTGGAAGGTGATGGTCTTGCCGGCGAAGTCGAGCTGGACGGTGAGGGCGTTCAGCACCTCCTTCCCCAACACTACCGGCAGAGGGATGCCGATGGCGGCGCCGATCGGCTTGAGGTCGAGCAGGGCGACGGTCATGTCGCGCAACTCCACGTCGCCGACGCGGATCGTGACGCCGCTGGCCAGCTCGGCCACATCGCGGCCCCCGGTGCCGACCGCCGCGACGATGGCGGTGGGCTTGATGCCCAGGCTCTCGGCGTAGTCCTTGTCCAGCACGGTGGCCTCGGCGCCGCTGTCCAGCATCACGCGGGTCTCGTGGCCGTTCACGGCGGCCGGAATGCTGATGCGCGTGCCGAGGAAGAGGTCGAAGGCCAGCGGGTCGGTCTTCGCCCGCCCGTCGGGGAAGGCGTAGATCTTGCGCGACGCCGGCCGCGCGAAGGCGGCGTTGTCGGGCTTCGGATCGATGTCCACCTCGCTGAGGACAGCGGTGGTGACGAACGGGTCGTCCGCCGTGCGCTGGGCCATACGGAAGGGCATCCGCACCCCTTCCACCATCCGCCAGTCGTCGAACCGGGTGACCGAAGTGACGCCTTCTTCCGTGGACCGGTCGGCGACGAGGGCGCCGGTGGCCGGGTCGAGCAGCAGCTCATAGCGGGTGCGCGGGTCGAAAGTGACACGCAGGACCTGGACGGTCTTGCCGTCGAACGTCTCGTCGGCCTCGAGGGTGACCTTGCCCGCCTTGCCCCGCAGGGCGTCGTCGAAGGTCACGAGGCGGCGGCGGGCCGCCTCCTGGGCGGCGGCTTCGCCGGCGTTCTCCACCTGGCCGCTGAGGGTCACGGTCCAGCCGCCGTCGCCGATGAAGGCCTGGTGGGTCACGGCCGAGCCGAGGACGTAGCGCTCGACCATGCGGCCGGGCTCGATGCGGCGCTCCAGCGCGCCCTGGAAGCGGCCGTTGTCGGTGGTCCCGCGGATCAGGAGGCCGGTAGCCTTCTCGAAGGCCGGGCCGCCACGCCAGGCGACGTAGCGGGCGACGGCGTCGCCGGCCGGGTCGGCGAGCGCGGCGGCGGGCGCGGCCAGCGCCAGGGCGGCTGCGGCGGCGGCGAGGAGGTATCTCATCTCTAGTCTCCGAAGGCGGGGCTGGTGAGGGCGTCGAGGCCAGGCGGCCGCGAGCCGAACAGCGAAGGGTCGAAGGGCAGGACCTGACCGCGCGCCTGGGCGCCCAGGACGATCTCGGCGGCGAGGCCGCTGTGGTGGATGCAGCCGAGGTAGACGCTGTCGCTCCAGACGCCGTGACGGCACCGCTGGCCATCGTTGGAGAGCAGGGCGGTGAGGTGCTCGCGCCCGTCGGCGACGATGGTCACCTGCAGGCCCGGCCAGGCGGCGAGCTGGGCCGGTGCGGTGGGCTGGCTGACGGACGGCACGGAGGTCTGCACGGGCGCGTAGACCTGACCCACCACCCGGACGCCGCGGGCGTGGGCTCGTGCAAGGTCCGGTTCCAGGTCGGCGAAGGGGGGCGGGAAGAGGTCGTAAAGCAGGACTTCCCGTGCGGCGGCGATCATGGCGCGCGCGCGGGCGAGGACCTGATCGGGCGTCCGCAGCGCGTAGAGGCGCGCCTCGGCGTCGGGGGCCTTCAGTTCGGCGAGCGCGGCCAACGCCGAGCGGCTGCGCTGCTCGAAGCGGGCCTCCAGGGCGGCGACCAGCTCGGCGGCGGGCACCGCGCGCCAGGTGCGGCTCTCGCCGTCGTCGACCAGCACGGCGCCCTTCTGCGCGAGGGTCTCCAGGGCCTGGTAGGTGTTGGCGGTGGCCTTCCCGACCGCCTTGGACAGGCGGTAGCCGGTGGCGGGTCCCAGGCGCGTCAGTTCGCAGAACAACCGGGCCTCGGTTTCGGTGAAACCCAGGTCCAGCAGCGCGGCGACGGCGATAGTAGTAGTCATTGCTGCTACTAAATTGGCGCTCGCGCGATCGGTCCAGTTAAGCTCTCGTAAGGTTCTGCGTCCGGTTGACGGCGCTCAACGCGCGCGCCGGCCCAGCGGGTAGTCTGACCGTCGCGGCGGGCAGAAGGCGGTGGAAGCGAATGGTCGGCTACATCCGGACGTTCGACAGCCTGACGCTCGACGACGTGCCGGTCGTGGGCGGCAAGACCGCCTCGCTCGGCGAACTGTATCGACTTCTGGCGACCTGCGAGGTGCGCGCACCCGGCGGCTTCGCGGTCACCGCCGACGCGTATCGTGACGCCATCGCCCGGGCCGGCGCCGGCCCGCGGCTGCTTGAGCTGATGGCGGGCGTGGACGTGGGCGACGTGGCCGACCTGGCGCGGCGGGGGGGCGAGGCGCGGGCCATTGTCCACGCGGCCACCGGCGGCCCCGAGCTGCGCGCGGCGATCGTCGGCGCCTACCGCGACCTGTGCGTGGCGGAGGGCGGGGCGCTGAGCGTGGCCGTCCGCAGCTCGGCCACCGCCGAGGACCTGCCGACCGCCAGCTTCGCCGGCCAGCACGAGAGCTTCCTGCACATCCGGGACGAGGACGCGCTGGTGGAGGCCTGCCGGCGCTGCTTCGCCTCGCTCTACACCGATCGGGCGATCGTCTACCGGGTGAACAACGGCTTCGCGCACGAGAAGGTGGCGCTGTCGGTGGCCGTGATGCGGATGGTGCGGTCCGACGAGGCCGCCAGCGGCGTGGCCTTCACCCTCGACACCGAGAGCGGGTTCCGAGACGTCGTGTTCGTCACCGGCGCCTACGGCCTGGGCGAGAACGTGGTGCAGGGGCGCGTCGACCCAGACGAGTGGTACGTCCACAAGCCGACGTTCCGGAGCGGGACGCGGGCGGTGCTGAAGCGCACGCTGGGCGCCAAGCAGACACGCATCACCTGGAAGCGCGGCGGCGGGGTGGCGGACCTCGCCACGCGGCCGGTGCCGAAGGCGGACCGGGCGCGCTTCTGCCTGGGCGACGCCGAGGTGCTGGCCCTGACCGACGTGGCGCTGCGGATCGAGGACCACTATTCGGCCCGCGCCGGCCGGCCGACGCCGATGGACATCGAGTGGGCCAAGGACGCGGACGACGGGCGGCTCTACATCGTCCAGGCCCGGCCTGAGACCGTGGCCTCGCAGCGCACCGGGGCCGAGATCGAGAGCTTTCGGCTGAAGGGCTCGGGGCAGGTGTTGGTCGAAGGCCGGGCGGTGGGCGAACGGATCGCCGCCGGGCCGGTACGGATCGTCCGCGGCGACGCCGACCTGCGGGCGTTCCAGACCGGCGAGGTGCTGGTGGCCTCGGTGACCAACCCCGACTGGGAGCCGGTGATGAAGCGGGCCGCGGCGGTGGTGACCGACCGGGGCGGGCGGACCTGCCACGCCGCCATCATCGCCCGCGAGCTGGGCGTGCCGGCGGTGGTGGGCGCCGGCGACGCCACCCGGCGCCTCGCCGACGGCCAACGGGTGACCGTCTCGTGCGCCGAAGGGGAGACGGGGCGGGTGCTCGCCGGCGACGTGCCGTTCGAGGTCCAGCGCCTGCGGGCGGCGGACCTGAAGGCGCCGCGCACGCACATCATGCTGAACCTGGCCCAGCCGGATCTGGCCTTTCGCTTCGCCCAACTGCCGAGCGCGGGCGTCGGGCTGGCGCGGCTGGAGTTCATCATCGGCGAGCAGATCCGGCTGCATCCCATGGCCGCGGCGCACCCGGACCGGGTCACCGGCGCGCGGGACCGGGCGGCGATGGCGCGGCTGGTCCAGGGCTACGCCTCGCCGCGGGACTATTTCGTGCAGCGCCTGGCGGAAGGGGTGGGCGTGATCGCCGCGGCCTTCCACCCGCGGCCGGTGATCGTGCGGCTGTCGGACTTCAAGACCAACGAGTACGCACGCCTGACCGGCGGACGGGACTTCGAGCCGAAGGAAGAGAACCCGATGCTCGGGTTCCGCGGCGCCGCCCGCTACGCCCATCCGCTGTACGCGGACGGCTTCGCGCTGGAGTGCGCGGCGCTGGCGCAGGTGCGGGGCGCCCTGGGGCTGAAGAACCTGAAGGTGATGGTCCCCTTCTGTCGCCGCGTGGGCGAGGCCGAGGGCGTGCTGGAGGCGATGGCCGCGCACGGCCTGCGCCGGGGCGAGGACGGCCTCGAGGTCTATGTGATGTGCGAGATCCCAAACAATGTGGTGCAGATCGACGCTTTCGCGCGCCTGTTCGACGGGTTCTCCATCGGCTCCAACGACCTGACGCAGCTCGTCCTGGGCGTGGATCGGGACTCGGAGACCGTCGCCTTCGACTTCGATGAGCGCGACCCGGGGGTGTTGGAGATGCTGCGCCAGGCGGTCGTGGGCGCGCACCGCAACAGCCGGCATGTCGGCATCTGTGGCGAGGCGCCGGCCACCTATCCCGAGATCGCCGCCTTCCTGGCCGGCCTCGGCGTCGATTCCATCAGCGTGAACCCCCAGAGCCTGCCGCGAACTCTCGCCACCGTGCGCGAGGCCGAGGCGGCGGCCAAACCTTCCCAACCCGGAGCGATCCCATGACCTATCGCGACATCCTCGTCAGCCTCGATGGCGGCGAGTCCCAGGCGGCGACGGCCCGGTTCGCGGCCGACCTCGCCGGCAAGTTCGGCGCGACGCTGGTGGGCGCCTACGCCCGCAGCCAGGTCGGTTCGCCCTTCATGCCGCCGGACGTGACGGCCGCTCTGAGCGCCGCCGAGATCCAGCGAATGGTCGACGCCTACGAAAAGGCGGTCGCGGCGGCCGCGGAGAAGGCGCGGCAGGCCTTCGAGGCGGCGGCCGGCGAACAGGAAGTGGCGAGCGCGTGGGAGGTGGTGTCGGATTCCGAGGCGCTGGCGGCCAGCGCCCGGCGGGCCGACCTGCTGGTGATCGGGGCCTCGCCGGAGGGCGTCCGCGGGGGGATGGAGCCCGCATCGCTGGCCATGGCGAGCGGTGGGCCGACGATCCTGGTTCCGACCGGCGCGGCGCCGTCGACGTTCCGCCGCATCATGGTCGCCTGGAACGGCAGCCGCGAGGCGGCGAGGGCGCTGCGGGCGGCCTGGCCGCTGATCGGCCTCGCGGACGCGGTGGACGTGGTGATCGTCTCGCGCGACGGCTCGGGCGCGCCCGACCCTCAGCTGCAGCGGCACTTCGAGCACCATGGGGTTCGGGCGAACGTGATCCTAGAACGCGGCGACGGGGCGACGGGCACGCTGCTGCGCCGCCAGACGGAGGCGATCGGGCCGGACCTGGTGGTCATGGGGCTGTATGGCCGCCCCCGGATCCAGGAGCAGGTGCTGGGCGGCGTGAGCCGACAGATGCTGGCCGGTCCGGGCGTGCCCTTGTTCGTGAGCCACTGAGCGGCGCGATGTTCCGCGACCGTCGGGACGCGGGCCGGAAGCTGGCCGAGGCGCTGGGGCGGTACGCCGGGCGGGAGGTCGCGGTGCTGGCCCTGCCCAGGGGCGGCGTGCCGGTGGCTGCGGAGGTGGCGCGAGCGCTCGGCGCGCCACTGGACCTGGTGCTGGCGCGCAAGATCGGCTCGCCGTTCCACGCCGAGCTCGCCATGGGCGCGGTGGCCGACGGGGGCGAGACGGTCCGCAATGAAGAGGTGATCGCCGCCTATGGCGTGGACGAGGCGACCTTCGCCGCCGCGCGCGAGGCCGAGCTGCAGGAGATCGAGCGGCGGCGCGCCGCCTACCTGGGCCGGCGCTCGCCCGTCGACCTCACAGGGCGGACGGCGATCCTGGTGGACGACGGCGTGGCCACCGGCGCCACAACCCGCGCCGCCCTGCGAGCGGTACGGGCGCGCGGCCCCTTGCGGGTGGTGCTGGCGGTCCCCGTGGCGCCGGCGGATGTCGTCCACAC
>JBKOYY010000030.1:0-16619 GCA_046725615.1 Pseudomonadota bacterium
GGGCCAGGGTTCCGGCCAGGACACCCATCATCAGGCCGCCGATCACATTGGCCGCCAGCGTGCCATAGGGCCAGCCGCTCCCGAGCGCGCGCAGCGCCTGGGCGCCGAGGAGGTAGCGCAACACGGCGCCGGTCGCGCCGCCCGCGGCCACCAGGAGAAGAGTCTGCATCCTGCGCCTTATGCGACGGCGGCCCCGAGTTGACCAGCGTCGCGCCTAGATGCGCGCGCCGAGGTTCTGGCGCAGCGCGCGCGCGTCGTAGGTGTCGCCGCCACGCGGGCGCTCGCCGCGTCCCATCACCACCTCGATCGTCGTCAACAACGACGGGCCGCCCCCGAGGTTGAAGGAGGTCCCGACGCCGAGGCTGACGCCGCTGTGCCGGCCGAAATCGGCGCCGCCCACGCCGACCCCCAGGCGGGGGCCGCTGTCGGAGCGGCCTTCCGTCAGCCGGTCGGCGACACGGAACCAGTCGTAGCCTTCGGCCAGGGCGAGGTCCGCGGCGCGCAGCAGGGCGTAGTCGGCGACCTGCTGGGCCGGCGCGCCCGGGCCGCCGCGGAAGGTGATGCGGTAGCGGCCGGGTTCGATCCGGTATTCGGAATAGCCCACCGCCGACGGCCCGGCGGCCGGCTGGTAGAGGGTCGGCGCGCTCGCGCAACCGGCGAGGCTGGCGCAGGCGAGAAGCGTGGCGATCAGGCGTGTCATGCAAGGCATCCGGCGCGAAAGACGTGTCCCCTCCGCCACTTGTACGCCGAAACGGAAGCTGTGTGAGGCCGTTCCGTCAGCCCAGGCCCAACGCCGCGATCAAGGCCGCCATGTCGGCCGGCGGCGCCGCCTCCAGTCGCTTGACGCCCCCGCCGCCGGGATGGGGAAAGGCCAGCGCGCGCGCGTGCAGCATCAGCCGCGGGACGGGATGGCCGTTCACCAGCAGGGCCCCGCCGTAGCGCGCATCGCCCGCGATGGGCCGGCCGATGGCCGCCAGATGCACGCGGAGCTGATGCATCCGCCCGGTCTCCGGGTCGAGCTCCACGAGGGCAGCCCCCGAGACCTCCGCCAAAGTGCGGTAGCGTGAGCGGGCGGCCTCTGCGTCGGGATGGTCCGGCTGGCAGACGCGCATGTAGGCCTCGCGCCCCTGCTCGTCCCGGCGCAGCGGCAGGTCGATCACCCCGCCCTTCGGTTCGGGCGCGCCGGGCGTGACGATAGCCAGGTAGGTCTTGGAAAACCGCCGCGCCATCAGCGCCTTGCCGAGGGATCCTGCCGCCGGCTTGGTCTTCGCGGTCAGGATCACCCCCGATGTGTCGCGGTCGAGGCGGTGGATCAGCCTCGGCCGAGCCTTGCCCGGCTTGGCGAAGGCCCACAGCAATTCGTCCAGCGTGTGGACCTGGCCTCGCCCGCCCTGACTGGAAAGCCCCGCCGGCTTGTTCAGCGCCAGGATCTCGGCGTCCTCGTACAACACGAGGCCGCGCACGAAAGCGACCTCCTCGGCCGAAAGCTGGATGGGAACCGGGACCTTCACCCCACGGGGTTTAGCGAAGCACGCCCCGCTTCGCCATCGTGCCCGCATACCAGATGAAAAAGGCGCAGGCGGCGATGATCACCAGCGGCATGGCCAGCCCCATCGTCTCGCCCGCGTCGGCCGTCAGCGCGGTGTAGGCCAGGTTGCCGACCGCGCCGAGCAACGAGACGGCGAAGGCGTGGACCGCCCATCGGGAACGCAGGAGCAGCAGCACCGCGCCGGCCACCGAGCCCCAGACGCCCACGGCCCAAACCGCGTGCATCCAGCTCGGGTAGGTCGCCATGTAGGCGATCTGCGCCTCCGTCATGCCGGCAGCGCGGTAGTAGGCTTCGCCCTGCAGATGGCTCATCGTGTAGTCGAAGGCGCCGAAGCCATTCCACAGCAGCGACACCACAGCGACGACCCAGAAGTGGATCGGCGCGCCCATGCGGGCAGCCGGCGCATCAGTCGTAGCGGTCATGGTCTCCTCCCCCAGGATGACGAGGGATCGAGCCTAGGCCCCGAAAGCTCGAAGAACAATGGTCGCCTAAATCAACCGCCCCGCGTCTGGCGCATCGCCGCCCAACGCTCCAGCCGCTCCTTGATGCGCGCCTCGGCGCCCTCCCCGCGCGGCTGGTAGAATACCCGCCGCTCCATCTCGTCCGGGAAGTAATTCTGGCCCGAGAACCCCTCCGGGGTGTCGTGATCGTAGGCGTAGCCCTTGCCATAGCCCAGGTCGCGCATGAGGCGCGTGGGCGCATTGCGGATGTGGGCGGGCGGCATCAGCGAGCCCGTTTCCTTGGCCGCCTTCATCGCCGCGCCGAAGGCCTTGTAGACGGCGTTCGACTTGGGCGCGGCGGCCAGGTGCACCACCAGCTGCGCCAGGGCGATTTCGCCCTCGGGCGAGCCCAGAAAATCGTAGGTGTCCTTGGCGGCGTTGGCGAGCACCAGGCTCATCGGGTCGGCCTCGCCGATGTCCTCGGCGGCGGCGCGAATCAGCCGCCGGGCGATGAACAGCGGGTCCTCGCCGCCTGTCAGCATCCGGGCCAGCCAGTAGAGCGCCGCGTCGGGGTCCGAGCCCCGGATCGACTTATGCAGCGCCGAGATGAGATTGTAGTGCTCCTCCCGGTCCTTGTCGTAGGCCGGGCTGCGCTTCTGCAGGATCTGACCCAGGTCCTTGGTCGACAGCGGCTTGGCCGAGGCTATGTTGAAGAGCGTCTCGCTGAGGGTCAGAAGGTAGCGCCCATCGCCGTCGGCCAGGGCGACCAGCGCCGCACGGGCCTCGGGCTCCAGCGGCAGCTGCCGGCCCTCGTGCGCCTCGGCCTTGGCCAGCAGCGCTTCCAGCGCCTCCTCGTCCAGACGCTTCAGCACATAGACCTGGCAGCGGGACAGGAGCGCCCCGTTCAACTCGAACGACGGGTTCTCGGTCGTCGCGCCCACCAGAGTGACGATCCCTTCCTCTACGAACGGCAGGAAGCCGTCCTGCTGGGCGCGGTTGAAACGGTGGATCTCGTCGACGAACAGCAGGGTCGCCTGGCCGGCCAGCCGCCGGGCGCGCGCCGTCTCGAACGCCTTCTTCAGGTCCGCCACGCCGGAGAAGACGGCCGAGAGTTGCTGGAACTCGTAGCCCGCTTCCTTGGCCAGAAGCCGGGCGATGGTGGTCTTCCCGGTGCCGGGCGGCCCCCAGAGGATCATCGACGACAGCCGACGGGCCTCGGCCATGCGTCGGATCGGCCCTTCGGCTCCGAGGAGGTGGTCTTGCCCCACCACCTCGTCCAGGCGCTGGGGCCGCAGGCGGTCCGCCAGCGGCGACGGCTGCTGCGGCGTCAGCCCCGCGGCTTCGAAGAGGTCGGCCATGGGGCTGGGCTTAGCATAATTCGGCCAGCCGCTACCCGGCGAAGGTGGCTGTGACGATGCGGCCGTCGCGCTCGATGGATACGCGCCAGGCCCTGGCCGGCGTGGCCACGGCGCCTGCCAGATCGCGCACCGTGGCGATCCGCTGACCGTTCACCTCGCGGATGATGTCGCCCCTGCGCAGACCGATCCCGCGCGCCACGCCACTCTCGGCATTGAGCACCAGCACGCCCGTGCTCCCGAACGCGTCGAGTCCCAGCTCCTCGGCGACCGCGGGCGACAGATTAGCCACGGTGGCGCCGTCGAAAGGATGGCGTCCCGCGAGGGTGCGCTCGTCGCGCGCCGGAATAGCCGGGGGCGGCTCGGCGCGCAGGGTCAGCGCCTCCTGACGGCCGTTGGCGCGGCGCACCACCAGCGGGATGCTGGCGCCCGGCCGCTGGGTCTGGATGGCGTAGTTGAGCGCCGCCGCGTCGACTACGGCCCGCCCGTCCGCCTGCAGCACCACGTCGCCCTGGCGCAGGCCCGCCCGGTCGGCCGGCCCATCACGCCAGACGTCGGCCACCAGCGCGCCCTGGGGCAGCGGCAGATCGAGGCTGCGGGCCATCTCGGCCGTCACGCTCTGGGTACGCGCACCGAGCCAGGGCCGGACGACCGCGCGGCCGCCGCCCACCGCCGTCTCGACCGCACGCCGCACCACGGCGGCGGGAATCGCAAATCCCACGCCCGACGAGGTGCCCGAGCGCGAAAGTATGAAGCTGTTCACGCCGATCAGGTCGCCGTCCATGTCGACCAGCGCGCCGCCGGAGTTGCCCGGATTGATGGCCGCGTCGGTCTGGATGTAGGCCAGCCCGCCGTCGCCGGACGGGTTAGCCGTGCGGTCCAGGGCCGAGATGATGCCGTTGGTGACCGTCTGGCCCACGTGGAAAGGATCGCCGATGGCCAGCACCAGGTCGCCGACCTGGGCCTCGCCCGAGTCGTCGATGGCGAGGACGGGCAGCCGTTCGCCAGGGGGAAGGTCGATCTTGAGGATCGCCAGGTCCGTGCGCGGATCGGCCAGCAGGATACGGGCGGGGAATTCTCGCCGGTCCGCCAGGCCCACGACGATCTCCTGGCCGCCCTCGACCACGTGATTGTTGGTCACTACCACGCCATCCGACCTGACGATCACGCCCGATCCCAGTGACGCCGCCACCCTCGCCTGGGGAACGCCCAGACCGAACAGCTGCCAGAACGGATCCACCTGCTGGCGCACCACCCGCTTGGCCGAGATGTTCACCACCGCCGGTGCGGCCCTCTGGACGACCGGGGCGAACGACATCTTCACCGCCGCCGCGTTGGGCGGCGGCGCCCGGTTGGGCTGCGCGAATGACGCCTGGGCCGCGGCGTCGTGGCCGACGGCGGCGGACAGCAGGATGCAGAAGGCCGGAATCAGGGCGCGGGTCGAGGGCATGGCGTCTCCAGTAACGCGGAACGGCGGAACGCTACCGAGGTTTCCGGCGCAAAAATGGCGAAGCTCAGGCCGGCTGGGCCACCCGCTCGCGCCCCTTCGCCGCCACGAACGCCAGCAGGAAGGCCGAAGCCATCAGCGCCGAGGCCACATAGACCGCCAGCCCCGGAAGGCTCAGAGTCTCGTGCCGCAGCGACCAGGCGAAGGTCTCGCCGAACACGATGGGCCCGAAGATCGACGACAGCCCCATCAGACTCTGGTTCGCGCCCTGGAGCTGGCCCTGCTCCTGAGGCGCCACCCGTTGGGTCATCAGGCCCTGAAGTCCGGGCATGATCAGGCCCGAGAACGCGAAGATCGGGATGCCGATCAGGTACAGCGCCCCGGTCGGCGCCGTGCCGTACCAGCCAAACGCCACCGCGCCGGCGGCCGTGCCGATCAGCACCGCATTGCGCTCGCCCACCGCCTTGACGATGGGCCCCACCAGGAACGCCTGGACGATCAGCCCGGAGATACCCGTGAGCAGGAAGATCGAGCCCAGCACCTTGGGCGTCCAATCGTATCGGTAGCCCATGTAGAGGACGAAGATGGTCGGCAGCACCACATGGGCGAACTGGAACAGGAAGCCGACGCCCGCCAGCGGCAGCAGGTCGCGGTGCGACCGCAGCAGGGTGAGCGCGCCGAGGGGATTGGCCTTCTTCCAGTCGAACTGCTTGGCCCGGCGCTCCGGCGGCAGGCTCTCGGGCAGGATGAGGAGGCCGTAGAGCCAGTTCACGAAGGTCAGCGCCGCCGCGGCGATGAACGGCAGTCGGAGGTCCGTCTCCCCCAGCCAGCCACCGATGAACGGGCCGAAGATGAAGCCGAAGCTGAACGCCGAGGCCATCCAGCCGAAGACCTTCGCCCGCTCCGCCGGCGGCGTGACATCGGCGAGGTAGGCGTTGGCCGTCGAGAAGCTGGCCGACGTCATGCCGTTCAGGATCCGGCCCACGAACAGCCATTGCAGGGTCGGCGCGAACGCCATGAACAGGAAGTCGACCGCGAGGCCGAACAACGAGATCAGCAGCACCGGCCGACGTCCCCACCGATCGGCCATCAACCCCAGGATCGGACCGCAGACGAACTGCAGCAGGCCCCACGTCGCACCGAAAACGAGGTTCCATTCCGACGCCGCCGCCGTGTCGCCGCCGGTGAACGCCTTGATGAGGTTCGGCAGGATCGGGATCATGATCCCGAACGAGACCGAGTTCATCAGCGACAGCGCGAAGATGAAGCCGAAGCTGGCCCTGCGGCCGCTGCTGGCCGGCGTTCCGACGGTCATGCGTTCTCCCCTGCCTTGCATGATGCGGCCCCGGCCGGGGCGACGCAACGCACCTATCCCAGGCGGTCCGCCGCCGACGTCAGCAGCACCCGCCACCATTCCGCGAGCCTCGCCAGCAGCGCAGCGTCCGGGAATCCATGTCGCGCGGCGCTGTCGGCCGGCACGAGGTCGAAGCCGCGATGCTCCACGCTCACCCTCGTCTCGTCGCCGACCGGTTCGAACGAAACCTCCACCTCGGTCGCAAGCTCGGGCGGAAAGCTCGCCTGGCGCCACGAGAACATCAGCCGCCGGGGCGGCTCCCAGGCCAGCACCCGGCCGATCTCGAACACCTTGCCGCTGGCGAGAGTCTCGATCAGCCGGCCCCCCTCGCCCGGCTCGAACGACAGGCGCCCTGGGTCGCGCGGCGTGGTCTGGAAGAGCCCATTCGGACGCCACCAGGCCCCGATCTCCTCGGTGAAGACCGCGAAAGCCCGTTCGGGCGTGGCCCTCACGCGCAGCGCCACGAAGACCTTCGACGTCATGCCTCGCGCTCGACGTGGGCCTTGAACGCCAGCAGCTGGGCGCTCCAGAGCCGTTCGCTCTCCTCCAGCCAGCGCAGCAGATGCACCATCGGTTCGGGCCTCAGGGCGTAGACGCGGACGCGGGCGTCGAACTCGGGATGGGTCTCCTCGACCAACCCGGTCTGCCGCAGCGTCTTCAGGTGGCGGCTCATGGCCGAGGGCGACAGCTCGAGCGCGCGTGCGAGGTCGCCGGCCGCTCTCGGCCGCTGCGCCAGCAGCTCGACGGCGCGGCGACGATGCGGGTCGGCGAGCGCCGCCAGGGTCTGATCGAGCGCGCTCAAATCCACCCCGTGATCGTAAGGCCGCTGACCGCCTCGGCCGCCTCGCGCGACACCTCCTCGACGGACTGGCCCACCGTCCAGATGTGCCCCTCCGGATCGCGCGCCCGGTAGGTGCGGTCGCCGTAGAACTGGGTCTCCGGCTCCATGAGAATCTCGAAGCCCGCCGCGCGGGCCCGGGCGCAGTGGGCGTCCACATCGGTATCGATCTTGATGTGCACCGTCTGGGTGTTCTTGCCGCCGATCGAGGCCGGGCTCTTGTGGTCGTCGCTCCACTCGTTGCCGACCATGATCGCCGCTTCGCCGAACCGCATCTCCGAATGGACGAGGTTTCCCTCCCCGTCCTCGATCAGCATGGCCAGCTCAAAGCCGAATCCGGCCTCGAGGAACTTCAGGGCCGCCTTGGGATCGCGGTAGCAGACCGCCGAAATGAGAGAGGGACGCCAATCGGCCATGGGAGCCTCGCCGGAGGGGGTTGGGTCGATGATTTTGAGTTATGACAATATTTGTCGTACCACGCAATTATCTTCCCAACGAAAACGCCCCGGGAGCTCTGCTTCCGGGGCCTTCGCAGGTGATGTGGACGAAGCTTACTCGTCGCCGCCGAAGCCGGCGTCGGCCGTCGGGCCCGAGTCCTTGCCCTTTTCCGACGGATCGCGGTCGACGAACTCGATCACGGCCATCGGGGCGTTGTCGCCGTAGCGGTAGCCCGCCTTCAGAACGCGGATGTAGCCGCCGTTGCGGTCGGCATAGCGCGGGCCGAGCACGCCGAAGAGCTTGCCGACCTGCTCCACGTCCCGCACCTGGCTGATCGCCTGGCGGCGAGCATGCAGGTCGCCGCGCTTGGCGAGGGTCACCAGCTTCTCGACGAACGGACGAAGTTCCTTCGCCTTCGGCAGGGTGGTCACGATCTGCTCGTGCTTGATCAGGCTGGCCGACATGTTCGCGAACATGGCGGTGCGGTGGGCGGTCGTACGACCCAGTTTGCGGTGGGCTTTGCCGTGACGCATATCTCAATCTCCTGGGCCTTTGGCCCGCTGGGCGCTCCCGATCGTTGGGAAGCCGCCCTCGCCTAACCAAGTCCCAGCCAGCTCCCGCCTGGGTCAACACGAAGCGCCGGGGCCCTCCACCGCTGTTGCGGCTTCATCGGACCCAGGCCGCCGTCCCCAAAGACAAGAGGGGGCGGCCCGGAGTCGGCGCGGTAGCAGTTACATCTGGTCTTCGAACTTCTTCGCGAGCTCTTCGATGTTCTCGGGCGGCCAGTTCGGCACGTCCATGCCGAGGTGGAGGCCCATCCCGGCGAGAACTTCCTTGATCTCGTTCAGCGACTTGCGGCCGAAGTTCGGGGTGCGGAGCATCTCCGCCTCCGTCTTCTGGATCAGGTCGCCGATGTAGACGATGTTGTCGTTCTTCAGGCAGTTGGCCGAACGGACCGACAGCTCCAGCTCGTCGACCTTCTTCAGCAGCGCCGGGTTGAACGGCAGCTCCGGCTTGGCCTCGCCCTCGACCTTCTTCTTCGGCTCTTCGAAGGTGATGAAGATCTGCAGCTGGTCCTGGAGGATGCGGGCGGCATAGGCCACCGCGTCCACCGGGGTCACGGCGCCGTTGGTTTCGACTTCCATGATCAGCTTGTCGTAATCGAGGCTCTGGCCCTGGCGGGTCGGCTCGACGCGGTAGGCGACGCGCTTGACCGGCGAGTAGAGCGCGTCGACGGCGATCAGGCCGATCGGAGCGTCTTCCGGACGGTTCATCTCGGCCGGGACGTAGCCCTTGCCGGTGTTGACCGTGAACTCCATGCGCACGGTGGCGCCGTCGTCCAGCGTGCAGAGCACGTGGTCGGGGTTCAGGATCTCGATGTCGGACGGCGCTTCGATCTGGCCGGCAGTCACCGGGCCCGGACCGTTGGCGCGCAGGGTCATGCGCTTCGGCCCCTCGGCGTGCATCCGCAGGGCCAGTTGCTTGATGTTCAGAACGATGTCGACGACGTCCTCACGCACGCCTTCCAGCGACGAGAACTCGTGGACCACACCGTCGATCTGCACCGCGGTCACCGCCGCGCCCTGCAGGGAGGAGAGAAGCACGCGGCGCAGGCTGTTGCCCAGCGTCACGCCGAACCCGCGTTCGAGCGGCTCGGCCACCAGACGCGCCTTGCGGCTGGCGTCGGCGCCGGTCTCGATTTGCGGCTTCTCGGGACGGATAAGCTCGTTCCAGTTTCTTTCGATCACGGTGTCCCTCGAAAACGCAGGATCGCCGGCCGCGAACGCGGACCGGCGTCAGGGATATTCAGTCGTTCGACTAGACGCGCCGGCGCTTCGGCGGGCGGCAGCCGTTGTGCGGAATGGGGGTCACGTCCCGGATAGTGGTGATCGTCATACCCACCGCCTGCAGGGCGCGCAGAGCCGATTCACGACCCGAGCCGGGGCCCGAGACGTTGACTTCCAGCGTGCGCACGCCGTGCTCGGCGGCCTTACGGCCGGCGTCCTCGGCCGCCATCTGCGCGGCGTAGGGCGTCGACTTACGCGAACCCTTGAAGCCCATCAGGCCGGCGCTGGACCACGAGATCGTGTTGCCCTGGGCGTCGGTGATGGTCACCATGGTGTTGTTGAACGAGGCGTTCACATGCGCCACGCCCGAGGTGATGTTCTTGCGCTCGCGCCGCTTAACGCGCGCCGGTTCCTTGGCCATCGAACAGCTCTCTTACTTCTTCTTGCCGGCGATCGGCTTGGCCGGGCCCTTGCGGGTGCGGGCGTTGGTGTGCGTGCGCTGCCCGCGGACCGGAAGGCCCTTGCGGTGACGCAGGCCGCGATAGCAGGCCAGGTCCATCAGACGCTTGATATTCACCGCCGTCTCGCGACGCAGGTCGCCTTCGACGAGGTAGTCGCGGTCGATCGTCTCGCGGATCTGCAGGACTTCCTGGTCGGTCAGCTGATTGACGCGCCGGGCGTCCTCGATGCCGACCTTGGTGACGATCTCGCGGGCCTTAGCCTCGCCGATGCCATGGATGTACTGCAGCGCGATGATGACGCGCTTGTTCGTGGGAATGTTGACGCCAGCGATACGGGCCACGTGAGGTAATCTCCTGGATCACGCAAGAGAAGCGCGAACGGCGCCCCGGCCCCTATCGCCCATAGGCATAGGCCGGCGCGTCCTTCGCGCTCTTTCGCGGAAGCGCTTCGTTATATGGATCGGGGCGCCCCCGTCAATGGCGGAAACGTCCAAATGTGAACGAAATGCTTCGCGGACAAGTGGAAACCGCCTGCCCGTGCCGTCCCGTTCGCGCCGCCCTGCAAGAGCGACCCAGGGAGGAAAGCATGGGCGATCCGCCTGCGCAACGGAATGGGGCCGCCCCCTGCCCCCGCGCGACGCGATGGCGCAGGATCAGGCGCCTTGGGCACGGAGTGAGTCGCCGGATGCGGGTACTGCTGACGGGAGCAACCGGCTTCATTGGGTCGGCGATCCTGTGCCGGCTTCAGAGCCAGGGCCATGAGGTCGTCGGTGTAACCCGCCGCCGGGGGCCGACGACGGACCGGCTGCGCCCCGAGGGCTGGGTCGAGCTAGATATCGCGCACGCCACGGCGGCCGACTGGCTGCGCTCCCTCAAGGGCATCGACGCCGTGGTCAATTGCGCCGGCGTGCTGCAGGACGGCGGCTCTGATTCGACGCTCGGTGTCCACCGAGACGGACCCGCGATGCTCTTCGAGGCCTGCCAGGTATCGGGGGTACGAAAGATCGTCCAGATATCCGCCATCGGCGCTGAGCTGGACGCGCCGACCGAATTCCAGCGGACCAAGGCCCTCGGCGACGCCGAGCTCATGCGTCGCGACCTCGACTGGATTGTGCTGAGGCCCGCCATCGTCGTCGGAGCCACCGCCTATGGGGGCAGCGCACTCCTCCGCGCCCTGGCGGTGATGCCATTTCTGCCGCGCGTAGCCACGCGCGGACGGCTGCAATTCGTCCAGGTGGACGACGTAGCCGAAACCGTCGCCCGACTGCTGCGTCCAGACGCACCATCCCGGACAGCACTTGAGCTGGCGTCGCCCGAAACGTTCACCTTCGACGAGGCCGTCGCCCAGTACCGCCAATGGCTTGGCTACCCCCCGGCGCGGCGAGTCGGAGGCGCGTGGCTGCTCCCCCTCGTCTGTCGACTAGGCGACCTGGCCGGGCGACTCGGCTGGCGCCCGCCGGTACGGACGACGGCCCGGCTCGAACTTGAGCGTGGCGTGCGAGGCGATGGCGCGGCCTGGACGGCAATGACAGGCATCCAACCGCAATCGTTGGAAGGCTCTCTCGCTGCACGGCCGGCATCGGTGCAGGAGCGCTGGTTCGCCGGCCTGTACCTCCTCAAGCCCCTGCTCTTCGGCGGCTTGTCGCTCTTCTGGATCGTCACGGCGCTGATTGCGGCCGGGCCGGCCTTTCAAGCGGCGCGGCATCTGATGAGCGAGGCCGGAGGCGGCGACCTGGCGGGCCCCGCCGTCTGGGCCGGGGTCGCGGCGGACCTGGCCGTCGGGGTGAGCCTCGCCTTCCGTCGCACGGCACGGGCAGCCCTGTGGGGCGGCATCGCGGTGTCCTGCGCCTATCTTGCGGGCGGCGCCCTGCTGGCCCCCGGCCTCTGGGTCGACCCGCTTGGGCCGATGACGAAGATCCTGCCGGTCATCCTCTCGCACCTCGCGTGCCTCGCCATTCTGGATGACCGATGAGCGACTTCATCGTTTTCAAGCTGGCGCATGTGATCGGCGCGGCGGTGCTGCTGGGTACGGGGGCCGGCATCGCCTTCTTCATGCTGATGGCGCATCGAACGGGTGACGCGCGCACGATCGCCGCGGTGGCCCGGATTGTGGTGATCGCCGACTACCTCTTCACCGCCTCGGCCGTGGTCGCCCAACCCTTGACCGGCCTCTTGTTGGCCAACGCAGCCGGGTATCCGCTCACGTCCGGTTGGATCGTGCTGTCGGTCGCGCTCTACCTGTGGACGGGCGCCTGGTGGCTGCCGGTGGTGTGGATGCAGGGGCGCATGCGGACGCTCGCGCAGCGGGCAGCGGAGGCGGGAGAGCCCCTGCCTGCCGCCTATCACCGCCTCTTCAGGCTGTGGTTCGCCTTCGGATTTCCGGCGTTCGCGGCTGTGGTGGCGATCTTCTGGCTGATGATCGCCCGGCCCAACCTGACGCTGCTCTAGGCCTTGGCCTTCAGCGCCGCGTCGATGGCGGCGGCGACGGCCTCGATGGAGCCCATGCCGTCCACTTCGACCAGCTTGCCCTGCCCCTGGTAGTACGGCAGCAGCGGGGCGGTCTGGGCGTTGTACGCATCGAGGCGCACGGCGAAGCTCTCGGGGTTGTCGTCGGCCCGGCCGCTCTCGGCGAAGCGGCCCGCGATGCGCTCCTTCAAAGCCGCGTCGTCCACCTTCAGCCGGATGACCAGGTCGATCTGCCGGCCCCGGCCCTTCAGCATCGCGTCCAGCGCCTCGGCCTGGGCCAGGGTGCGGGGGAAGCCGTCGAAGATCGCGCCGCCGGCGGCCTCGGCCTCAGGCAGGCGGTTCTCGATGAGCTCGATGACGATCCCGTCCGACACCAGTTCGCCGCGCTGCATAATGCCCGACACGCGCTGGCCCAGCTCGGACCCCGACGCGATGGCCGCCCGCAGCATGTCGCCCGTCGAGAGCTGCACCATGTTGCGCTGGTCGACCAGGCGCTTGGCCTGGGTGCCCTTGCCCGCCGCCGGCGGACCGAAAAGGATCAGGTTCATAGGTCCGACTCTCCCCTCGCCCCGGCGCTCTGATGGCGCCGTCGCCCTACGTCAGCCAAGGGTCCGTGGGCTCAGCGCCCGCGGCCCCGCAGCTTCGACTTCTTGATCAGGCCCTCGTACTGGTGGGCCAGCAGGTGGGACTGGATCTGCGCCACCGTATCCATCGTCACGCTGACGACGATCAGGAGCGAGGTGCCGCCCAGGTAGAACTGCGCGCCCGTCATGCTGATGATCGCTTCCGGCAGCAGGCACACGACCGTGATGTAGGCCGCGCCGATGACCGTCAGGCGGGTCAGCACGAAGTCGAGGTACTCAGCGGTGCGCTTGCCCGGCCGGATGCCCGGCAGGAAGCCGCCGTACTTGCGCAGGTTCTCCGCGGTGTCCTCGGGATTGAACACGACCGAGGTGTAGAAGAAGCAGAAGAAGACGATCAGGGCGCCGTACAGCACCATGAACAGCGGCTGGCCGTGCTGGAGCTGGCCCACCGCCACCGGCAGCCATTGCAGCCACTCCGGGAGGTCGGCGGTCGCGAACGCCGCCATGGCGGTCGCCGGCAGCAGCAGCAGCGACGAGGCGAAGATCGGCGGGATCACGCCCGAGGTATTGATCTTCAGCGGCAGGAACGAGGTGTCGCCGCCGAACATGCGGTTACCCACCTGGCGCTTGGGGTACTGCACCAGCAGGCGGCGCTGAGAGCGCTCCATGAAGACGATGGCCACCGTCACGACGACGACCAGCACGGCGATGAGCAGCAGCGAGCCGCCCGCCATCGAGCCGGTCCGCGTGAGCTCCAGCGCCTGGAAGATGTACTGAGGCAGCACCGCCACGATACCCGCGAAGATGATCAGCGAGATGCCGTTGCCGACGCCGCGGCTGGTGATCTGCTCGCCCAGCCACATCAGGAACATGGTGCCGCCCGTGAGAGTGACGACAGTCGAGATGATGAAGAACGGCGCCGAGGTCTCCACCAGGCCGGGGCTCTGCACCATGCCGGCGGCGATGAAGAACGACTGCACGACCGCCAGGGCGACCGTGAGGTAGCGGGTGTACTGGTTGAGGGTCTTTCGACCCGCCTCCCCGCCTTCCTTCCGCAGCTTCTCCCACGGCGGATAGACCGTCCCGAGCAGCTGCACGATGATGGAGGCCGAGATGTAAGGCATCACGTTCAGGGCGAAGATGGCCATCCGCTGGACGGCGCCGCCCGAGAACATGTTGAACATGCCCAGGATGCCTTGAGCCTGGCCCTGGAAGGCCTGCTGGAAGGCCACCGGGTCGATGCCGGGGATCGGAATGTAGGTCCCGAGGCGATAGATGATCATCGCCCAGATCGTGAACCAGATACGCTTGTGAAGCTCCGTCGCCTTGCGGAAGGCGTCGAAGTTCAGATTGGCGGCAAGCTGTTCAGCGGCCGAAGCCATTCGGCAAATCCCCTGACTCGGTAGTCGTGCTCACATAGGACGCGCCGGCCGTTTTAGCGAGGCCGGCGCATCGAATGGGCTTCAGGCTTCGACGGCCGCTTCCGGCTTCGTCGTCGTCAGGGTGCCACCGGCCTTCTCGACCGCGGCGCGGGCCGAGGCGGTGGCCGAATAGACGGTGAGGGTCAGCTTCGACTTCAGCTCGCCCTCGCCCAGCAGCTTCACGCCGTCCTTGACCCGACGGATGACGCCGGCCTTCAGCAGGGCGTCGGCGTCGATGGTGGCCTTGGCGTCGAGCTTGCCGGCGGCGATCGCCTGCTCGATGCGCCACAGGTTCACCTCGGCGAAGTCCTTCCGGTTGCGCGAGTTGAAGCCGCGCTTCGGCATGCGCATGTGCAGCGGCATCTGGCCGCCTTCGAAACCGTGGATCGCCACGCCGCTCCGGGCCTTCTGGCCCTTCACGCCGCGACCGGCGGTCTTGCCCTTGCCGGAGCCCGGGCCGCGGCCGACGCGCATGCGGCCCTTGGTGGAGCCCTCACGCGGGGCCAGGTCGTTCAGCTTGGTCATATGCCTCTCCTTGGAGATCTGTCGCCGGGGCCGGGCCCCGACTCGGCTTTTGAAAACTGTGGCGTAGAAACGCCGATGGGCGAGGCTCGCGCCCCGCCCGCAACGCCGTGCCTATGGCACGAACGGAAGGACTATTCCACCACCTCGACGAGGTGGGCGACCTTGGCGACCATGCCGCGCACGGAGGGAGTGTCCTCCAGCGTCGACACGCGACCCACGCGGTTCAGGCCGAGGCCGACGAGCGTGGCGCGCTGGTCCTTGGTCCGGCGGATCGGGCTGCCGGTCTGACGAACGGTGATCTTGGCCATGTGCTTAACCTTCCGCGTCGGCAGCCGCGGCCTGGGCCGAGGCGCCGTCGGCGCGGCGGCCGATCACGTCCGAGACCTTCTTGCCGCGCTTGGCCGCCACTTGGCGGGGCGAGGACTGGGCCTTCAGCGCTTCGAACGTCGCGCGCACCATGTTGTAGGGGTTGGACGAACCGACCGACTTGCCGACCACGTCCTGGACGCCCAGGGTTTCCAGCACCGCGCGCATCGGGCCGCCGGCGATGACGCCGGTGCCGGGAGGCGCCGCACGGACCATCACCTTGCCCGCGCCCCAACGGCCGTTGCCGTCATGGTGCAGGGTCCGGGATTCGCGCAGCGGCACCCGGATCATCGACTTCTTGGCTTCTTCGGTCGCCTTGCGGATGGCTTCCGGCACTTCACGCGCCTTGCCATGACCGAAGCCCACGCGCCCCTTCTGGTCACCAACGACCATCAGCGCGGCGAAGGAGAACCGGCGGCCGCCCTTCACGGTGGCGGCGACGCGGTTGATGTGGACCAGCTTCTCGACGATTTCGCTGTCGCGTTCTTCTTCGCGATTGCGCCGATCGCCGCGCTCTTCGTTCCTGCGAGCCATGATCGTTCCTTAGAAATTCAGGCCGGCTTCGCGCGCGGCGTCCGCCAGGGCCTTCACCCGGCCGTGGTACAGGTAGCCGCCACGGTCGAAGACGACGTCCTTGACGCCCTTCTCGATCGCGCGCTGGGCCACGAGGGCGCCGACGCGGGCGGCGGCGTCCTTGTCCGAGCCCTTTTCCTTCTTTTCGCCTTCCAGCGAAGAGGCGGCCGCGAGCGTCACGCCGCGTTCATCATCGATGACCTGGGCGTAGATGTTCTTGGCCGAGCGGAAGACCGACAGCCGCGGGCGGCCGTTCGCCACCGTGCGAAGACGGGTGCGGACGCGTTGCGCGCGGCGCTTGGTGGTGTCGCGGGGAGAGAGCGCCATGGCTTACTTCTTCTTGCCTTCCTTGCGCCGGACCTTCTCGCCGGCATAACGCACGCCCTTGCCCTTGTAGGGCTCCGGCGGACGGATGCGGCGGATCCGGGCGGCGGTTTCGCCGACCAGCTGCTTGTCGATGCCCGAGATCTTGATCTCAGTCTGCTTGGGCGTCGCGAACGCGATGCCCGCCGGCGGCGGGATGTCCACGTCGTGGCTGAAGCCAAGCTGCATGGAGAGCGCTTGGCCCTTCATCGCGGCGCGGTAGCCGACGCCCACCAGCTCGAGGGTTTCCTCGTAGCCCTGGGTGACGCCCACGACCATGTTGTTCACCAGCGTGCGGGAGAGGCCCCACATCGCCTGGGCGCGGGTGGTCTCCTGGCGCTTCGAGAGCGTAAGCTCCGAACCTTCCTGCTTGACCTCGATCTCTTCGGCCACGGTCCAGGCGAGTTGGCCCTTGGGCCCCTTCACCGTCACCGTCTGGCCGTCGATGGTCACCGTCACGCCGTTCGGGACGGGAACCGTCTTCTTTCCGATACGAGACATCTTAGTAGACCCGGCAGAGCACTTCGCCGCCCACGTTGGCCTCGCGGGCCGCGGTGTCCGACATGACGCCCTTCGGCGTCGACAGGATCGAGATCCCGAGGCCGTTCTTCACCGGCTTCAGGTCCTTGATCGACGAATAGACGCGACGGCC